>NZ_MJGR01000001.1:0-28256 GCF_001865105.1 Curtobacterium sp. MCBA15_016
GGCCCGCACCGCGCCTCCCGGCCCTCAGGACGTCGCGATGCGACCCGCGGCCACCCAGCCGAGCCGCCGCAGCGTCTCGCGGTTGCGGATCCAGATCATCGGCTGCATCAGGAGGTCCGGCACCCAGGCGCCCGGCCCCGCCACGGCGTTCTCCACGATGGTGACCTTGCAGCCGCGGCGGTGCTCCTCGACGACGAGCTCGACCCGGGCCTCGCCGAGGGGCCACCCCTTCGGCTGGATGACCATGCGGTGCGGGGCGTCCCACTCGAGGACCGTCGTCACGTCGTCGATCACGAGCGGCCAGACGCCGAACGAGTGGTGCAGGCGGGTGCCGACCGCTGGCCAGCCCGGGTCCTGCCCGCGCATCCGCGAGGCGCCGACGACCCACGTCGTGAAGAGCCAGCCGTCCGCGAGCACGTCGAAGACGTCCTCCGGGCGGCAGTGCAGGATGCGGACGTTCTTCGCCATGGTCAGTCCTCCGGTGTGAGATCGACGTGCTCGGGCAGCCCGAACGTGTGTCGCAGGGCGCTCCGGGCCGCGTGCCAGCCGGCCATGCCGTGCACACCGGGGCCGGGGGCGGACGCCTCGGAGCAGAGGTACATGCCGCCGCCCATGCGCCACGGGTCGGACGACAGCACCGGGCGCTTGACCAGCTGCCAGAAGCTCGCGGCACCCGCGGCGATGTCACCGCCGACGTAGTTCGGGTTGTACGCGCCCATCTCGACCGCGGTGCGGCTGCTCGACTGCAGGACGGTGTCGCGGAAGCCGGGCGCGAACCGCTCGATCTGCCGCGTGATCGCCTCGGTCTGGTCGACGTCCGACCCGGCGGGGACGTGCGCGTACGCCCAGAAGACGTGCTTGCCCGCGGGCGCGCGGCTCGGGTCGACCACGGTGGGCTCCGAGCCGAGCACGTACGGTCGCTCGGCGTGCTGGCCGCGTGCGACCGCACCCTCGGCGGCCGCGATCTCGGCGCGGGTCCCGCCGATGTGCACCGTGCCGGCGCGGCGGAGCGCCTCGTTCGTCCACGGGACCGGGTCGGAGAGCGCGAAGTCGACCTTCGCGGCGGCGTTGCCGAACCGGAAGCGCCGGAGGGCGCCCCGTCGCGGCGTGGGGATCTGCTTCCCGGCGATCCGCAGCATCCCGGGGACGCTCGTGTCGAACAGCACCGCCTTGGCCGGGGTGAGGTCGGCGAGCGAGCGGACCTCGCGCCCGGTCTCGATCCGGCCGCCGTGCGCGACGAGGTCGGCGGCGAGCGCGTCGACGATCGCCTGGCTGCCGCCGATCGGGACGGGCCAGCCCCGGGCGTGCGCGTAGGCGCCGAGGGACAGCGCGGCGGCGGCCGTGGCGAGGGACGGCATGTGCTGGATCGAGTGGGCCGCGACGCCGGAGACCATGGCGGGGGCGACCTCGTCGCGGAAGCGGAGGTTCCACGCACTCGTGCCCTGCTCGAGCGCCCGCAACCCGAACCGGAGGACGCTCAGCGGGTGCCGCGGGACGTGCAGCAGGGCGCCGGTGGCGAAGTCGGCGACCTGGTCGGCGTTGCCGGACAGGGGGGCCATGAGCTGCCGGAACGCCGGGCCGTCGATGCCGAGCGACTCGGCGGTGCGCGCGAGGTCCTGGTACGCGATCCCGGCACGGCCGCCGTCGAGCGGGTGCCCGTACTGGACCTCGGGCAGGCGGAGTTCGATGCGGTCCTCGAGGCGGAAGCGCCGGAAGAACTCGGACTGCAGCGCCATCGGGTGCACGGCGGAGCACACGTCGTGCAGGAACCCGGGCAGCGTGAGTTCGGCGGTCCGCGCACCACCGCCGATCGTGTCGGCGCGTTCGACGACCTCGACCGACAGCCCGGCACGCGCGAGCGTCACCGCCGCCGCGAGTCCGTTCGGTCCGGCTCCGACGACCACCGCATCCACCATGCCCCCGAGCCTAGGGACCGCTGCTGCGCGCCGTCTCGGGCAGCGCACCCGCATCCCCCTCACGGCGAGCGGTGATCGAGGCGCGCTCCGCACCGTTCGGCGCCCTGGAGGCGCGGGTCTGCCATGCCCCCCGCGTGCAGCCCGTCATCGCGTCCGTTCCAGGGCCGTTCGCGGTTCTGCAGATGACCGTTCCGGTTCGCGAACCCCGTGATCCGCGAACCGGAACGGTCACGGCGCGGACGACTTCAGCAGATCCGCTCCGAGCCGCAGCGCGTGGACCGAGGTGCCGGGCATCAGGCGCGGGCCGGTTGCCGGCGACGGGCCGCAACGCCGTCGAGATCGCTGCGCTCCGACGGCCGGTCCCGGTCAGACGCGCGCCGCGTCCGGGTCCGCCGGGTCCGACCCGTCGTCGCCCGCGTCCGCTGCGTCGGGCTCGTCGGCGTCCACCGGGGTCGACCCCACCGGGTGCTCCGCCAGCAGCGCCGCGAAGTCCTCGTCGAGCATCTGCTGCAGCCGGTCGTCCCGCCCGACCTCGTAGTCGTCCGCCGGACGCTGCGCCCACCCCAGCCGCCCGACGACGGTCGTGCCGATGTCGTCCCAGGCGCGGGCACGGGCGGCGAGGACGATGCCGTCGACGAAGCCCTGGTCGTCGCGGCGCTTGTCGAGCATCGTCGCGAGCTGCTCGTACGTCGCCTCACGCGTGCGGAGCTTGAGGTCGTCACCGCGGCGGTAGTCGTGCTGGTGCCGCGAACGGCCCTTCTGCTTGCTCGACCTCGAGCGGATCTCGCGCATCCGGGCAGCGTCGCCGCGCTGTTCCTCGGCCATGCGGTGGAGTTCCTCGCGCGCGGCGTCGGCGATGACGGCGTGGTCGAAGTACCCCTCGTCGCGGAGGGCGTTCGTGATGATCCGGTTGCCCACGGCGATGGTGACCGCGGCCTTCGCGATGAGGAAGCCCTCGTCGACGGCGCGCTTCAGTTCGACCTGACTGACGGGTCGGTCGCGCACGTCGTGCTTGCTGCGTCGTCCGAACAAGGCCATGCAGTCGACGATACCGGCGTCCGGTGACCATCCGTCCGCAGGTGGACCCGGATCAGGCCCTGGAGGGACGACCCGCCTCCCACGGACCCGTAGCGTCTGGTGCATGGTCACGTACTCGGAATCCCCCCGCACCGGGCTCGGCACGGCGAGTCTCGTCCTCGGCGTCTGCTCGTTGCTCGCCGGCTGGACGTTCGTCGCGCCGATCGTCGGGCTGTGCCTCGGCATCGCCTCGCGGAGCCGCGAACCGTTCGCCCGCGGGCGTGCCGGGTGGGGGATCTTCCTGAACCTCGTCGCACTGGCGGTGTGGATCCTGCTGCTCGTGCTGCTCGTGGTGGGCGGCGCGTTCGCCGTGTGGTCGGGGGCGACGCCGGGCCGCTGACCCGGTCGGCCCTGGGCCCCGGGGCTGCCCGCTCAGAACACGAGGCCGTACACGGCGACGTCCACCCGCACCGGCCCCAGGGGCATCGCGCTCCGCAGGGTGCCCTCGTGCGTGAAGCCGAGCCGCTCGGCGAGGCCCCGGCTGCGCACGTTGTCGACCGCCGTCCGGATCTCGGCACGCGCGGCGCCCCGCGCCCGGGCCACCCCGACGAGGACGGTGGCGGCGCGCCGGGCGACACCCCGTCCCTCCTGGCCCGCGTCCACCCAGTAGCCGAGCGATGCCTGCCCCAGGTACGGGTCGAAGGCGAGCGAGGCGGCACCCACGACCCGGTCGTCCTGCCGGATGACGCAGGGCAGCGCGCGGTCCATGGCGTACTGGCCGAGCAGGTGTTCGGTGTGCAGGCCGATCGTCTCGACGGTCTGCTCCTGCCACGCCCACGGCTCCGCGGCACGGAGCCGGTCGGCGTTCGCGACGACGAGCTCGTGCAGCGGCCGGACGGTGGTGAGGTCGCGCAGCGTCAGCGTGTACCCGTCCCCGAGGTCCCGTCCGAACGCCGCCACCCCTCAGAGACTAGGCACGCGTGCGCCTACTCGTACCGGAGCGCCTCGATCGGGTTCTGCCGGGCCGCCCGACGCGCCGGCAGCGTGCCCGCGAGGAAGGCGATGAACATCACCACGAGGATGATCGTGATCACCGAGGACGGCGCGAACTGCATGATCTGCAGCCCCGGCAGGTCCTTGAGGACGGTCCCGGCGAGGACGTTCGAGATCCCCGTCCCGAGCAGGATCGCCACGCCCGCACCGATCGCGCTGCCGAGGAACCCGATGAACACGGCCTCGAGCGAGAACAGCGTGTAGACCTTCCCGCCGCCCATGCCCATCGCCTTCATCAGGCCGATCTCACGCGTGCGCTCCTGCACGCTCATGAGCAGCGTGTTGATGATGCCGAACCCGGCCGCGACGAGCGCGATCACGGCGAAGGCGTTGAGCACGCCGACGATGCCGTTGATGACCGTCTGGAACTGGCCGAGCTGGTCCTGGATGGTCTGCCCGGTGTAGCCGTCCTTCGACAGGGCGCTCTTCACGCTGCTGGCCGACGCACCGCTGTCGAGCGTGGCGGTGGCGCTGGCGTACGAGGTGGCGATCGACGAGGGCTTGCCGGTCTCCTGCGCGGCCTGCATCGCGTCGGTGAGCGCGGCGTTCGCACCGGCACCGCCGCCGAACAGCGACTCGTTCTGCACCCCCGCGATCGTGGCGGTCAGGGTGTGCTCCTTGCCCTGGTAGTCGTCGACCGCGACGGTCAGCTCCTTGCCCACGGCGGCCTTCGCGCTGCCGAGCCCGAGGTTCTCCAGGTAGTTCGTGGGCAGGAGCACCTGGTTGCCGGCGGAGGACGCGTCGTCGAGCTGCTTCCCGGCGGCGAGGTCGGCGTCGAGCTCCCCGGCGTTGGCGGCGATGTCGACGACGTACTTGCCCTTCCCGTCGTACTCGACCCACTTCGTGCTCAGGGCGACGGCGGGGCGGACGCTCTTCACCCCCGAGACGTCCGTGATCTTGTCGACGTCCGACTGGGACAGGTACGCGAACGAGGCCGGCCCGCGGTCCACGCTCTGGCTCGACTCGTCGGGGTCGTACTTCGCCGGCCCGGAGTCGGTCGACGACTCGACGGCCTTGGTGATCGTCAGCGACCCGGTGTCGCCGATGGAGGCCACCTGGGTGTCGATGTAGTTGCTGACGCCCGTGCCGATGGCCGAGGTCAGGGTGATCGTGAACGCGCCGATGAAGATCGCGATGACCGTCAGCGTCGTGCGCAGCTTCGACCGGAAGGTGTTCGCGACCGCGGTGCGGAAGAGGTCGAGGACGTTCATGCGGAGTGCCTTCCGTGGGTGGCCGGCGCGTCGACGGCGTCGTCGCTCCCGCCCACGATGAGTCCGTCGCGCACGTTGACGCGCCGGTCGCAGCGTTCGGCGAGTTCCTCGTCGTGGGTGACGACCACGAGGGTGATGCCCCGGTCGCGCTGCAGCCCGAAGAGCATGTCCTCGACCACCTGCCCCGTGTTCGTGTCGAGGTTGCCGGTCGGCTCGTCCGCGAAGATGACGCTCGGCTCCCCGACCAGTGCACGCGCGATGACCACGCGCTGCTTCTGCCCGCCGGACAGGTCGTTGGCGTCGTTCTTCGCCTTGTCGGCCAGGCCGAGGGCGTCGAGTGCGGCCATGCCCCGGCGCTTCCGCTCGGCACCGGAGACGCCGGCGATCTTCAACGGGAGCACGACGTTCTCGAGCACCGAGGTCTTCGGCGTGAGGAAGAACTGCTGGAAGACGAACCCGAAGGTGCTGTTCCGCGTGCGGTTCACCTGCCGGGCGCTGAGCGTCGCGGCGTCGGTGCCGTCGAGGAGCACCTGACCCGCCGACGGCTTGTCGAGCAGCGCGAGGAGGTGCATGAGCGTGGACTTCCCGGAGCCGGACTTGCCGACGATCGCGAGGCTCTCGCCCTGGTTCACCTGCAGCGACACCCCCTTGAGCGCGTCGAACCGCGTCGCGCCGCGGCCGTAGGTCCTGGCGAGGCCACGGGCCTCGAGCACGGGAGTGGTCATGCGCCCACCGTACTGTCCGCTGCACGACTGCAAGTTTGCGTTTGCTGTAAACGATGTGACGTTCCGGTTACAGTCGGGCCATGCCCGACACCGCGCCCGCCTCCGAGATGGGCCTCCGCGACCGCAAACGCCTCGAAACCCGGCACCGCATCGCCGAGGCGGCACGCTCCCTCGCACTCGAACAGGACATCGACCGCACCACGATCGAGCAGATCGCCGCGCGCGCCGAGGTCTCCCCGCGCACGTTCTTCAACTACTTCGAGAGCAAGGAGGACGCGGTCCTCGGGCACACCGAGCTCGACCTCGCGCCCGAGACGCTCGACGCCCACCTGGCCGCCGTCGCGGGGGAGCCCGCGGCACAGGCCGTGGTGGACCTGGCGTTCCTGGTGTTCGGGGAGTCCTTCGGTGACGAGCACGAGCGGCTCGCCCGGAAGGAGGTGATCGTGCGCTTCCCGCAGCTCATGCGCCGCCAGGTCTCCCGGATGACCACGGTCGCCGAGGCGATGACGGGCGCGGTCCGGACGATCCTCGAGCGGGACCCGGCCTGGGGTCCGGACGCGGCCACGCCCCAGGCGGCCGAGATGCTGCTCGGCATGTGCATGACCGGGCTGCGGAGCTCGGCGCGCCACGAGGGGTCGGACCCGGAGGAGGTCCGCGCGCGGGTGGTCGCCACGATCCGCGACACCGCGGCCCGCATCACGGGCCAGTAGCGGACGGGAGGCGCGGGGCGGGGCCGCCACGCGCCTCCCGTCCGTCGCATCACGCGCCTCCCGTCCGTCGCATGGTGAGCAGAAATGGTCGGGTGCCGCTCGGGGACCCGACCATTTCTGCTCACGATGCGAGCGCGGCGCGCCTCGCCCGCATCACGGCTTCGTGATGAAGCCCTCCTTGACCATCCAGTCGAAGGCGACGTCGGCGGGCTCCCGACCCTCGACGTCGACCTGCCGGTTCAGCTCCTGCAGCACGGCGTCCGTGAGCTTCGGCGAGATCTGGTCGTAGACGTCCTCGAGCTGCGGGTACTCCTTCAGCGTCGCCGAGTCGAGCACGGGCGCGACGTTGTACGCCGGGAAGAAGCCCTTGTCGTCCTCGAGCACGGTGAGCCCGAGCGACTTGATGCGGCCGTCGGTGGTGAAGACCTCGCCGAAGTTGCACTTGCCACGATCGGTCGCGGTGTAGACCGTGCCGGTGTCGAGGATGCTGACGTTCTTCGTCGGGATGCCGTTGTCGCCCGAGCCGCCGAGCTCGAGCCCGTACTTCTTCAGCATCGGCTTGAAGCCGTCGGCACGGGAGTTGAACTCGGACTCGACGCAGAACGTGCGATCGCTGACGGGGAGCTTCGTGATGTCGGAGAGGGTCTTGATGTCGCCGAGCTCCGACACGGCCTCGTCGCGGACGGCGAAGGCGTACGTGTTGTTCATCGGCGCCGGCTCGAGCCAGGTGAGGCCGTTGCCGGCGTCCTCCTTCTTCACCGCTTCCCACTGCTCGGTCTTGTCCGGGATGCCCTCGCTGTGGCCCATGAAGGTCAGCCAGGCCGTGCCCGTGTACTCGTACGTGAAGTCGGCGCCGTGCGAGGTCATCAGCTCGCGGACGGCGACGCTGCCCGGCACGTTCGTCTCGTCGGTGACGTCGAACCCGGCGGCCTTCGCGGCGAGCACGGCGATCTTGCCGAGCACCAGCTGCTCGGTGAAGTTCTTCGAGGTCACGGTGATGTGCGCGCCGTCCGGCAGGTCGTCGATGCGCTGGATCGAACCGGGGTCCGCGGCGGGGACGAAGGACGTCGCCGGCTGCAGGCCGCAGCCGGTGAGCACGAGGGCGGCCGCGCCCGCCACGGCGGTGGCGGTCGCGATCCGGCGACGGACGGTCGGACGGGAGGCGCGGCGTGCGCCCCGCAGATCGGCGCGCGGGGCGTCGTGGGTCGCGTTCGGGGCGTCGTGGGTCATCGGAGTCCCTTCGGTCGTGCGACCGTCTCGACCACGCGGCCGATCCAGTCGATGGACAGGGCGAGGAGCGCCACCAGGAGCGCCCCGGAGACGAGGACCTTCGGCAGGAACAGGTTCACGCCCGTGGTGATGAGCAGTCCGAGGCCACCGGCGCCGACGAACGTCGCCAGGCTCGCGGTGCCGACGAGCAGCACCAGCGCGGTGCGGATGCCGGAGAGCATGACCGGCACGGCCAGCGGCAGCTCGACCTTCATGAGCACGCTGAACGCGCTCATGCCCATGCCCCGCCCGGCCTCGACCAACCGCGAGTCGACGCTCTGGATGCCGATCATGGTGTTCCGGAGCACCGGCAGGATCGCGTAGAGCACGAGGGCGACGACGGCCGACCACGAGTTCAGGCCGAGCCACGCGGCGAGCAGCACGATGAGCCCGACGGCCGGTGCCGCCTGCCCGAAGTTGGCGACGGCGAGCACGTACACGCTCGCCCGGCGGAGCGGCCCGCGGGTGAGCAGGACGCCGAGCGGGATGCCGATCACGAGCACGAGCACGGTCGACTCGAGGGTCAGCACGAGGTGCTGCCCGGTGAGCGCGAGGATGTCCGCCGGGTTGAGCGTGGTGCGCTCGGTCGGCGTGAGGTCCGCCGTGGCGAGCCAGACCGCGAACCCGGCGAGCACCACGAGGATGGCGATCGGCTGCACGAGCAGCCCCTTCCACCCGGTGCGGCTGCCCGTCCCCGCCTCGGCGGCGACCGCGCTCACAGGTCCTCCCCGCTGGTCGCCACCACGGGCGACGACGGCATGGTCTCGATCGGGTTCGTGTTCGTCCCGACCGGCGTGTAGGCCTGCTCCTGGGCGGCGGCGGCGCGCGACCGGGTGATCGCGTCCATGACCGTCTCGACGGTGATGACGCCCTGGAACGCCTCGCCGCGGCCGGTCACGAGTGCGGCGCCGGCGCTCGACACGAGCATGGTGTCGAGCGCGTCGTTCAGGGTGGCGGCCCCGCCCACGACGGGCAGGTCGGGCTCGATGCCCTCCGGGATCCGGTCGAGCCGCTCGAGCTGACGACGCGTCGGCCACCCGATCGGACGCTGTCGGCGGTCGACGACGACGGCGTGCCCGTGGCCACCGGCCTCCTGCATGCGCTGCAGCACGGCCTTCGCCTCCTCGCCCGGCGAGCAGGTCACCGCGGGGGCGAGCTCGACGTCGCGGACCCGGTTCAGCGTGAGCTGCTTGAGCCCGGCGCCGGACCCGATGAAGTTCTCGACGAACTCGTTCGCCGGCTCCGCGAGGATCCGCTCCGGGGTGTCGTACTGCACGATGTGGGCACCCTCGGTGAAGATCACGATCCAGTCGCCGAGCTTCACGGCCTCGTCGAAGTCGTGGCTCACGATGACGATCGTCTTGTGCAGCTCCTCCTGGATGCGGAGGAGCTCGTCCTGCAGGCGCTGGCGGGTGATCGGGTCGACCGCGCCGAACGGCTCGTCCATGAGCAGGACGGGCGGGTCCGCGGCGAGCGCCCGGGCGACGCCGACGCGCTGCTGCTGGCCGCCGGAGAGCTCGCGGGGGAACCGGTCGCGGTAGGTGTCGGGGTCGAGCGAGACGAGGTCGAGGAGCTCGTCGACGCGGGCCGCGATCTTCTCCTTCGACCACCCGAGCATCTTCGGGACGATCGCGATGTTCGCCGCCACGGTCATGTGCGGGAAGAGCCCGCCGGCCTGGATCACGTAGCCCATGCGGCGACGGAGCTCGTCCGCGTCGATCCCCGTGACGTCGTCCTCGCCGACGACGATGCGTCCCTCGGTCGGTTCGATCAGGCGGTTGATCATCTTGAGCGTGGTCGTCTTGCCGCAGCCGGACGGGCCGACGAGCATGACGATCTTGCCGGCCGGGATCTCGAGCGTGATGCCGTCGACCGCGGGCTTCGTCTGACCGGGGTACCGCTTCGTGACCTCGTCGAGCAGGATGCGGCGGCCGGTGACGTCGCCGGCGGGAGCGGTGGTGGTGGCGGAGTCAGTGCTGGACACGGATACCTCTCGAGATGGTCAGACGGCCGAGGCCGAGGAGGAGCAGGTCGAGGACGAGGGCGAGCAGGACGACCCCCACCACCCCGACCGTCACGGAGAAGAGGGCGTTCGCACCGCCGAGGCGGGACAGCCCGGAGAAGATGAAGCCGCCGAGCCCGGGGCCGAGCGCGTAGGCGGCGATCGCGGCGATGCCCATCACCATCTGCGCGGACACCCGCACACCGCTGAGGATGATCGGCCACGCCATCGGCAGCTCGACCTGGAGCAGGGTGCGGAACCGGCTCATGCCGATGCCCCGCGCCGACTCGACGACCGTCGGCGGGATCTCGGCGAGGCCGACGACGGCGTTGCGCAGGATCGGCAGCGTCGCGAAGAAGACGACCGTCACCACGGACGGCACGACGCCGAAGCCGAGCGGCACGATGAGCAGGCCGATGACCGCGAAGGACGGGAGCGTCAGCCCGATCGCCGAGACCCCGTTCGCGACGGAGGTGAGCCGTTCGCTGCGGTAGACGAGTGTGGCGAGGACCACGGCGATGAGCGTCGCGAGCACCGTGCACTGGACGACCAGTGAGAAGTGCTGCCACGACGCGAACCAGATCTGGTCCCACCGCTCCCCGATGTACTGGAACACGCGCAGAACGCTCCCCTCCGGTCGGCCGAACTGCCCACGGGTCGGGGCACAAGTGGGTTCGAACCTACGCAGGGGGCAGGGTCACCGCACAACCGGGGACGGGCGCCGGAGCGACTCCCTGCGGATCCGCGAAGCCGGAAACACCCGGTCAGGACCGGTGCAGCGCCCCGACCCTGGGAGAACGGTAACGATCCCGAGCAGTCGTCGGCTATGCGCCGAGGTCGCGGAGTCCCGACCGCTCGGCGACGTCGACGAGGTGCTCGCGCCAGAGGACCCACTCGTCCGGGCTCTTCTCGGCGAGGTTGCCGTCCCCGTCACCCGCGAGCCCGTCGAGCATCTCGCGCACGATGTCGGCGTGCCCCGCGTGCCGGGCCGTCTCGTACCCCATGTGCACGAGGATCCGGTGCAGGCTCACCCGCCGGCGGTCCTCCGGCCACCAGGGAACGACCCCGAGGGCGTCGAGGTCGAGCGCCTCGATCGTGGCGTCGGCGTGCGCGGCACTGCGGTGGTGGAACGCGACGACGTCGTCCAGGGTCTCGTCGAGCGTGGCGTACATGTCGTCGCCGTCCTCGGACTCGAGCCAGGCGGGCGGGTCCGGCAACGGGCGTCCGAAGACCTCGCCGAAGTACATGGCCTGCACGCCCGCGACGTGCTTCACGAGACCGATCACGTTCGTCCCGGTCGGCGTGACCGGCCATCGTGCCTGCCGTTCGGCGAGCCCGTCGAGCTTCGCGACCATTGCCGCGCGGTGCTTCTGCAGGTACCGGTGCAGCGTCCGCTTGAGGACCTCGGCGTCGATGCCGGTCGTCGACCCCTCGTCCGACAGCATCGAGCCGCCGCTCGAGGCGATGGTCGGTGCTGCCGGTGCGGGGTGGACCTCGGGGACCGGGTCGGCGCTCGTCATGCCCTCGATCGTGCCACCGAACGCTCGCGCACGCGCTCCGACTCCTGCACGGCGACCCGTTCGGCGGTGAGCAGGAGCCCGGCGACCTCGCCGGAGTTCCGCGCCGGGGCGTCGTTCCAGCTGGTCAGGTCGCGGACCCGTCCCATCCGGACGTCCGGCGCCGGGCACCAGAGGACCGGCTGTCCCTCGTCGACGGCGAGGGCGTGCCACACCAGGTCGAGGGCTCTCTGGACCTGCTGCGAGTGCACGGCGTGCGGGCCACCGGCAGCGGAGACCACGGACCCGACCAGGCACGCGGCGACGAGGGGGCGGCCCTGCACGTCCATCGCCGCGGCGCTGGAGGCCTTCCGCATCCGACCGTGCTCGTCGACGTACGCGAACCACGCGTGCTGGATCCACCCCCGTTCGATGACGCCGCGCGCCCCGGAGAGCAGCCGGGCGAGGTCGTCCAGCTCCTGCAACCGGGCCTCGACGCGACGGTCGCGCGCAGCGGAACGGCGTGCGGAGAACCGGTCGAGGAGCCCGCGGAAGCCGGTGCGGGTCGGGGTGGACGGGACGGGAGAGGCGTCGGTGGCGACGTCGTGCTGGACGCGGAACTCGAGGGTCATGACGGCCCCTCCGATCTTCACGTGCACGGATTGGTGCGGTCACGATAGCCCCGCGCGGACTCAGTCGTCCAGCACTTCTCCGATCACCCGGCGTGCGACGGCGCGGAACGCGCGGTCGTCGGACAGGTGGAGTGCCGAACCGATCGAGACGGCCCAGGCACGCGCCCGTTCCCAGGTGTCGTCGTCGGCCGCGACGCGCGTGCGGAAGGTGCGCCGCGCCTCCCGGTCGAGCGTGAGCCACGCGGTGGCGAGGTCGACGGCCGGGTCGCCCGCCGTCACGTCGCCGAAGTCGACGACCGCCGACAGGCGGGTCCCGCCGTCCGGTGCCGTCTCGAAGAGCACGTTGAAGGGGTGCAGGTCGCCGTGCACCCAGACGGGAGGCCCGGCGTACGCGGGCAGCGCCGCCGCGGTCCGCCAGACTGCCGCGAGTTCACGGGCCCGGGGCACGTCCGCCGTCGCGAGTCGCGTCAGGACGCTGTCGCTGCGCGTGGCGAGCGGCACCGCGCGGACGGGGTTCACGGGAGCGTCCGGCGGCGCGGGGACGTGCAGCAGCTCGACGAACGCGGCGAGCGCCTCGGCCACGTGCACGCCGCCGGCGCGTTCGCCCGCCGGGGTACCGGGCAGCCAGCGGACGACGCTCCACGACCACGGGTACCCGAGGGCCGGGCGTCCGGTGCGGACGGGATCGGGGACGGGCACGATCGCTGCCACCCGGTGCGCGATCTCCGGCAACCACCGCTGCTCGTGCTCGATGAGCGCCGCAGCGGCCGCCCGGCGGGGGAGCCGCACGGCGAGCAGCTCGCCGAGCCGGACCACGACGTTGTCCCAGCCGCTCGCCACGATCGCGAGCGGGAGGTCCGCGAGGTCCGGGTGCTGGTCGCGGAGCAGGGCGGCGACGAGCGGGACGTCGACGTCGACCTCGGCGGCGGGGGTGGCCATCGGGTCAGGGTAGCCGGGGGCGCGCACACCCGTGAACTGGGGAGAGCCGGGCGGGGCGGGCGCTCGGTAGCCTCGAGGGACCAGCGACGTGGGTGTCCATGGGGGGACCCGCGTCGCGTGGCGGTCGGGTCAGGCATCGTCGGGCAGCGGGGCGATCAGCGCGACGAGCCGGGGGATCTCGGGGCGCACCCGGTCGGAGACGATGGCCGCGAGCAGGACCGTCCAGAGCTCACGGAGCCGGACGTACAAGTCCGCCCGGTCGGCGAGGACGTCCGACACGGTCTGCACCCCCGTGTACGCGGGGATCACGACGCGGCCGACGAGTTCCGGGTCCCACGCGGGGGCGACCTCGCCGGCGTCGATGCCCTGTCGGACGAGGTCGGTCACCACGGCGATCCAGTCGGCGTAGGGGTCCTGCCGGGCCACGTCCGCCGTCGCGGCCTCGGTGGACAGACGGATGCCGGCGCTCACGACGGTCTCGTGGATCATCTGCGACGCGAGGCCCTGGGACATCCACATGAGCACCTCGAGCGGGGTCGTCCCGCGGGCGGCCGCCGCCTCGCCGTACCGCCGGGAGACCTCGTGCTGCCGGGCGATCACCGCGCCGGCGAGGTCGGCCTTCGACGTGAAGTGGAAGTACAGCGCACCCTTGGTGAGGCCGGCCCGCTCGGCGACGGCGTCCATCGAGGTGCCGAGGTACCCGCGCTCGTCGAACTCGCCCGCTGCCGCGTCGAGGATCGCGGCACGGGTGGCGACCGCCCGCTGCTGCCGCGTGCCACCGTCCTGCGCCATGATCCTGCAAGCGTACCGATGTGGCCGTCCCAGGCGGTGTCCGGGTGACGTCCGGGAACCTCCCCGGTCGACTGTCGTACGGTTCCCGGCATGGACGGATGGCGGAACCCGGTGCGCTGGGCACGGACGGGTCGGTGGCTGCTGCTGCCGATCGCCGTGCTCGACTGGGTCGCGCTGGCGCCGCAGACCGTCGTCGTGCTGGCGTTCGCGATCGCCGTGGTCGGGCTGGCCGGCATCGCCGCGGCGCTCGTCGCCCGGATGCTCCGAGGGTCGCGGGGTGCGATGGCGGCACTCGGGGTGGTGCTCCTGCTCGGCGGGCTCGTCGTGTTCGGCCTCGATCCGTTCCCGGCGTCGATCCCGTTCATCAACGGGTGGTGGCCGGAGTCGATCACGCAGCCGCAGGTCGTGGGGAGCGCCTACTGGCAGCTCGCCGGCCTCGGGATCGAGCTCGCCGGGTTCGGGATGCTCGCGACGCTGCTGGTCGTGTCCCTGACCGCGAAGCCCGCGCAGCGCTGACGACCGCGGGCGCTGGCGGTCCGTCGCGGGCGCGGGCGGCTCGTCGCGCTCAGTCGCGCGTGAGGACGAGGAGCGTGCCGGCCGTGGCGACACCCCGGACCCGGTCGACCAGGCTCGCCGTGTCGTCGGCGGCCCGCACCCATCCGATCAGCGTGTCGAGGTCCCCGACCGCGGCCAGCAGTCCGTCGGTGCACAGCACGACACGGTCTCCCGACACGAGGTCGAGCGCACCGGGGGTCCGCGGCGTCCCGTCCGGTTGCAGGCCGATCGGCAGGTCGTGCGACCGGAGCACCGCGGCACCGCCGTCCGCGCGCACGACGGCCGCGAGGCCGTGCCCGGCGTCCCCGTACACGACGTGACCCGACGCGGGGTCGAGCCGCAGGTGGAAGAGCGACCCGACGGCGTCCGCAGCCGACAGGTCGGCGGCGACCTGCGCCTCCAGGCCGACGATCGCGGTCTCCATGTCGACGTCGGTCCGCGCGATCACGGCTGCCCGGACCGCTGCTGCCAGGAGCGCCGAGGCGCGACCGGCTGCCGGGACGGCTCCGACGGTGCAGTGCAGGCGGCCGTCGGCGGCGACCCGCCAGTCCGCAACGTCACCGGAGTCCTCGCGGGGGAGCGTCAGCACCTCCAGCGAGTACCCCGGAACTTCGACGGGTCCGGGGACCAGGCCCTCCACGACCCGCCGGACCCGGTCGCGCTCGATCGTGTGCCCGAGCTCCCGCTCCGCCCAGCGCGCGAGGTCGCGGAGCAGGTCGATGTCCTCGGCCGTCAGCGTGCGCGGCGTCGCGTCCATGATGCAGAGCGTGCCGACGCGCGTGCCGTCGAGCATCGACAGCGGCGCGCCCGCGTAGAACCGGATGCCCTGTTCGGTGACCGCGGCGAGGTGGGCGAACCGCGGGTCGAGCGTCGCGTCCGGCACCACCATCGGCTCGTCGGTCAGGACCGTCGTCGAGCAGAACACCTGCTCCGCCGGAGCGCTGCCGCCCTGACGCCAGCCCTGCGTGGACTGCGCCGTGACGAGCCCGTCGTGCACGAGGTTGAGGAAGGACAGCGGGACCCCGAAGGCCTCCTGCGTCATGCGGGTGATGCGGTCGAAGCGCTCCTCGGGGCCGCTGCCGAGGACGCCGAGCGCCTCGACCACGGCCGACCGGTGCGCTGCGGCGTCGAGGTGGGTCACCCGTCCTGTCTACCCGCACCCTCGCCCAGGAACCAGTCCCGCGGGTGGGGGTCGGCGGTCAGTTCGCGTCGCTCGGACACCGGCGCCGCCCACGCGGCCGCGTTCGACAGCACCCGCTGGATGTCCGGGTGGTGGTACACCGGGTACTCCTGGTCACCGGGGGAGAAGTAGAAGACCTTCCCGAGGCCCCGGCGGTACGCGACGCCCGAGCGGAAGACCTCACCGCCGGCGAACGTCGACAGGAAGACCTCTTCGTCGGGGCGCGGGATGTCGAAGTACTCGCCGTACATCTCCTGGCGGTCGATGACGATCGGGTGCGGGACGCCCGCGGCGATCGGGTGCTCGGGCGCCACGGTCCAGACGAGCTCGCGCTCCCCGTCGTTCCGCCACTTCAGGGAGCAGGTCGTGCCCATCAGGCGCTTGAACGGCTTCGAGTAGTGCCCGGAGTGCAGCACCACGAGGCCCATGCCCGCGTGCACGGCATCGACCACGAGGTCGACGACGGCGTCGCTGACCTCGTCGTGGGCGGCGTGGCCCCACCAGAACAGGACGTCGGTGGTGGCCAGGCGCTCGGCGGTGATGCCGTGGTCGGGCTCCTGCAGGGTGGCCGTGCTCACGGTCGCGTCGGGGTGGTGCTCGCGGAGCGCGGCGGCGATCACGGTGTGCATGCCGTCGGGGTAGTGCCCGACGACGGTCTCGTCACCCCGGCTCTCGTGCACGTTCTCGTTCCAGACGACGATGTTCAGGGGACGGGATTCGGTCGGCGTCGACATGGCTCCCACGCTAGTCCGCCTGGTCGTCGAATCGATACGACCACCGGAGTGTCGGGGCTTTCCCGGGAGGCGTCCGCGACGATGTCCGCATGACTCCCCGCTCCCTGTTCCGCGCCGCCGCGGTCGCCGAACTCGTGACCTGGACCATGCTCATCGCCGGGATGGTGCTCAAGTACGGCCTCGGTGCCGGCGACTGGGGCGTCCGGATCGGGGGCGGGGTGCACGGGTTCGTGTTCCTGGCGTACCTCGTCGTGACGACCGTCGTCGCGGTGAACCAGCGGTGGTCGGCCGGAGCGCTCGTGCTCGGGTGGGCGAGTGCCGTCGTGCCGTACGCGACGGTGCCGTTCGAGGTCGCCGTGGCCCGGCGCGGGATGCTCGAGGGCCCGTGGCGCCGCGGTGCCGAGGGGCGCGTCGGGTTCTGGGACCGCCTGCTGTTCTTCGTGGTGCGGCACCCGGCGGTGTCGATCCTCATCGGCGTCGTGGCCGTCGCCCTGGTGTTCGTGGCGCTGCTGGCCGCCGGCCCGCCCGTCCCGTCCCGCGGCTGACGCGCTGCCTTCGTGAGCAGGAACGGTCGGGTTCGTGATGCGGACCCGACCATTCCTGCTCACGAAGCGTGGCCCGGGTCGCGACCACACGACGGACGGGAGGCGCGGTGCCAGCCGGCACCGCGCCTCCTGTTCGTGCGCCCCGCGTCTACAGCGCGGCGAGGATCCCGTTCAACGTGGCGGACGGGCGCATCACGGCGCTCGTCTTGGCGTCGTCCGGACGGTAGTAGCCGCCGATGTCCGCCGGGTGCCCCTGCACGCTGTTCAGCTCCTCGACGATCGTCGACTCCTGCTCGTCGAGCGTCGCCGCGATCTCGGCGAACGCCGAGGCGAGCTGGGCGTCGGTCGTCTGCGCCGCGAGCTCCTGGGCCCAGTACTTCGCCAGGTAGAAGTGGCTGCCGCGGTTGTCGATCGACCCGAGCTTGCGCCCCGGCGACTTGTCCTCGTCGAGGAACGTGCCGGTCGCACGGTCGAGCGTCTCGCCGAGGATCTTCGCCCGTTCGTTGCCCGTCACACCGGCGAGGTGCTCGAGGCTGACCGCGAGGGCCAGGAACTCGCCGAGGCTGTCCCAGCGCAGGTAGTTCTGCTCGACGAGCTGCTGCACGTGCTTCGGCGCCGAACCGCCGGCACCGGTCTCGAACAGACCGCCGCCGCCGAGGAGCGGGACGACGGAGAGCATCTTCGCCGAGGTGCCGAGCTCCATGATCGGGAACAGGTCGGTGAGGTAGTCGCGGAGCACGTTGCCCGTGACGGAGATGGTGTCCTCGCCGCGGCGGATGCGCTCGAGCGAGAAGCGCATCGCGTCCTCGGGGGAGAGGATCTCGATCTGCAGCCCGTCGGTGTCCTGCTCGGCGAGGTACGTCCGCACCAGGCCGATGAGGTTCGCGTCGTGCGCACGGGTCTCGTCGAGCCAGAACACCGCGGGGGAGCCGGTCGCACGGGCACGCGTCACGGCGAGCTTCACCCAGTCGCGGATCGCGACGTCCTTGGTCTGGCAGGCGCGCCAGATGTCACCGGCCTCGACCTCGTGCTCGATGACCGTCTCGCCGCCGCTCGTGACCACGCGGACGCGGCCGGCTGCCGGGACCTCGAAGGTCTTGTCGTGCGAGCCGTACTCCTCAGCCTTCTGCGCCATCAGGCCGACGTTCGGCACCGAGCCCATGGTGGCCGGGTCGAACGCACCGTTGGCGCGGCAGTCCTCGATCGTCGCCTGGTAGATGCCGGCGTAGCTCGAGTCCGGGATGACCGCGAGGGTGTCGTGCTCCTCGCCGTCCGGACCCCACATGTGGCCCGAGGTGCGGATCATCGCGGGCATGGAGGCGTCCACGATGACGTCGCTCGGGACGTGCAGGTTCGTGATGCCCTTGTCGGAGTCGACCATCGCGAGCTCGGGGCCCGCGTCGATGCCGTCCGCGAACGCCTGCTTGATCTCCGCACCGTTCGGCACGGCGTCGAGCCCGGCGAGGATCGAGCCGAGGCCGTCGTTCGGGTTGAGCCCGGCCGCGGCGAGGTCGGCACCGAAGCGCTCGAAGACGCTCGGGAAGAACGCCCGGATGACGTGGCCGAAGATGATCGGGTCGGAGACCTTCATCATCGTGGCCTTGAGGTGCACCGAGAACAGGATGCCCTGCTCCTGCGCCGCGCGGATCTGGTCCTGCAGGAAGGCCTCGAGCGCGCGGACGTGCAGCACCGTGCCGTCGACGACCTCGCCCGCGAGGACGGGGATCGACTGCTTGAGGACCGTGGTCTCGCCGTCGGTACCGACGAACTCGATCGTCAGGACGTCGTCGGCGGGGGCGATCCAGGACTGCTCGTTCGAGCGGAAGTCGTCCGTGCCCATCGTCACGACGTTCGTCTTCGAGTCGTGGCTCCAGGCGCCCATGCGGTGCGGGTGCTTGCGGGCGTAGTTCTTGACGGAGAGCGGTGCGCGGCGGTCGGAGTTGCCCTCGCGCAGGACCGGGTTCACGGCGCTGCCCTTGGTGCGGTCGTAGCGGGCGCGGGCGTCGCGCTCGTCGTCGGTCGTCGGCTCGTCGGGGTAGTCCGGCAGGTCGTAGCCCTGCGCCTGGAGCTCCTTGATCGCGGCCTTGAGCTGCGGGATCGACGCCGAGATGTTCGGCAGCTTGATGATGTTCGCCTCGGGGGTCTTCGCGAGGTCCCCGATCTCGGCGAGGGCGTCGTCCAGGCGCTGCTCGGCGGTGAGCCGCTCCGGGAACTGGGCGATGATCCGGCCCGAGAGCGAGATGTCGCGGGTCTCGACGTCGACACCTGCGGTGCCGGCGAAGGCCTGGATGACCGGGAGGAAGGAGTGGGTGGCGAGGAACGGCGCCTCGTCCGTGAGGGTGTAGATGATCTTGGCCATGCTGGCGGGTACTCCCTTGTTCGACCGTCGGTACGTCCACGCTACTCGCGCAACGGGATGTCTCGACATCAAGATACATGGTACCGCCTGCGTGGAGCAGATGCTCGGATGGCTTCCTGGAGGCGCACTGTCGACTCATAGGAACGTGGCGTGGAGTGGTCTTCCGCACCACACGACCGCAGGAGGCGCGCATGTCGACGACACGGCAGACACCGGAGGACTTCGGGTGGTCCGCGGAGGACCTCCGTTCGGCGTACGCCGTGGACGGCAGCGGGCCGTACCGGTACGCGCCGGACGGGTCCGGGCCGTTCTCGTACGACGAGGACGGCTCCGGGCCGTGGTTGGTCGGTCCGACGCCGCGTCGTGGGCTCGCCCGCTTCGCGCCGCGGGACCGTGGGTCGGGCTCGCGGCTGCGGCGGATCGGGACCGCCGTGACCGCGGGCACGCTCGCGCTCGTCCTGGCCGCCGGCAGTGTCGCGGTCGTCGCCCACGTCGTTCCTCCACACCACGTCGTCAACGCCTCGGCTGTCCACAGCGCGGAGCCGGACCGGGACTGATCGCCCGGAACGGTGCCACGCTGGGGGAGTGAACGAACTCCTCGTCATCGGTGTGGTCGCCCTGGTCGCCATCGCGGGCGCCGCCGTGCTCGGCCCGCGCATCGGGGTCGCCGCGCCGCTCGTCCTCGTCGCGGTGGGGGTCGCCGCGAGCCTCGTGCCGTGGATCCCGCACGCCCGGATCGAACCGGAGTGGATCCTCGCGGGGGTGCTGCCCCCGTTGCTGTACTCGGCGGCGGTGTCGATGCCGTCGATGAACTTCCGGCGGGAGTTCGGCGCGATCAGCGGCCTGTCGGTCCTGCTCGTCGTCGCGTCGAGCCTGGTGCTCGGGCTCTTCTTCGCGTGGGTCGTCCCGGGGCTGGGCTTCTGGTGGGGCATCGCGCTCGGGGCGATCGTCAGCCCCACCGACGCTGTCGCGACCTCGATCGTCAAGCAGACCTCGGTGTCGCGGCGGGCGATCTCGATCCTCGACGGCGAGTCGCTGCTCAACGACGCGACCGCGCTCGTGCTGCTCCGCACCGCGATCTTCGCCGCGGGCGCGTCGTTCTCGTTCTGGGGCGCGCTCGGGGACTTCGCCCGGGCGGTCGCGATCGCCGTCGTCATCGGCTGGTTCGTCGGCTGGCTCAACGTCTGGGTGCGGTCCCGGGTGCCGAACGCCGCGGTGAACACGGCACTGTCCTTCGCGGTGCCGTTCGTCGCCGCGATCCCGACCGAGCACTTCGAGGGGTCCGGCCTGGTCGCGGCCGTCGTCGCGGGGCTGTTCACGGGCATCGTCGGCCCGCGCAGGCTCCCCCCGGGGCACCGGCTGTCGGACGCCCAGAACTGGCAGACGATCGAGCTCGTGCTCGAGGGTGCCGTGTTCCTGACGATGGGGCTGCAGCTCGCGTCGATCCTCGGCGACGTGCAGGACCAGCACGCCGGGATCGGGCCGGCGCTCCTCATCGCCGTCGGCGCCCTCGTGCTCACCGTCCTCGTCCGGGCTGCCTACGTCGTGCCGCTGCTGCTCGCCCTGTCCGCCAGCGCCAAGCGGGGCGAACGGATGCAGACCCGCTTCGCGGAGATGCACGCGCAGGACCGCGACGCCATGAGCGAAGTGATCCGCGAACACCGACCGGGCAACCGGGCGCCGTCCGAACGGGAACTCGACCGGTTCGCGGTGCGGGTCCGACGCACCCTGGCGGACATCGCGTACTACACGAAGGCGCCGCTCGGCTGGCGGGAGGGCACCGCGGTGGTCTGGGCGGGGATGCGCGGCGCGGTGACCGTCGCGGCGGCCCAGACGCTCCCCGACGGCACGCCCCAGCGGTCGCTGCTCGTCTTCGTCGCGTTCGCCGTGGCCCTGCTGTCGCTCGTGGTCCAGGGCGGGACGATCGGGCCGCTCCTCCGTCGCATCGCCGCGCCGACGACGGACACCGCCGCGCAGGACACCGAGGAACGCAAGCGGCTCCTCGAGCTCATGCGGGCAGCGGCGGAGCAGGTCCCCGGGACGAGCGAGGCCGGACCCCGCGCGCGGGAAGAGCTCGAAGCCGCCGACCCCGCCGAACTCCGGGCGTGGATGGGGCGCGAGAAGGCCCGGCGCCTGGCGGTGCTCGAAGCGCAGCGCGCCGCGATCCTCGACGCCCGCGACGACGGCAGTTTCGACGCCGAGGTGCTCGAGTCGATGCTGCAGAACCTCGACGCCGAGCAGATCGCCCTCGAGCTCAGGGGCGCTCCCGCACGGTGACGGTCACTCGCCGATGCGCACCCGGAAGACCCGGACGCCGGCGGTCTTCAAGGCCGCGAGCCCCACGCGCATCCGGAAGTTCCGGAACGGCCGCTCGAACCCGGACGGTGCCGACGCCGCGCCGATCTGGTGGAGCACCTCGGACGTCAGCGTCCGCTCGACCTTCGGCGCGAGCCGGGTCAGCCCCGAGACCGTCACGACGATCCGGACCGCGTGCGGCGCGAGCAGCGGGTCGATCATCTCGGCGGCCTCGTGCGCACGGTGGAACGCCGGGTCGTCACCGGGCCGACGGATCGCGATGACCGCGAGTTCGGCGTCCCAGGTCTCCTCGGGATCGGGCAGGTCGTCCACCCCGACCACGCGCATCCGGGCCGCGTCGACCCCGGCCCGGACGGCAGCGGTCCGGAGCACCGGCAGGAGCTCCTGCGTCCCGGCGAGCACGACGTGCGCCGACGCCAGGTCGACCGGTTCGTGCCGCTCGCGCGGTGTTCGGGCCATGTGGAGGGTCCTTTCCGCTCGCTCACTGCGGACACTACTGATCGGGCGGCCTCCGGGGCCGGGGCGGGCTGTGGGATCAGCAGCCTCCCAGCACTTCGGTAACGATGAGATCACGAAAGGACCTGTACAAAGCGACAGAGTCGTGCAGAATGGTGGGCGGCCATGACGACTGCACGCGAACTCGACCAGCACCCGGACACCCCGGTGGTGCACCTGTCCCGTCGCGCCGCCCTCGAGGCCGAGCGCGCCGCAGCCCGCAAGCCGGCGCGCCGCGAGCGGACGCCGAAGGCCGAGCGCACGCCCGCGCCGAAGCCCGAACGCACCGGTCGCCGAGCGGCCGCCGCGCGTGCGACGACCGAGCACGTCGACGCCCGCATCCAGCGCGTCGTCCGTCGCCCCGCACCCAGCGTGCCCGCCGTCGCCCGGGCGACCCGCGCCTCCAGGTCCCGCCGCGCCAGCCGCGTGACGCTCACGAGCGCCCTCGCCGCCCTCGCGATGTTCGCCGCGTCCGCGATGCCCGCGCACGCCAGCGCCGGCACCTCGATGGCGACCGCGACCCTCGCACCCTCCGTCCGCACGCAGGACTACGCCGTGACGCAGGCGATCTCCGCCTCCGCCCTCGACCGCGACGGCTTCACGGTCGGCGGCGGTTCGGCCGGGGCCCCGGGCACGTCGGTGTCCTACGGCGGCGAGGTCCGGTCGCCGTTCCCTGGGCCGGTACGGATGAGCTCGGGCTTCGGCTACCGCTCGGCTCCGTGCGGCGCCTGCTCGTCGCTCCACCAGGGCCTCGACTTCAACCCGGGCATGGGCGCGCCGATCGGTGCCGTGGCCGCGGGGACCGTCCGGGTCTCCGGCACGTACTTCTCGTACGGCACCGCGGTGATCATCGACCACGTGATCGACGGGCGCGAGGTCTCGACGCTCTACGGCCACATGATCCCCGGCTCCTCGCCACTGAAGGTCGGCGACACCGTCGAGGCCGGGCAGTTCATCGGCAAGGTCGGCTCCTCCGGGGTCTCGACCGGGGCGCACCTCCACCTCGAGGTCCTGATGGACGGCGAGACCCCGATCGACCCGGAAGCCTGGCTCGAAGCGCGCATCGGGCGTTCCCTCACCGCCTGATCAGGTTCCCTGTGCATGCTCACAGGCATGGACGACTGTCACAGACCGCCCGCCCGTCGCCGATCTGAGCCGGCAGCCCGCTGATGGGACCCGACACCTGGATCGCCTTCGGGCTCGTGGTGCTCTTCGTGCTCGTCGGTGGCGTGTTCGCCGCAGCCGAGATCGCCCTCGTCTCCCTCCGCGAGTCGCAGCTGCAGCAGCTCGAGCGCCGGGGGTCCCGGGGAATGCGGGTCGCCGAGCTCGGCCGCGACCCGAACCGCTTCCTCTCCGCCGTGCAGATCGGCGTGACCGTCGCCGGGTTCTTCTCGGCCGCGTACGGCGCATCGTCGATCGCTCCGGACGTCGCGCCGCTGTTCACGGGCCTCGGGCTCGAGCAGGGCGCTGCCGAGACGGTGGCACTGGTGCTGATGACCCTCGTGATCGCCTACCTCTCGCTGGTCTTCGGCGAGCTCGTGCCGAAGCGGCTCGCCCTGCAGCGGGCCGAGGGCTTCTCGATGGCCGTGGCCCCGACGCTCGACCGGTTCGCCACGCTCATGCGCCCGGTGATCTGGCTGCTCTCGAAGTCGACCGACACCGTCGTGCGGCTGCTCGGCGGGGACCCGAACGCCCGGAGCGAGTCGATGAGCACCGAGGAGCTCCGCGGTCTCGTCGAGGACCACGACGCCATCGACGCCCAGGGACGCCGGATCGCCCGGAGCGCCCTCGACGCGGGCGACCGGATCCTCCGCGAGTCCATGCGGCCCTGGTACGACGTGTCCACGATCGACGCGGGCACCTCGATCGCCGCGGCCACCGACCACGCCATCGACCTCGGGCACACCCGGTACCTCGTCACCGACGGCACGCGGGACCACGTCGACGGGTTCGTCCACCTGCGGGACCTGCTGCGCCCGGAGGACCCCACCGCACCGGTGTCGACCCTCGTGCGTCCGGTGCTCGCGCTGCCCGAGACGAAGTCGCTGTCGAGTGCGATCGCGGACATGCGCACCGAGGGACACCAGATCGCCCTGGTCGTCGACGAGTACGGCGGCAGCGCGGGCATGGTGACGCTCGAGGCGCTGCTCGAGGACCTCGTCGGACGCATCCGCGACGAGTACGACGAGCCCGCGGCCGAGCACGACGGCGTCGACGGGGCGACCGTGCTCGAGGACCTCGTGGCCGACGGCGGCCCGGCCCTCCCCGACGGCGACTACGAGACGGTGGGCGGCCTGGTGCAGGTGGCGCTGGACCGCGTGCCCGAGGTCGGGGACGTCGTCGAGGTCGGCGGCCACCGGCTCGAGGTGACCGCCATGGACGGTCACCGCGTGGCGCGCGTGCGCATCACGGCCGACGCAACCGCCTGAGCACTGGAGGCGCGGTGCGGGGCCGCCCCGCGCCTCCCGTCCGTCCCGTCCCGGGTACGGGCAGGGCCTGCCGCGGTACCAGCCACGGGACGTACGCTCGTCGCATGGGTATCGACGTGCGCAACGAGATCCGCGACTTCCTGTCCTCGAGGCGGGCGCGGCTCACTCCCGAGCAGGTCGGCATGCCGTCGTTCGGCGGCGGTGTCCGACGGGTGCCGGGGCTGCGTCGGCACGAGGTCGCCATGCTCGCCGGCGTCAGCGTCGACTACTACACGCGGCTCGAGCGGGGCTCGCTCAAGGGCGTCTCGGACAGCGTGCTCGAGGGGCTCGCCGGTGCGCTGCAGCTCGACGAGGACGAGCGCGTGCACCTGTGGGACCTCGCCCGCCTGGCGAACGCCGGCGTGAAGGTCATGCACCGCAACGTCCCGACCCGCGTGCGCCCCGGTGTGCAGCGGCTGCTCGACTCGATCACGGGAGCGCCCGCCTGGGTGCGGAACGAGCGCGGTGACGTGGTCGCGACGAACGAGCTCGGTCGCGCGCTGTACGCGCCGATGTTCGCGGGCCCCGGTCGTCCGGTGAACACCGCGCGCTTCACGTTCCTCGACCCCGCGGCGAAGGAGTTCTTCGCGGACTGGGCGCAGACCGCTCGGGACGCGGTGGCGATCCTCCGGGCGGCCGCGGTCTCGAACCCGTGCGAGCCCGGACTCGTGACCCTCGTCGGCGAGCTGTCGACCCGGAGCGAGGAGTTCCGCACGTGGTGGGCCGCCCACGACGTCCGGATGCACCGCACCGGCAAGAAGCGGCTCGTGCACCCCATCGTCGGTGAGCTCCGGCTCGACTACGAGGCGCTGGAACTCGTCGCGGACCCGGGCCTGGTGATGTTCTCGTACTCGGCCGAACCCGGCAGCGAGTCCGAGCGGTCCCTGGCGCTCCTCGGGTCGTGGGCTGCGACCGAGCGTGCCGAGCACTACGCGGCGCTGCGGGAGTCGGAGACCGAGTCGGTCGACTGACCCCCCGCCCGACGGGCGTCAGACGGTGGGGGTCGTGGGACCGGTCGCGTCCGGGCCGGCACCGTGGTCGTCGATGCCGTCGACGGCGGCGTCGTACCGCAGCCGCTCGATGCGCAGCTGCCGCTCCGTCGCCGACAGCCGCAGCACGCGGATCGCGGCGAACACGAGCACGATGAGCGCGACCGTCAGCACGGCGAGCGCCACGACGAACGCGATGTACAGGACACTGACGACGGCGAATCCCCCGGAGACCATGGCCCGACCGTAACAGGCCCGGTCCGTAGGCTGGGGCCGTGACGAGGACGACGGACGGTTCAGCGGGGGATGCCGACTCCGCCCGCATCGGTCAGGACCACCGGAAGTACCGTCGGCCGGAGCCGTCCTTCGCCCGGGCGATCGCGAAGGCCCTCGGTGACGCCCGGACGGTCCTCGACGTGGGCGCCGGCGCCGGGTCCTACGAGCCCACCGACCGCGAGGTGACCGCGATCGACGCCACCGCCGAGGACCTGCCGTTCGCCGACGACACGTTCGACGCCGCGATGACGACCTTCTCCGTGCACGAGTGGGGCGACCTCGAGCGTGGGCTGGCCGAGCTGCGCCGGGTGACGCGGGGCCCGATCGTGATCCTGACGTGCGACCCCGACCGTGTCGAGGACTTCTGGCTCGCCGAGTACGCCCCCGAGGTCATGGCGACCGAGGCCCGGCGGTACCCCTCGCTCGCCCGGATCGCGGCCGCCCTCGCCGACGACGCGGTGACGACCACGCGCCTGCCGATCCCGTTCACGTGCGTCGACGGGTTCTCCGAGGCGTACTACGCGCGACCGGAACGCCTCCTCGACCCGGGCGCGCGACGGGCGGACCCGGCGTGGAGCTCCGTCGACGAGATGACCGCACGGCGATCCGTCGCCGCGCTCCGCACGGCCCTCGAGTCCGGCGAGTGGGACCGAGCCCACGGCGCCCTCCGCACGCAGCCGACGTTCGAGGGCTCGCTCGTCCTCCTCACCGCGCAGCCGCACCCGGCTTGACACGTCGACGTAGGCTGGTCGGGTGAGCTTCCAGGAGGTGGTCGGCGCCCGTTTCGCCGACATCAGGGCGTGATGCCCCCGGTCGCACCGTTCGGTGCGGCCGCCGTCACTGAACCCTGAACCCTCCGCCCGGTGCGGCATGCGTCCGCGTGCCCCGGGCCCGTCCGAGAGCGAACCACCATGCTGCCCATCAGCGAGAAGACCATCCGCACGTCCTTCGTCAACGCCTCCCGCAAGGAGACCGGCGACCTCACGCTGCCCGCCGACTTCGAGACCGTCGACTGGGACGCGCTCGACTACCTCGGCTGGCGCGACCCGAAGCTCGCCCGGCGCGCGTACGCCGTCGTGCCGACCCTCGAGGGCGACCTCGTCGGCATCCTCTTCCGGCAGGCCGAGGCCTCGCCCCGTGCCCGGGCGCAGTGCTCGTGGTGCCAGGACGTGAAGCTCCCCAACGACGTCGTGTTCTACAGCGCGAAGCGCTCCGGCAAGGCGGGTCGCAACGGCAACACCGTCGGCACGCTCGTCTGCCAGGACTTCCAGTGCTCGCGCAACGTCCGGCGGACGCCGCCGCTCGCGTACGAGGGCTACGACGTCGAGGCCGCACGGCTGCAGCGGATCGAGGACCTGCAGCTCCGCGCGGCGTCCTTCGCCGCGGAGGTCTAGTCGCGACTGCGCACGCGGAGACGAGTGCGCGGCGTGCAGCGCGCGCAGACGTCGTCGAGGTGCGCACCTGCGGTTCGGGAGGCGCGGTGCGGGCCCGACCCGCGCCTCCCGTCCCACAGCGGCGACCGTTCCGGGACCGTCGGCCACGTCGCGTGGGAAACCACGGCGTAACCCCCGTGAAACGGGCGTTCCGTAGCGTGGCGGCATGGACATCGGCGATCTCGACGACGCGACCGTCTCCGACGCGGTCGCCACGGCCACCGGGTGGGCGACGGTCCCGGCGTGGGCCGACGCACTCGCCGCCGGACGACCGTACGGCTCCGTCGCCGCGCTCCTGGCGCGTGCCGCCGCCGAGGCCCACGGGTGGGGCGCCGCCGAGCTCGACGCCGCCCTCGCGCAGCACCCGCGGATCGGTGAGCGGAGCAGCGATGCCTCATCAGCCCGGGAGCAGTCGGCCATGCGCACCGCGGACGACGACGTCGCCCGGGCGATCGCCGCGGGGAACGCCGACTACGAGCGGCGGTTCGGCCGGGTGTTCCTCGTGCGCGCGGCCGGCCGGACGCCCGAGGAGCTCCTCGCCGAACTCCGACGGCGGCTCGGCAACGATCCCGACGTCGAGGTCGCCGAGGCCGCCGGTGCCCTCGCCGACATCGCGCTGCACCGCATCCGCGCCACCTTCGCCGTCGCCCAGCTGACCACGCACGTCCTCGACGCGACCCGGGGCACACCCGCCGCGGGGGTGGGCCTCGTGCTGAGCACCATCGACGGCGACGTCCTCGCGACCGGCACGACCGACGCCGACGGACGAGCTGCCCTCGGGCCGGACGTCCTGCCACGAGGCGACCTGCAGCTGCGCTTCGACACGGGCGCGTACCACCGCGCCGCCGGCGTACCGACGTTCCACCCGTTCGTCGTCGTGGCCTTCACCGTCGGCGGGACCGAGCACCTCCACGTGCCGCTCCTGCTCAGCCCGTTCGCCTACAGCACCTACCGAGGCAGCTGATCCATGCCGCGCGGGGCATGTGTCCCGCCCGCAGCGCACGAGCGGGCGGGATGTGCGCGGCTCCCATGGCGAACGGCGCATGTTCCGCCCGCTCGCGGAGCCGGGCTGTCGGGCGTGGGTCGCGTCCGTCACCGGACCGACGCCCGGAACGCACGCCGAGACGGCCTGGAGGCGCGGTGC
>NZ_MJGR01000001.1:28845-234211 GCF_001865105.1 Curtobacterium sp. MCBA15_016
CGGTGCCAGCCGGCACCGCGCCTCCAGGCCGTCATCCGGTCGCGTCTACCGACCGATGGTCGACATGTCGGGGTAGCGGTCACCCGTCGGCACCGGCAGCGCCGACAGGCGCGCGATCTGGTCCGCGGTCAGGGTGAGGTCGGCTGCGCCGACGTTCTCCTCGAGTCGCGAGACCCGCTTCGTGCCGGGGATCGGCACGACGTCGTCGCCCTGCGCGAGCAGCCACGCCAGCGCCACCTGCGCCGGGGTCCCGCCGGCCTCGGTCGCGATCTCCTTGACGGCGTCGACGATGCGCATGTTCTCGGCGAAGGCCTCCTCCTGGAAGCGCGGGTTCGCCAGGCGGAAGTCGTCGGCGTCCAGGTCGGACGGCTTCGTGATCGCTCCCGTCAGGAACCCGCGGCCGAGCGGCGAGTACGGCACGAGGCCGATGCCGAGCTCGCGGAGGGTGTCGAGCACGTCGCCCTCGGGGTCCCGGGTCCACAGCGAGTACTCGCTCTGGAGCGCCGTGATCGGGTGCACCGCGTGGGCCTTCCGGATCGTCGCGGCGCTCGCCTCGGAGAGCCCGATGTGGCGGATCTTGCCCTCCTGCACGAAGCCGGCGAGCTGCCCGATGACGTCCTCGATCGGGACGGCCGGGTCGACGCGGTGCTGGTAGTACAGGTCGATGTGGTCGGTGCCGAGGCGGCGGAGCGAGCCCTCGAGCGCCTCGCGCACGGACTCCGGTGCGGAGCTGATGCCACGGCCCGTGGCGGGCGTCTCCTCGCCGGCGGTGTGCGTGATGAGGCCGAACTTCGTCGCGATGACGACGTCGTCGCGGCGGTCTCCGAGGGCCCGGCGGAGCAGGTCCTCGTTCGTGTAGGGGCCGTACGCCTCGGCGGTGTCGAACAGGGTGACGCCGAGGTCGATCGCACGGTGGATGGTGCGGATCGACTCGTCGTCGTCGGTGCCGGCGCCCGTGTAGAAGGCGCTCATGCCCATGGTGCCGAGGCCGACGGGGCCGACCTCGAGGTCTGCGAGCTTGCGTGTCTGCATGGGTGCAGGTCTACTCCGGGTCCCTCGGTTGGAGGGAGGCACTGACCGGACCCGTCAGCCGGGAATGCCCGTTCGTGCGGTTCCTCCAAGGTTCCGCGCGTTCGTGGCCCGACCCTGGTGTGATCGGGGCGTGAACCTGTACTTCCGGCTGTTCCTGCTCCAGCTGCGCGTCCGGCTCCGCCCCGCGATCGGCGGACGACGACCGACGCTCTGGGACGAGGTCCGCACGCCGTTCCGGGTGACCCTGACCGACCTCGACCCGCTGCGGCACGTGAACAACGGGAAGTACCTGTCGATGCTCGACCTCGGGCGGCTCGACCTCATGCTGCGCTCGGGGTTCTGGGGTGCGATCGCCGAGCGCGGCTGGTACCCGGTCGTGTCGGCGCAGACGATCACGTACAAGCGGTCGTTGACGCTCGGGCAGCGGTTCGAACTCGTGACCCGGGTGCTCGGGATGGACGACCGCGCGGCCTACCTGGAGCAGACGTTCGTCCGCCGCGGGACCGTGGTGGCACGGGCCGTGGTGCAGGCACGGTTCCTGCTGCGCACCGGCGGGACGGTGTCCCCGTCGGAACTGCTCGAGGCCGCGGGCGCGACCGACCGGGACCTGTCGGTGCCGGAGTGGGTGCACGACTGGGCCGGGGCCACCCGGATCAGCAGCTCGGGTACGCTCGCGGGCACGGGGTCCGAGACCCTGGGACGAGAGGGGACGTCATGACCATCGTGTGGATCGTGATCGGCGTCGCGGTGCTGATCGCCGCCGTCATCACCGTGCTCGAGGTGCAGAACCACCGACGAGCGAAGCGCCTCGCGCACCTCGGACCGGCCGACCCGCGGCTCGGGGCACAGGCGCGAGCGGACGCCGAGGCCGCGCACTCGGTGACCGAGGGGCTGTCGAAGGCCGCGCACCCGGGCGTCACCGGCGCCGGCGGCGGGGTCTCCGGACCGTGACCCGTCCCGCCACCAGGCGTGCGGTGCTCGCCGGGGGAGTCGGACTCGGGATCGCCGGGGTGCTCGCCGCGTGCAGTCGACCGGCGCCGTCCCCGTCCCCGTCGGCCACGAGTACGCCCGAGCCCACGGGGACCCCGACCGCGTCACCGACACCGGGCGGCCCCGACTCGTGGGACGCCCTCGCCGCCGCGGTCTCCGGACGGCTGCTGCGCTCGGGGTCGAACGGCTGGAACAGCGCCCGGCTCGTCGAGAACCCCCGGTACGACGACGCCGACCCGCAGGGCATCCTGCGCGCGGCCGGCACCGCGGACGTCCAGGCCGGGCTGGCCTTCGCCCGGAACACGAACACGCCGGTGGCGCTCCGTTCCGGCGGGCACTCGTACACGGGCTGGTCGGCGGGCGGCGCGAGCGGCACCGACGTCCCGCGGTCGCTGGTGATCAGCACGCAGGACCTCGACGGCATCGACCTGCACGACGACCGCACCGTGACGATCGGTCCCGGTGCGCAGCTCGGAGACGTCTACGCCACGCTCGCCGCCGCCGGACGGGCGATCGGCGCCGGCTCCTGCCCCACGGTCGGGATCGGCGGCCTGACGCTCGGCGGCGGGGTCGGTGTGCTCGTCCGCTCCTTCGGGCTGACGTGCGACCAGCTCACCGGTGCGACCGTCGTCACGCCGGACGGCACCGTGCACGAGGTCTCCGCGACCGCCGACCCCGACCTGTTCTGGGCCTGCCGCGGCGGGGGCGGTGGGACCGTCGGCGTCGTGACGGCACTGACGTACCGGACCCAGGCCGCGCCCGGCGTCCTGCTCTTCTCGATCACCTTCGCGTGGTCGGCCGCCGCGGCGGTCGTGCGCGCCTGGCAGGACTGGGCGCCCACCGCCGACCCGGAGCTGTGGTCGACCCTCAAGCTGCTGAACGGGAGCCGACACACCGCCCCGACGGTCACTGTGACGGGTGTGTGGACGGGTTCGAAGACCGGCGCTGACACCACCGTCGACGGTTTCATCGCCGCCACCGGAGCGAAGCCGCTCGCCCACACCGCGCGGCAGCTCACCTACGGTGCCGCGATGTCCGCGTTGGCGGGGAAGCCACAGCGGGTGTCCGAGGCGGCGACGTCCTCGATCGGATCGGTGAAACTGTCCGACGACCAGATCGACGTGCTCGTCGCCCACGCCGAGGCGGCCGGTGACGTGGCGGGGAACCTCGAGGGCGGGGTCGCGCTCGACGCCCTCGGCGGTGTCGTCTCCGACGTCGGACGGACCGACACCGCGTTCCCGTGGCGGTCGGCGCTCATGACCGTGCAGTACACCGCTGTGTTCGCGGACGGATCGGACCCGGCACCCTTCGACGCCTACGTCCGGGGGTTCCGGAAGGCGATGCGGCCGGCGTGGGGTGACGCGGCGTACGCGAACTACTGTGACGCGGCGATCACGGACCCGGCGGACTACTTCGACGTGAACACCTCGCGGCTGCACCGGATCGCCGAGCAGGTGGACCCGGACGGGGTGCTGGCGCAGCCGAACTGGGTGTGAGCGGTGGCCCTCCGGACGCCGGTGGGCCGCCCTACGATGACCGCATGGACGCGGACGACCTGGTACTCCCCGACGCCGCTGCCTGGCGCGCCTGGCTCGACGCGCACGAGGACGACCCCGACGGCGTGTGGCTCGTCCTCGCGAAGAAGGGCACCACGGAGCCGACGACGCTGACCTACGACCAGGCGCTCGACGAAGCGCTCTGCTCCGGGTGGATCGACGGCCAGAAGCGCGGGCGGGACACCGCGACCTTCCGCCAGCGGTTCACCCCGCGGCGCAAGGCGTCGATCTGGTCGCAGCGGAACATCGGACTCGTCGCCACCCTCGAGTCTGCGGGGCGCATGCGCGACCGGGGCCGAGCCGAGGTCGACCGTGCGAAGGGCGACGGCCGGTGGGACCGCGCCTACGCCGGTGCCGCGACGGCCACCGTGCCGGACGACCTGCGGGCAGCGCTCGACGCCGCTCCCGCGGCCGCAGCGCTGTTCGCCGAGCTCGACGCCACGAACCGGTACGCCGTGCTCCACCGGATCACGACCGCGCCGAGTGCGACGGCGCGGGCGAACCGGCTCGCGAAGCTCGTCGGCGGGCTCGAGCGGGGCGAGACCCCGTACCCGCGCAAGCCTTGACGGCCGCGTCGAACCACGAAGACGACGTCGAACCAGGCGCGCGGGCTGGTTCGACGTCGGAAACGTGGTTCGACGCACCGACGGTCGACGCACCGGCGCCCGCAGCCGCGCCGGCGCGCAGCGTCAGCGCCGCAGGCCGACGAGCACGCCCCGGTGGTCGCTGCCGTTCGCGGGCAGGACCTCGGTCGACGTCGTCCCGAGCCCCCGGGTGAACACGTGGTCGATCCGCACGACGGGCAACTGCGCCGGCCAGGTCGCCCCGAACCCGCCGCCCTCGTCGAGCATCCGGGTCAGCGGGAGCATCTCCGGGTCGGCCGCCCCGCCGTTGAAGTCCCCCGCGACGACGAGCCGCTCCGACTCGTCGTCCCGGACCGCCTCGGTGAGCGACGCCAGCATCCGCGGCCGGCCGTCCTCCCCGCCCAACCGCAGTGAGTCCATGTGCACGACGTACAACCGGACGTCGCCGACCCCGGTGTCCACCGTCACCCGGAGCGCCCGGGCCCAGCCCAGGCCGAGCGTCAGGGGTTCGCCGTCGCGCAGGGTCGTCCGGCTCCACACCCCGATCGACCCGACGCGGTAGTGGTGCGGGTACCGCTCGTCGAGGACGCCCGCGACCGCCGTGCCCGAGGTCTGGGTGAGCTCCTCGAGCGCGATGACGTCCGGGTCACGCGCCGCGATCGACCTCGCGGTGGCGGCCGGGTCGGGGTTGGCGGCCTCGATGTTCTCGGTGACGACCGTCAACTGCGGCGACCCCGACGTGCCGGGAGCGAGCACGCCGGGCAGGACCGCGACGGCCCACGCGGCGGCGAAGGCGAGGGACAGCACGGCGAGCCGCTTCGACCGGGTACCGAGTGCCGCACCGGCGACGGGGACGAGCAGGAGCGCGAGCCACGGCAGCAGCGAGCCGATCACGGACCCCGAGCTCCCGAGGACGCCCAGGACGGCGGGGACGAGGAGGACGACGATCCCGGCGAGCAACGCGATCCCGACGACACCGATGACGAACGAGCGGCCGGGACTCCGTCTGCGGGAGCGGAGGGGCACGCCGAGGAGCATAGGAACCGCTTCTGACAGATCCCGGGGGACACCGGTTCACCAGACCTGCAACGAAGCAGGCGTAGACCGGGCACATGACCACTGGCACCGACACCACGAACCGTCCGGCCGCCGCATCCGGCACCTTCCGCATCGGTGGTGACCTCGAGGTCCACCGCCTCGGCTACGGCACCATGCAGCTCACCGGCCCCGGCGTCTGGGGACCCCCGAAGGACCACGACGAGGCGATCCGCGTCCTCAAGCGCGCCGTCGAGCTCGGCGTGGACTTCTTCGACACCGCCGACTCCTACGGCCCCTACGTCGCCGAGGACCTGCTCCGCGAGGCGCTGCACCCCTACGGCGACGACATCGTCATCGCGACGAAGGCCGGCCTCACCCGCACCGGCCCGAACGAGTGGCCGCCGGTCGGCCGCCCGGAGTACCTGCGCCAGGAGGCCGAGATGAGCCTCCGCCGCCTCGGCCTCGAGCGCATCGACCTGTTCCAGCTCCACCGCATCGACCCGAAGGTCCCGCTCGAGGACCAGGTGGGCGAGCTGAAGAAGCTGCAGGACGAGGGCAAGATCCGCCACATCGGCCTGTCCGAGGTGTCGGTCGACGAGGTGAAGGCTGCGCAGGAGATCGCCACGATCGTCTCCGTCCAGAACCTGTACAACCTGCAGAAGCGCGACGCCGAGGAACTCCTCGACTGGTCGACCGAGCAGGGCATCGGCTTCATCCCGTGGTTCCCGCTCGCGACCGGCGGTCTCACCGGCAGCGACTCCCCGCTGACCGAGATCGCCGAGCGCAAGGGCGCCACCCCGGCCCAGCTCGCCCTGGCCTGGCTGCTCAAGCGCTCGCCCGTGGTGCTGCCGATCCCCGGCACGTCGAGCGTCGCCCATCTCGAGGACAACCTCGCGGGCGCGACGGTCGAGCTGACCGACGACGAGTTCGAGGAGCTGTCGAAGCTGGGTCACTGACGCGACACGGTGACGGACTGGAGGCGCGGTGCCAGCTGGCACCGCGCCTCCAGTCCGTCATGGGGTTGCGTTCACATACGCGGTATGTGCATACTCGGTATGTCCAAGGCGGACGGAACGAGGGGGATGACGTCATGAGCGTACGGATGGGCGTACTCGCGCTGCTGGTGGCCGGGCCCGGCTACGGGTACCAGCTCCGGGGGGAGTTCGAGCACCGGACCGGGGGCAGCTGGCCGCTGAACATCGGCCAGGTCTACACGACGCTCGACCGCCTGGAACGCGACGGCCTCGTGGCCCGCGGTGACGCCGACGACGACGGACACGTCGTCTACACGGCGACCGACGCGGGTCACGAGGAGGTCGCACGCTGGTTCAGCGAGCCGGTCCCGCCGAAGCGCGGTCGTGACGAGCTCGCGATCAAGTTCGCCCTGGCGGTGACGGTGCCCGGCGTCGACGTGCCGCGCCTCGTGCAGGTCCAGCGCGCCGCCGCCGTGCGGAACCTGCAGGACCTGACCCGGCTGAAGCGCTCCTCGGACCCGGCGGACGACCTGGCCTGGTCGCTCGTGCTCGAGTCGATGCTCTTCCAGGCCGAGGCCGACGTCCGCTGGCTCGACCACGTGGAGTCGAGCGTCGCGCGCCACCGACCGTCCCCGACACCGGACTCGACGGCCGCTGCCGAGTCGTCCGACGCCACCGTGCGGAGCGCCCGGTGAACGCCGTCGCCCCGCTCCTCGAGCTCGACGCCGTGAGCGTGCAGTACGGCTCCGGCGCGAAGGCCGTCACCGCCCTCGCCGGCATCGACCTGCGGATCGCCCGAGGTGAGATGGTCGCCGTGATGGGCACCTCGGGCTCGGGCAAGTCGACGCTGCTCGCCTGCGCGGGGACGCTCCTGCCGCCGACCAGCGGCGAGGTCGTCATCGACGGCGACTTCGTGTCCGACCGGCCGGCCAAGGACCTCGCCGCCCTGCGTCGGCGTCTCGTCGGGTTCGTGTTCCAGGACTTCAACCTCATCCCCTCGCTGACCGCGGTCGAGAACGTGGCGCTGCCGCTCGAGCTCGACGGCTGGAAGGCGAGCCGTGCCCGGCGTGCAGCCGAACTCGCGCTCGAGAACGTCGAGCTCGGGCACCGCGCCGACGCCTTCCCGGACGACCTGTCCGGTGGCCAGCAGCAGCGGGTCGCGATCGCGCGCGGGGTCGTCGGCGAGCGCCGGCTGGTCCTCGCCGACGAGCCGACCGGTGCCCTCGACTCGCAGACCGGCGAGGTCGTGCTCCGCATGCTGCGCCGGCACGTCGACTCCGGGGCGGGCGCGCTGCTCGTGACCCACGACGCCCGGCACGCGGCCTGGGCGGACCGGATCGTGTTCCTCCGCGACGGCCGCGTCGTGGACGAGACCGTGTACTCGGGCGTCGAGATGGCGCTCACGGACCGGACCGCCTCGTGAACGCGCGTCGGCGACGCGCCGACGCCGGGGCCCGCGCGGGGCGTGACCGCCGCACGCCCTTCGCGCTGCGACCGGCGCTCCGGCTGGGCCGCCGGCTGGCGTTCGCGAAGGCCGGCCGCGCGGCGCTGATCGTCGCCCTCATCGGCATCCCGACCGCCGGGTTCGCCGCGGTGTCGGTCGTCGTGCAGTCGACGCAGCCGACCCAGGCGGAGAGCCTGCGGTACGACCTCGGGCACGCGGCAGCGCAGATGCAGGTCGTCGGCCCGGACCTCCCGGGCATGCGGCAGGACCCCGTGCAGTGGCAGTACACCGAGTCCGCGAAGGACAGCCCGGTCGCGGAGTCCGACGGCGAGGCCCGGTTCGCCGACGTCCTCGACCACGTGCCCGCCGGTGCTGTGTCGATCCCGGTCACCTCGGCGCAGATCGTGCTGACCGGGCCGAAGGGGCCGATCGGGATCCAGGCGGTCGAGGGAGCGGTCTGGTCGCGGGTCCTCGACGGGCACTGGCACGTGCTCGACGGTGCCGCACCGACCAGCCGTGACGAGCTCATGGTCACCCCGGCGACGCTCGAGCGACTCGGCGCGTCGATCGGCGACAAGGTCGACCTGACCGACCCGGTGACGAAGCGCTTCACGATCACGGGCACCATGCGCGACGCCGCGTCCGACCCGGGTGCGCAGGGCGTCTTCGTGCCGTGGGGCACCACGCAGCCGACGACCGGCACGGCCGCGGCGCCGTTCGACGTCACCGTGTACCTGGCCTCGGACGCCCCGACGTGGTCGGAGATCCGCGCGCTCAACGCCCACGGGATCACGGTGCAGTCGCGTCCCGTCGTGCTCGACGCGCCCGACGAGCGGTTGCACGGCGCCGGGCTCAGCAGCCCGATCGGCTGGTTCCTCGGGGCGATGGCGCTGCTCGGCGTCTTCGCGATGTTCGAGGTCGCCCTGCTCGCCGGTGCCGCGTTCCTCGTCGGCACTCGGGCGGACACCCGCTCGTACGCGATCGTCACGAGCGTCGGCGGGGACCGACGCTTCGTCCGGTCGATCGTCGCCGGATCCGGGCTCGTGCTCGGGCTCACCGGCGCCGTCCTCGGGGTCGCGCTCGGCACCGGCGTCGGGGTGCTCGCGTTCCACCTGGCCGACAACGGCAACGTGGGCTCGTGGCCCGGGCTGCACGTCCCGGTCGGCCTGGTCCTGTCGATCGGTGCCGCCGCCGTCCTCGCGGGGCTCGTGTCGGCGCTCGTCGCGGCCCGTGCGGCGACGCGGGTGAACGTCCTCGCCGCACTGCGCGGCTCGCTCCGGCCCGCGGCGGTGAACCCGCGCGCCGAGCGCCGTCGCCGGATCTGGGCACCGGTGCTCGTCGTCGCGGGCACCGTGATGACCCTGGCGTGCGGTGCCGGCGTGCTGCTGCTCAACGACCGCCCGGTGCAGCAGGACCACCTCGCCTGGATCGTCGGCGCCGGCGTCGCGATCGGCCCGTGCCTCATGCAGCTCGGGGTCGCGATGTCGTCGCCGTGGCTGCTCGCCCTCGTCTCCAGGACCGCGACGCGGCTCGGGCTCTCCGCCCGCATCGCCGCCCGCGACGCCCGGCGCAACCCGGTGCGGACCGTGCCGGTGCTCGCGAGCGTGATGAGCGTCGTGTTCGTGGCCTCGGTGGCGATCACGTGGAGTGCGTCCGAGCACGCGCAGTTCGTCCGCGACTACGAGTACCGCACCGCCGTGGGCGTCGCGACGGCCGACGTCTGGCTCTCGAACGAGGACGGCAGCGACGGCGGCTACGACGCCTCCGTCACGGCGAAGGCGGCGAAGATCGTCTCCGGTGTCCTCGACCACGACCGGGTGCGTGTCCTCGGCGTCGCGCCCGACGTCGCCGGCGACCAGCCGTCGACGCTCTCGCTCCTGCACTCGTGGGGGCGGACGGACTGCCGCGCGAACGACACCACGTCGTGCTCGCGCTACCTGGAGTCGCAGGACACCTCCGCGCCGCACATCTGGACCGGCACGGTGGACGACTACGCCGTCCTCACCGGACACCGTCCGTCCGCCGAGGTCCGCGACGCGCTCACCTCGGGCCGCGCCGTCGCCCTGTGGCCGGAGTACGCGCACGACGGCCAGGTCCGGATCGACGCGTTCCGCGACCAGACGTCGGACAGCCCCGCGATCACGACCAAGACCCGTCCGGACGCCACGACGACGATCCCCGCGGTGCTCGACGTGCAGACCCCCCGCATCCAGGTCGGCGTCTTCATGACCCGGGAGACCGCCGAGCGGTACCGGGTCCCGGCGGTGGACGGCATGCTCGTCACGGAGCAGTCCGCGGACCTGACCCCGGCACAGTCCGACGAGCTGACCTCGGCGTGGCAGAGCCTCGGCGGCGCGGACCGCGAACGGTGGGGCGGCCCGTACTTCCAGTACGAGGCCGGCCCGGTCGACGCGCAGGGCATCGTCAAGGCGATCGTCCTCGCCCTCGCCGCGGCGGTGACGATCGGCGCGACCGCCGTCGCCATCGGGCTGGCCCGCTCGGACGGCCGACGCGACGACGAGGTCCTCGACGCGGTCGGTGCGGCACCCGTGCTCCGTCGCCGGGTGTCCGCGTGGCAGGCCGCGATCCTGACGACCGTCGGCGCGGTGATCGGCACGCTGCTCGGGCTGCTGCCCATCCGGGCGCTCACCCTCCGCTTCTCGGCGGGACCAGCCGGCACCACGCACCTGCCGTTCGTGGCGGACTGGCCCGTGCTCGCCCTCCTCGGGCTCGGGCTGCCGCTGCTCGTCACCGCGGGGACCTGGGTCTTCGCGGGCCGCCGCCACCGCGTGGCACTGCGGCGCACACCGTGACCGGACGCGGCGGGTCCCGGACCCGACCGGGGCGGCCGGCTGGGAACGGCCGCGAAGACCCACAGCCAGCGGCGCGGTTCCCCAGGTCTGGGGACTGGTACGGCAGGCCGATCCGGGGGATACCTGATGTCGTGTCCCGCACCCGTCGTCTCGCCCTCGTCGCGAGCATCGTCACCGCCGCCTGCCTCGTCGCCGGCGGATCCCTCGTCGTCGGCACGGCCGTCGTGTCGGCGAGCACCGCCGCAGCCGAGCGCGCCCCGTCCGTCGGTCGCGCCTCCGCCGCGCCGGTCGAACGTGCGGACACCCGAGCCGCAGCCGGCGGAACAGCTGTCCGTGCCGCCACACCGGACGACGCCGTGACCGGGGCGCTCGGCTCCGGCGACCGGTCCGGCGCGGTCACCTTCGCGTACGCGGGCGACTCCATCACGGCACGGCCGGACTCCTGGCTCCACGACCTCGTGCCGGACACCCGGTTCCACGCCGTCGGCGGCTACGCGCACAGCGGGTACCGGTCCGACGAGGTCCTCCACGAAATCGGCCCCGTGCCGGACGCGGACGTCCTCGTCGTCGAGCTCGGCACGAACGACGTGAACCAGGCGATCCCGACCGCGACGACGATCGCGAACGTGGACGCCGTCGTCCGGAAGGTCGGTGCGCGGCAGGTCCTCGTCGTCTCCGGCCCGCCGTCGAACTGGACCTGGAGCCAGTGGGGCGCCGACCGCCGCGCGGGACAGCTCGTCCTCAGCCGGGCGCTGGAGCGCGACGCGGCGGAGCACGGCTGGTCGTACGTCGACCCGTTCGCCGGGTTCCGGCAGGCGGACGGGGCCTGGGTCCGGGGCGCGTCGGCGGACGGCATCCACGGCGACGCGGCGACGAACGTCGTCGTCGCGCGCGTGATGGCGACGGCGATCACGCGCGCCGCGCGCTGATCGAGACGCGACCAGGGTCGGACAGGAGGGGCGGGGCGGCGGCGCCACGTCCCTCCCGTCCGTCAGCCGGTCACTCGGGCAGCGGCTCGGCGTAGGTCCGGAACGCACCGCGCTCGGTGTGGATCGCCCAGAGGCGGTCCGCGATCGACGCACCGGAGTGCTCGGGCTGCCCGTCGTCGATGCCGAACGGGATGATGAGCTGGCCGACGTGGACGTCCTCGTCACGGACGGCGTCGTGCAGCAGCTGCGCGTAGGCGCTCTCTCCCGCGAACGCCACGGACGTGCCGGTGACCCGAGCACCCGGGCGCACCGCGCTCCCGCCGTTCACGAACAGGATCGTGCCGTGCCCGATCGCGCGCATGCCGGGCAGCACCTGGCGGACGGCGTTGACCGAGCCGTAGACCGAGAACTCGATCGGGCCGACCAGGTCCTCCGCCGTGGTCTCGAGCACCGGGCGCATGTACTCCTTGGCGGGCAGCGGGCTGTACTGCAGCACCTCGATCGGCCCGAGCTGCTCGGTCGCCCGCTCGAGGGCACCGCGGAGGGAGTCCCCGTCGCGGACGTTCGCGGCGAAGCCGGCGGCGGTGTACCCGTGCTCCTGGAGGCCGGCGGCGAGGGAGTCCAGGCGGTCCTGGTTGCGGGAGAGCAGGGCGATCGAGAAGCCCTCGCGGGCGAAACGCTCGGCGACGGCGAGGCCGAGGCCCTTGCCGGCTCCGACGATGGCGATGGTGGTCATGAGGTGGTCCTTCCGTGGGGCGTGGACCCGACCGTAGGCCGCTCCGCGCACCCGAGGGAGGGGATGCCAGGGCCACCCAGGGGATTCCCGACCGCCGCGTGTGCAATCGACCCACGACCCGGGAGGACCACCGTGCACACCACCGCTCGCACCCGCCGCGCCCTGTCCGCCCTCGGCGCCTTCGCCGCCGCGGCCCTCGTCCTCGCGGCCTGCACCGACGACGACGACGCCCGCACGCTCGAGGGTCGGGCGACCGCCACGAGCAGCCCCTCCTCGAGCGCCACGACCCCCGCGGCGAGCGCCGCCGGACAGCTCGAACCCGGGGGCGAGACGACCGACATCGCCACCGGACTGGACGCCCCGTGGTCGGTGGTCCGCACCGGTGACGGCGGCGACGCCCTGATCAGCGAGCGGGACTCGGCGACGGTGCTCGAACTGACCGGCGCCGGGAAGACACGCGAGGTCGGCACGATCGCGGGCGTCCGGCACGGCGGTGAGGGCGGTCTGCTCGGACTCGCGCTGCACGAGGGCGACCTGTTCGTGTACTCGACGGGCGACGACGGCAACCGCATCCAGCGCTACGACCTGTCCGGGAGCGCCGGGTCCTACGCGCTCGGGGACGCCACGACCGTGATCGACGGACTGCCGTCGAACAGCTTCCACAACGGCGGGCGGATCGCGTTCGGCCCGGACGGCATGCTCTACGCAAGCGTCGGCGACGCCGGTACCGGCTCGGACGCGCAGGACCGGGACTCGCTCGCGGGGAAGATCCTGCGGCTGACCCCGGACGGCCAGGTCCCCGGCGGCAACCCGTTCCCCGGGTCCCCGGTGTGGAGCCTCGGCCACCGGAACGTGCAGGGCATGGGGTGGACGGCCGACGGCACGATGTTCGCGTCGGAGTTCGGGCAGGACACCTGGGACGAGCTCAACGTCATCGAGAAGGGCCGGGACTACGGCTGGCCCGAGGTCGAGGGCACCGGCGGCACGAGCAAGGGCTTCGTCGACCCCGTGCAGCAGTGGGCCACCGACGACGCCTCACCGAGCGGCCTGGCGGTGATCGACGACACGGTGTTCATCGCGAACCTCCAGGGCGAGGTCGTCAGGGCTGTGCCGGCCGACGCCCCCTCGACGTCGACCGAGTACTTCGCGGGGGACTTCGGCCGCATCCGCACGGTGCTCGAGGGCCCCGAGGGTGCCCTGTGGTTCGTCACGAACAACACCGATGGGCGTGGCGACCCGACGGACGGCGACGACCGGATCGTGTCGGTGCCGCTCGCGACGAGCTGAGCCCGAACGACGGACCCGGGTCGCGTCAGGCCTCCGGGATCACCCGTTCGAAGCGGCTCGTGTCGGTCCCGTCCGGGTCCGGCCCGCCGCGACGACCGGTGTCGAGGGCGTCGAGCGCTGCGAGCTCGTCGTCGGAGAGCACGAAGTCGAACACGTCGAAGTTCTCGGCGATGCGCCCGGGGTTCGTGGACTTCGGGATCGCGTTGCGGCCCTGCTGCACGTGCCACCGGAGCATCACCTGCGCCGGGGTCTTGCCGTGCGCCTCGCCGATGGTCCGGATCGTCGGGTCGTCGAGCACGCTGACCCGCTCGTCGCCCCAGCCCGGGTAGAAGGTGATGCCACCGATCGGCGACCACGCCTGGTCGAGGATGCCGTGCTCGGCGTCGGCGCGCTGCACGTCCGGCTGCGTGAAGTACGGGTGCAGCTCGACCTGGTTGAGCGCCGGGATCACGTCCGTGGCGTCCAGGAGCGACCGGAGGTGGTGCGGCATGAAGTTGCTCACGCCGATCGCGCCGACACGGCCCTCGGCGTACAGCCGCTCGAGCGCCCGGTACGCCGCGATGGTCCGCTCGAAGCGGTCGGGTGCGGGCTGGTGCAGGATCAGGACGTCGACGTGGTCGAACCCGAGCTTGCCGGTCGCCTTGTCGAACGCGTGCAGGGTCTCGTCGAGGCCGTAGTCGGAGACCCAGATCTTCGTCTCGACGACGATCTCGTCGCGGTCGACACCCGAGGCACGGATGCCCTCGCCGACCTCGCGCTCGTTGCCGTACGCGGCGGCGGTGTCGATGTGGCGGTACCCGGTCTCGAGCGCGGTGCGCACGGCGTCGACCGTCTCGGCCGGCGCGCTCTGGAAGACGCCGAACCCGATCGCGGGGATCTCGAGTCCGTTGTTGAGGGTGAGTGTGTCCATGTCCACGACGCTACGACCGCCCGGACCGGCCTGACGGGTACCAGCAGCCCCTGCTCCGACCCGTCGATCGGACCTACCGTGGAGGACATGGACACGAGAGACGAAGTCCGCGACTTCCTCCGCACCCGCCGCGAGCGCGTCACGCCGCAGCAGGTCGGGCTGCCCGACTTCGGCGGCGCGCGACGGGTGAAGGGCCTTCGCCGCGAGGAACTCGCCCTCATCGCGGGCATGAGCGTCGACTACTACATCCGCCTCGAGCGCGGGAACCTCGCCGGGGTGTCCGAGAGCGTCCTCGGATCGTTGTCCCGGGCGCTCCGGCTCGACGACGCCGAGCACGCGCACCTGTTCGACCTCGCCCGTGCGCAGAACGCCTCGGCGACGACGCGTCGGAAGACCCCGACGTCGAAGGTCCGGCCGAACGTGCAGCGGGTGCTCGACTCGGTGACCGCTCCCGCGTGGGTGCGGAACGGCCGGTCGGACTTCCTGGCCGGCAACGCCCTCGCCCGTGCGGTCTACGCGCCGCTCTTCCTCGACCCGTCCGGTACCCCGAACACCGCGCGCTTCGCCTTCCTCGACCCCCGTGGTCGCGAGTTCTGGCGCGACTGGGACAGCGTGACCGGGGACATGGTCGCCGTGCTCCGTGCCGAAGCGGCCCGGTCCCCGTACGACCGCGGGCTGACGGACCTCATCGGGGAACTCTCCACCCGCAGCGAGGAGTTCCGTCAGCGCTGGGCCGCGCACGACGTGATGCGGCACCGGTCCGGCATCAAGCACGTGCACCACCCCGAGGTCGGCGACCTCGACCTGACGTACGAGACGATGGAGCTCGTCACGGACACCGGGCTGACGCTCATCGTCTACGGCGCGGAGCCCGGCTCGCCGTCCAAGGAGCGCCTGCAGCTCCTCGCCAACCTCGCGGCGACCACCGTCGCCGCCGTCCCGGAGACGGAGGACGCATGAGCGAGACCGATTCGATCCGGACCACCCGCCCCGCGGAGCCGCTGACGTTCCTCGAGCGGGTCCGGTTCCGCCTGCGTGCCGAGCGCGAGATCGAGGAACTCACGCGCGACCGCGCGCGCGAGGACCGCATCCGCGCCGAAGCGGCCGTCCGACTCGCACCGGGGCCGTGGCACCTCGCGGAGCTCTTCCGGCGGCGTCCGTGACCGCCGGTGCGGGGATGACGCCCGCGCGCACGCTGCTGTTCGCGGTGGCCGGGGGCGCGGCCGTCGGCAACCTCTACTGGGCGCAGCCGCTCCTCGACGACATCGCGTCCTCGCTCGGGACGTCCGCCGCGGTCGCCGGGCTGCTCGTCACGCTCACCCAGGTCGGGTACGCGCTGGGCATCCTGCTCGTGGTGCCGCTCGGCGACGTGCTCGACCGACGACGCCTGATCCCCGGGGTGCTCGTCGCGTCCGCGGTCGCGCTGCTGTTCGCCGCCGTGGCCCCGTCGTTCGCCGTGCTGCTGGTGGCGCTCGCGCTCGTCGGCCTCACCACCGTCGCCGGGCAGCTGCTCATCCCGCTGGCCGGGGACCTCGCCGATCCCTCGTCCCGAGGGCGGGTCGTGGGCACGATCGCCTCCGGGGTCCTCACCGGCATCCTCGTGTCGCGGACGGTCAGCGGGCTCGTCGCGGACGCGTTCGGTTGGCGCGCGATCTACGTCGTCGCCGCCGTCGCGGCCCTGCTGTTCGCCGTGCTGCTCCGGCGGGCGATCCCCGAGCTCGACCGGCGCGACCGGGTGCGGTACCCGACGCTCATCGCCTCGGTGTTCCGTGCCGTCGCCGCGCACCGGGCCGTGCGGGTGACCCTCGTCATCAGCTCCGCGATGTTCGCCGTCTTCACGATGTTCTGGACCGCGCTGACGTTCCTGCTCAGCGCCGAGCCGTTCGGGTACTCCACGAGCGCGATCGGGCTCGTCGGTCTGGCCGGGCTCGCCGGGGCGGTCGCCGCGCAGCGGGTCGGTCGGCTGCACGACCGCGGGGTCTCCGTGCCCGTGACCGGTGCGGCGATCGCCGTCGTGCTCGTCTCACTCGTGGTCGCGGGCCTCGGAGCGCGGTCGATCGTGGTCGTCCTCGTCGCGGTCGTCCTGCTGGACGTCGGTGTGCAGGCGACGAACGTCCTCAACCAGACCCGGCTCTTCGCGATCGACCCGGCGGCGCGCAGCCGACTCAACACCGCGTTCGTCACCGCGAACTTCATCGGCGGGGCGATCGGCTCGGCACTCGCCTCGGTGCTCTGGAACGCCGGCGGGTGGACCGCGGTCACCGTGGGCGGCGCGGTCCTGGTCGGGTTCGCCCTGACGGTCTGGGCGGTCCACCGCCGCCGCGGGCTGGTGGTCACCGCCCGCGCCTGACCTCAGACGACGAGGGGGCGCGCGACGTCCACCTCGCCGTGCTCCACCAGCCAGCGGAACGCGTCGAGGACCGTCGCCTCGGCCGTCCAGGCTGGCTCGTAGCCGAGCAGCCGCCGCGGCTTCTCGGTGCTGAACACCTGGCTGCGCGACAGGTGCTCCCAGCTCGCACCGGCGTGCTCCGGAGCCGTGGTCTCGCGGAACCGGTCCCACGAGACGGGCTCGAGCCGCGCCTCCTGGCCGAACCACGACGCGACCAGGTGCGCGTACCCGCGTGCCGTGAGCGCCGTCGGGGCCGTGACGAAGAAGTCCTCGCCGGCCGCGGCGTCCCGGTGCTCGACCGCGAGCTGGAAGGCCTGCGCGACGTCGTCGGCGTGCACGTGCGCCATCGTCTCGGCACCGAGGCCGGGGACCTCGACGGGCTCGCCGGCGGACAGCTTCGTCCACACCGTCGGGTCGAGGTTGCCGAGCGGACCGATGGGCATCCATCCCGGACCGCTGATGTGGCCGGGGTGCAACGAGGTCGTGACCAAACCCCCTTCGGCAGTTTCACGCTTGAGCATCCGGGCGATCGCGTCCTTCTGCACGCCGTAGTCGCCGAACGGCTCGGTCGTGTTCTCCTCGGTGACGGGCAGCACGTGCGAGACCCCGGCACGCCAGATCGACCCGCAGTGCACGAGGTGCGCACCGCTCCCGCGGAGGGTCGTGACGAGGGCCTCGGCCGACGACGTCGTGAAGCAGACGAGGTCGACGACGGCGTCGGCACGGAGTGCGGCGATCCGGTCGCCGAACGTGCCGTCGCGGTCCTCCTGCTCGCGATCGGCGGCGACCCGTTCGACCTGCTGCCACTCGGGGGAGTCGGCGTACGGGGTGCTGCTGCCGCGGGTGACGGTCACGACGTCGTGACCGGCGCGGACGAGACGGGGGACGAGGAACGTGCCGATGTGGCCGGTGGCTCCGATGACGACGATGCGCATGCCGGTCACGCTAGGCGCACGCGACTGGGCGTGGCAGGCCCGGACGGAACCCCTGTACGGACGGGAGGGATGGTGCGGGCCCGCACCGCGCCTCCCGTCCGTCAGCGGGTCGGCTCCAGGGCCGGGAGCGGCTGGTCCGAGTCCGCCGTGTGCGTCAGTCGCGCCATGAGGGGCGCGACCGGCCGCGAGGTCAGGACGTGGTGCGCGGCGCGCTGCGCCGCGAGACCGAGCTTCGTCTGCGGGTACGCGAAGTGCTTGATCCCGGACGGCATGGTCTGGATCCGGTCGACGAGCGGCCGCATCCAGGCCTCGAACGCCCCGAGTGCCGCGGTGGTGTCGGACTCGTCGGCGAGGGACGCTGCGAGGACGTACCCGCCGGTGAGCGCCAGCGAACTCCCGCCGCCGCCCATCGGTGTCACGCACCAGGCCGCGTCGCCGAGCAGCACGACGGAACCCCGGTGCCAGGTCGGGGCGTGGATCTGCGTGAGGTCGTCGACGTAGACGTCGTCCGACTGCTCGAACCCGTCGAGCACCCGGCCGGTCTGCCATCCGGCGCCGGCGTAGCGGTCGCGCCGGTCGGGGACCTCGCCGTCGTCGTTGGTGTACGCGAGCATCGCCCTCGTCGAGCCGTGGTTGTCGGGCCGCAGGTGCACCTGTCGACCCTCGACGGCGTTGTACCAGCGCCAGGTGTCGTCGTCGGACGGGATCCGTGGGATCGTCCCGAACTCCATCGTGATGCCGAGCCGCCGGGGCTCGACGGTGAAGAGCAGGTCGCGGGTGCTCGAGCGGACCCCCTCGGCGACGACGAGGAGCTCGGCCGGGAGCGTCGCGCCACTCCGGGTGCGGACGGTGACGGGTCGTCCGTCCGAGCCGTCCTCGTCCACCGCGACCACGGCATCGTCGAAGACCAGGCGCACGCGGTCCGGCAGGACCTGCCGGATCGCGTCCGCGAAGTCGCCGCGCAGGACCTCGAGCTCCGCCGTCGCCCCCTCGCCGGAGTCGTCGTCGGGCAGCCGGACGATGGTGTCCCCCTGCTCGTCGACGATCACCGTGCCGGTCTCGCCCGTGTTGGCCGAGCGGATCGCCTCGGTCAGCCCCATGCGGTCGAGGACCTCGCGGGCGACGCCCCGGACGTCGACGTTCTGGCCGCCGGTGCGGAAGCCCGCCGAGCGCTCGAGGACGGTGACGTCCCAGCCCGTCCGGTCCAACCAGTAGGCGGCGGAGAGCCCGGCGATGCTGCCGCCGGTGACGAGGGCCCGACGCGGTGCCGTCACGAGGTGGTGATCACCTTGACGGAGCCGGCGATGGTCGCGGCGTCCTCGGCGAGCGCGACGACCGGGTCGGGGAGGCGGGTCGTGGCGCCGACGAGCTTGCGCGCACCCCAGCCGACGAAGCTGCCGACGATCGCGCCGACGCCGCCGAGGATCGCGCCCTCGATGCGCAGGTCGCGCCTGCCCGTCGTGCCGAGCGCGGCCCCGACGAGCGCTCCGGACGCCACGCGCCCGGCGAGGCCGGCGGGGGAGATCCGGTTCGGCGTCCCCGGCAGCTTGTCGCCGATGAGCTCACCGACGGCCGAGGCGACGAGGACGCCACGGCCGAGGGGCGTGCTGAAGACCTTCCAGTCCTGCCACGAGCCCTTCAGCGAGGAGCGGTCGTGGTTCAGTGCCATGACGGCGAGCGGGGTGGCGCTCCGGCCGCCGCTGAGGATGCCCAGGACCAGGGTGCGGACCAGGGTGTGCTGCTCGTTCTTCGTGCTCATCGGTGCTCCTGTCGTGTCGGTTCGGAAACTACTCTTGCGCTCCTGGTACTCAGCGTTACTATGTACCAGTAGTCAGCGACACTGAGTACAGCGCACCACGACACACGGCACCGACCGCAGGAGGCACGCATGCCCAAGCAGGAGACCGAGATGCTCAAGGGCATCCTCGAGGGGATCGTCCTCGCCGTGCTCGCCGGCCGCCCGGCCCACGGGTACGACATCACCGCCTCGCTCCGGGAGCAGGGGTTCACCGACATCGCCGAGGGCACCGTCTACGCCCTGCTCGTCCGCATCGAGCAGCGCGGCCTCGTCGACGTCGAGAAGGTCCCGTCGGAGAAGGGCCCGCCCCGCAAGGTGTTCACGCTGAACGCCCGCGGGCAGGAGCAGCTCGACGACTTCTGGCGGGCGTGGACCTTCCTCGCCGAGCGGCTCGACCACCTCCGGCACACCACCAGCAGCACGAACGGACAGGACTGATCATGGGGATCTCGATCTCGGACATCACGACCAAGCTCATCGGCGACAAGAAGCGCTGGAAGCAGTACAAGGCCCGCACGGCAGCGCTGCCGACGAGCCACCGCACCGCCGTCGACGGCATCGAGCGGTATCTGATGTACACCGGCCCGAGCGACGGCGAGCAGCTCATGCGCATGCTCGACGACCTCGCGGACCTGTTCGAGCAGAGCGCCGCCGACGGAACGAGCGTCCGCGCGGTGGTCGGCGACGACCCGATCGCCTTCGCCGAGGACTTCAAGGCGAACTACGGCCTCGGGTCGTGGCTCAGCAAGGAGCAGCAGCGCCTCGTCGACGCGATCGCGGCGGCCGATGCGGACGGGGAGCCGTCGTGACCGCGACGATCCGGGTCCGGGGGCTCGAGAAGTCCTTCGGCGACCTGCGCGTCCTCCGTGGGGTCGACCTCGACGTCGAGGCCGGCTCCGTGGTCGCCCTGCTCGGGTCGAACGGCGCGGGCAAGACGACCGCGATCCGCATCCTCGCGACCCTGACGACGGCCACCGCCGGCACCGCGTCGGTCGCGGGGCACGACGTGGCCGCCGATCCGGGTGCGGTCCGCGAGGCGATCAGCCTCACCGGGCAGTTCGCCGCCGTGGACGAGGTGCTGACCGGCCGCGAGAACCTCGTCCTCGTCGCACGGCTCCGGCACCTCCGGCACGCCGGGCGCATCGCCGACGAGCTGCTCGACCGGTTCTCGCTCACGGATGCCGGGTCCCGCCGCGCGGGGACGTACTCGGGCGGGATGCGCCGCCGGCTCGACATCGCGATGAGCCTGATCGGCGACCCGTCGGTGGTCTTCCTCGACGAGCCGACGACCGGCCTCGACCCCGAGGCCCGCATCGAGGTCTGGGACGCCGTCCGCGCCCTCGCCGCGGGCGGTACCACGGTCCTGCTCACGACGCAGTACCTGGACGAGGCCGAGCAGCTCGCCGACCGGATCGCCATCCTGCACGAGGGCCGCATCATCGCCGACGGCACCCTCGCCGAACTCCAGCGACTGCTCCCGCCCGCGACGGTCGAGTACGTCGAGAAGCGCCCCACGCTCGAGGACGTCTTCCTCGCCGTCATCGGACACCGTCCCGACGCCGACACCACGAAGGCCGACACCACGAAGGAGGTGGCCTGATGTCCGCCCACCCGATCCACGACACCGCCGTCCTGACCGGGCGCTCGCTGCGACACGTGCTCCGGAGCCCGGACACGATCATCACCACCGCCGTGATGCCGATCGCCTTCCTGCTGCTGTTCGTGTACGTCTTCGGCGGCGCGATCGACACCGGGAGCACGCCGTACATCGACTACCTGCTGCCGGGGATCCTCCTCATCACGGTGGCGTCCGGGGTGGCGTACACCTCGTACCGGCTGTTCCTCGACCTGCAGGCGGGGATCGACGAGCGCTTCCGGTCGATGCCGATCGTCCGGGCGGCGTCGCTGTGGGCGCACGTGCTCACGTCCCTCGTCGCCAACACCGTGTCGGTGACCGTGGTCGTCGGGGTCGCCCTGCTCATGGGGTTCCGCAGCAGCGCGGGCATCGGGGCGTGGCTCGCGGTGCTCGGGATCCTGGTGCTCTTCACGCTGGCGCTCACCTGGATCGCGGTCGTCGCCGGGCTGTCGGCGACGTCGGTGGACGGCGCGAGTGCGTTCTCGTACCCGCTCGTCTTCCTGCCCTTCATCAGCTCGGCGTTCGTGCCGACCGACTCCATGCCCGGGCCGGTCCGGTGGTTCGCGGAGCACCAGCCGGTGACGTCGATCGTGGACTCGATCCGTGCCCTGTTCGCCGGGCAGCCGCTCGACGCGGACCTGTGGGTGGCCCTCGCGTGGTGCGTCGGCATCCTGCTGGCCGCCTTCGGCGTCGCGACCCTCGTGCAGCGCCGGCGGGTCGGCTGACGCGACGGACCGCCGGACGGGAGGGACGGTGCCGGCCCGCACCGCGCCTCCCGTCCGCTGGTGCGCACCTCGCGCACCTCGCGCGCTGAGCCGCCGCGAGTAGCGTCCGACGCATGAGCAACGTCATCGTCCTCGGCGGCCACGGCAAGGTCGCACTCCTCGCCACCCGCATCCTCACCGACCGCGGCCACACCGTCACCTCGGTCATCCGCGACCCCGACCAGGCCGACGAGATCCGCGCCCACGGCGGGCAGCCGCACGTCGCCGACATCCAGCAGCAGACCCTCACCGACTTCGCCGAGCTCATCCACGGACACGACGCCGTGGTCTGGTCGGCCGGTGCCGGCGGCGGATCGGCGGACCGCACCTGGGCGATCGACCGCGACGCGGCGATCCTGTCCGTGCAGGGTGCCGCGAAGGCCGGTGCCGACCGCTACGTCATGGTCTCCTGGTCCGGCTCGCTCCTCGACCACGGGGTGCCGCAGGACGACGACTTCTTCGCGTACGCGCAGTCGAAGATGATCGCCGACGCCGTCCTCCGCGACTCGGGGCTCCGCTGGACGGTCGTCGCGCCGAGCACCCTCACCGACGACGAGCCCACGGGTTCGGTCGACTGGGACGGCTCCTCGACGCAGGTCCCGCGCGGCGACGTCGCGCACGTGGTGGCCGACGCGGTCGAGGGCGACGAGACGATCGGCCGGACGATCCGGTTCAACACCGGTTCCACCCCGATCGCCGACTTCCTCCGCACGGCGGGCTGAGCCGTGGCGCGGAACCCCGAACCGTTCCGGGGCCGACTGGCCCTCGTGACCGGTGCGAGCGGCGGCATCGGCGAGTCGCTGGCGGAGGGCCTCGCCGCGGGTGGCGCCGACCTCGTCCTGGTCGCCCGGTCCGCCGACAGGCTCGACGCCGTCGCCTCGGGCATCCACGCACGCCACGGTGTGCGCGTGCGGGTGCTCCCGGCCGACCTGGCGACGGCCGCCGGCGTCGACGAGGTGATCACGGCGCTCGACGGCACCCGCGTCGACGTCCTGATCGCGAACGCCGGGGTCGGGTGGCACGGCACCTTCGCCGAGCAGCCCGAGGACGGCATCGTGCAGCAGATCGCGCTCAACGAGACCGCGCTGGTCCGGCTGACGCGGGCGTTCCTGCCCGGCATGCTCGCCCGCGGCGTCGGCGGCGTGATGACCGTGGCCTCGACCGCCGCGTTCCAGCCCACCCCGCACATGGCGCTCTACGGCGCGACGAAGGCGTTCGTCCTGTCCTTCACCGAGGCCCTCTGGCAGGAGACGCGCGGGCAGGGCGTCCGGGTGCTCGCCCTGTGCCCCGGGCCCACTGCGACGGGCTTCTTCGACGCCGCGGGCGGCGGGTCGTTCCTCGAGGGCGGTCGGCAGTCGGCGGAGGAGGTCGCACGCGTCGGTCTGCGGGCGTTCTCCCGTGCCGGCGGACCCACGGTCGTCTCCGGCGCGCGCAACGCCATGCTGGCGAGCGCGCACCGCTTCGTCCCCCGTGGCCTGATGACGCGCATGTCCGCGATGGTGATGGAGTGACGAGCCCGACGGTCCTCTTCGTGCACGGCGCCCTCGTCCGTGTCGGGGACTGGTGGTGGGCTCCGACCGGCGACCTGCTGCGCGAACGGACCGGGATCGTCAGCCGCGCCGTGGCCCTGCCGTCGTGCGGGGAGACCGACACCGGCGGCGGCCTGCAGGAGGACGCCGCCGCGCTCCGCCGCGCCCTGGACGAGGTCCCCGACGCCATCGTCGTCGGACACTCCTACGGCGGGACCGTGATCGCCGAGGCGGGCCCGCACCCCGCGGTCCGGCACCTGCTGCTCGTGTCGAGCTACCTGCCGCCCGTCGGGGCGTCGCAGGGGTCGATCATGTCCGGCGAGCCGGACCCCGTCGCGGTGCGTCCGGACGCCGACGTGCGGATCGTCGTCGACGGGTACGACGAGCGGTCGTTCGGCGCCCGGTTCCTGCAGGACGCCGACGCCGCCACGCAGCGGGCGGCGTGGGACCGGGTCACCTCGCAGGACGTCCGCGCGTTCGGCACCCCGACGAGCGCCGAGGGGTGGGTCGGCGTGGACTCCACCGCGGTGGTGTGCGCCGAGGACCGCTCGACGACCGTCGCACTCCAGCGGGAGCACGCGGCGCGGGCCACCCGGTCGGTCGAACTCCCGACGGGGCACCATCCGTTCATCACCCGACCGGACCTCGTGGCCCGGCAGCTCGAGGCGTTCCTGCACGACTGACCCGGGACCGCGGGCCGCTCGGCAGGTCGTCCCAGACGTCGGCCCAGATCGACTCGAAGTCCACCGGTCGGATCGCACCGGCACGGAGCGCCCGCTCCGGCACGGTCAACGCGTCGAGCGAGGCGCCGAGCAACCGGACGTCCCCGTGCACCTCGGGTCGCCCGGTGCCGTGGAAGGTCGTCACGATCAGCGTCCGGACGCCGGGACGGAGTCGACGAGCGGCCCGCCCGAGCACCAGGAAGCCGCCTGCGTACACCCCGACGGCGGCGACGGTCCCGAGGGCGGCGCGGGGTGCGAGCGCGGCCATCACGGCGATCGCCAGGAGGGCCCCGACGGCCGGCCACGCCGACCACGCGCGGAGCACCGCACGCTCGCGGCGGGTCGTGCCAGGCGGGTAGACGACGAGGGTCCTCGTGCTCCACATCGTCCGGTCGACGGGGCGCACGGAGTACCGGCCCCACACGTGCGGGCCGTCGACCACGCGTGTGCGCAGGTCGGAGACGGCGCTCACCGGACGACCTCGGCGCGGACCGGCACCACGACGTCGCGGTGCCGGATCGCGGTCACGCAGGGGAAGCAGAGCAGGTCGCCCTCGCGGACGTCCGCGGGCAACGGGGCCGGGAGCCGGTGGAAGGGACCGTCCTCCGCGCCGGCGCACGGGGTGAGGACGTACGTCCCGGTCGGGGCCGCCGTGCTCACCCGGCCGATGAGCCGCACCTGGTCGAGGACGGCGAACCGGGGGAGCACCGCGTCGAGTTCGAGGAGGACGACACCGGTCCGGGGGCGCCGCACGCGCAGCACCGACGCCACGGCGACGCTCACCTCGCCCGGCGTCCACGTGCGGGGTCGGTAGCGGGGCGGTGCCTGTTCGGCGGTGTGCACGCACGGGGTGCCGGCGAGTTCGGCCAGCCGGACCATCGACACGGCGGCGACCAGGACGTCGCCGGTCGTGGGTTCGGTGTGGGCGGGCCAGAGGGTCGGGTCCACGGGGTCGGGGAGGGACGCGCGGAGCGTCGGGAGGATCGCGGTCAGGGTCACCACTCCACGATCCGGCGGGGGCGGCCGTGCGGACAGCGTCCTGACGGATCGCTGACGCCGTCGGTCCGATCCCGTGCGCGGTCCTGACGCGGCGAGCGCGGAGGACGCGACGAGCGCGCGGAACGTCGGAGCGGCGGACGGGAGGCGCGGTGCGGGCCCGCACCGTCCCTCCCGTCCGCCCCCGGGTCACGCTGGCCGCATCACGCGAACTGCGCGTAGAACCGCTCGGGCGCCTCGGCGAGCGACGCCTTGACCCCGGCGCTCCAGTCGTCCACGACGACCTCCGCCGCGCCCCGCTCCACACCGTCGAGGGAGAGCCGCGCGACCTCGGCCGGGTCGACCTTCGGCCCCTCGTACCCGGCCATCATGTCGGTGTCGGCGGCTCCGAGGTGCAGCCCCTGGACGCTGACGCCCCGGCCGGTCAGCTCGAGGCGGACGGCGTTCGTCATGTTCCACTCCGCGGCCTTGGCGGCGGCGTACCCGCCCGAGCCCGGGTACGCGAACCAGGACAGCGCCGACAGGACGTTCACGATCGCGCCCCCGCCGTTGCGTTCGATCACCGGCGCGAACGACCGGACCATCCCGAGGTTGCCCCAGAAGTGCGTGTCCATCTCCCGCCGCACGTCGGTCAGGTCGTCCGTGAGCAGCGAGCCCTGCGTGGTGATCCCGGCGTTGTTGACGAGCAGGGTCACGTCGGACGCCGCAGCCGCTGCCGCCGCGACGGACTCCTGGTCGGTGATGTCGAGCGGGAGCACCTCGACCCCCTCGATGTCGACCAGTTCGGGGCGCCGGGCCGTGGCGTAGACCTTGGCGGCGCCGCGCTCGAGCAGCTGCTGCACGAACCGTCGTCCGATGCCCCGGTTCGAGCCCGTGACGAGTGCGACCGATCCAGCGATGTCCATGGTGTTCCTCCTGCCGAGCGGGCACCTCCCGCAGCGGCTCGGCTACGCTAAGACCTCACATCGATGTCAGGTGCAAGGAGGAGATCGTGCGCATCGGAGACCTCGCTGCGGCGACCGGCGTGAGCGTGCGGTCGCTCCGGTACTACGAGGAGCAGGGCCTGCTGCCGGCCGGACGGACGGCGAGCGGCCAGCGCTCCTACGCCGTGCCCGCCGTCGAGCGGGTCCAGCTCATCCAGCAGCTCTTCGCCGCCGGGCTGCCGAGCCGCACCATCGTGCAGCTGCTGCCCTGCGTGGACGCGGGGGTGGCGACGCCGGAGTCGTTCGCGCTCCTCGTCGCCGAGCGGGACCGGATCACGGCGCAGCTCGCCGAGCTCGAGGCCGCTCGGGACCGGCTCGACGAGGTCATCGCGATCACCGAGCACCCGACACCGGAGCACTGCCCGGCGCTGCGGGACCCGCCGCTGGCGGCCTGACCGGCGCGGCGTTCAGCGGCGGCGCGCGGATCAGCGGCGGCGCGCGGATCAGCGGCGGCGCGCGGCCTGCCAGGTCTCGCGGGGCAGCACCCCGAACTCGTCGCGGTAGCTGCCGGCGAACCGTCCGAGGTGCGCGAAGCCCGAGTCCCGCGCCACGTCCCCGACGCTCCGGTCGTCCCCGGACTCCAGGCCCTCACGGGCGAGCAGCAGTCGGATGCGCCGGAGGTAGGTGGTCGGCGTGATGCCGTGGTGGCGCCGGAACGCGTCCTGCAGCCCGCGGATGCTCAGGCCCGCGGCCGCCGCGACGTCCTCGACGGTGATCTGCTCGGTCGCGTGCTCGAGCAGGTACGCCTCGGCCCGGGCGAACCGTGCCGCCGCAGCCGTGCGGGGCTGGTCCTGCCCGACCGGCCAGTGCGGGACCGCGGTGAGCAGGCCGCCCGCCGCGAAGCGGGTCAGTTCACGCTCGTGCTCCTCGGTGACCTCCTCCGGACCGCGCAGCACGTCGGCCGCCACCGCGCGCACCATCAACCACCAGGCGGCGAGCGTCGGCCCCTCGGGGATGTGGTGCGGCTGGAACTCGATCGGCCCGGGCTGCCAGGCGCCGCGTTCGGCAGCGACCTGCTCCACCGTGGTCCGGTCGATGCGGATGAGGTCGAGCTGGAACCCGTCCCACCGGACCTGCTGCGGGTCGTGGCGGAACAGGACCGGACGGCCGGTGGGCACCCCGTCGCCGTCGACCGCACCGCTGCCGGACTTCAGCCAGAAGAGGACCATCGCCGACTCGGCCTCGACCGTTCCCTCGACGACGCCGGTGCTCGCCATCGACACGAGGGAGAGCAGTTCGGAGCCACGTCGCCGCTCCTCGAACGAGAACCCCGAGGGCGCGCCCTCGACCGTGGCCCGTCGGACGTCGGGGATGCGCGTGACGAGCTCCGCCGCGTCCGCCGGTTCGGACGTCACGACCGACCACTGCGACCGCTGCACGAAGGCGCTCACCGTGCGACCTGCAGCACCGCGTCGGCGATGTTCCGTGCCACCTGCTCGGGCGGGGTCTCCGTCGTGTCGACGACCTCGGCCGCGGCGTGCAGCCAGGTGCGTGCCGCCTCGGCGTAGGGCTCGACGCGGCTGTACCGGAACGTGGACGGCCCCATCACGGCGTCGTTCTGGATCCGGTCCCGCAGCGTGTCTTCCTGCGCGTGCAGCACGAAGTGCCGGACCGGGATCCCGTGCGCCGCGAACCCGTCCGCGATCTCCCGCCAGTACCGCTCGACGAGGACCGTCTGCGGCATCACGAGCGTGCCGCCCGCGAAGGCCAGGACCTGCCGCGCGGTCTCGACGACGAGCGGTCGCCAGGGGTCCCAGTGCTGGAAGTCGCCGGAGTCGGGCAGCGGGGGCCGGACGTCCATGAGGGTCTCGCCGACCTTCTCCGGATCGAGCACGCGAGCGTCCGGCAGGAGCGGCTGCACCAGCCTGCTGGTGGTCGTCTTGCCGACGCCGTGCGTCCCGTTGATCCAGACGATCATGACCGGACCGTAGCGCACATCGCTGCGGGACGGGAGGACGGGACGGACGGGAGGCGCGTGGCGGGCCCGCACCGCGCCTCCCGTCCGCCACCGGCTCACTCGAGGTGCGCGTACTCCGGCAGGTCGATCGCCTCGGCCGGTGGGGTGGCGAAGCGGGCGCCGAGGCGCCCGACGAGGGGCAGCGACGCCACGCGGACGGCGGTGCCGAAGGCCGCGATCCCGAGCCGGGACCTCGGGTTCGCGATCCGCGGCGTGCCCGGCGGCAGCTGCTGCGCCTTCGCGACGTACGGGCGCATGATGCGCTCGTACGCGCGCAGGGCGTCGCGGTGATGGACGTGGGCGGCGAGCTCCCCGGCGAGGACGTAGGCACCGGTGAGCGAGAGGCTCGTGCCCATGCCGCTCACCGGCGAGGCGCAGTACGCGGCGTCCCCGAGGAGCACCACCCGGCCGTCCGACCAGCGCGGGGCGTGGACCTGTCCGATCGCCTCGGAGTAGAGGTCCTCGGAGTGGTCGAACCCCGCGAGGACCCGCTCGGCCTCCCACCCGGCGTCGCCGAACACCGCGTGCAGGCGGCGGCGCACCGCATCGAGGTCGCCGCGCTCGGAGCCGGCTCGCTCCCGCTTCCGGTCCGTCACGACCGACATCGCCGCGCGGATGGTCCCGTGCTGGTCGGGACGGAGGGTGATCGACCGGCCACCCGGTGCGTTGTACCAGCGCCACCAGTCGTCGTCCGCCGCGGTCCGGGGGATCGTGCCGTACGTCGTCTCGAGCCCGAGCGACCGGATCTCCGGCTCGTCGCCGAACACCAGCCGACGGGTGCTCGATCCGATGCCGTCCGCCGCGACCACCAGGTCGAACCGGTCGTCCGGGCCGTGCTCGAACCCCACGGTCACGCCGTCGTCGTCCTGGTCGATGCGGGTGATCCGGTCGCCGTAGCGGTACTCGGTGGCGTCGGACGTCCCGTCGACGAGGAGCCGCGCGAGGTCACCGCGCAGGACCTCGAGCTCGGCGGTGGCCCCGCCGGAGTCCGAGGTCCCCGCCGGGAACGCCGCGATCGTCCGGCCGCTCGGACCGATGAACCGGGTGCCGACCTCGCCCGTCGTGGCAGCGCGGATGTCGTCCTCGATGCCCATCCGGCGCGCGACCTCACGCCCGGCTCCGCGCACGTCGACGTTCTGCCCGCCGGTGCGGAGGGACGGCGCCCGCTCGACGACGACCGTCTCGAACGAGAAGCGGTGGAGCCAGTGGGCGAGCGCCGGGCCGGCGATGCTCGCGCCGGAGATGAGCACGCGTCCGCGGGTGTGATCGGTCATGGTCCCTCACGTCGTTGATTACCAATGAGATTGGCAATGTACACGACTACCATGGTGGACGTGCCGAACGACGACCAGCACCCAGCGACCGACCGACCCGACGACCGGCAGGACCGCCACGACCGGGCGACGGCGCGACGCGACGGGCGATCACTCCCCGACGACGACATCCGGTCCCGCGTGCAGCAGGTCAGTGTCCGGCAGCAGCGCTTCGAGCGGCACCTCGCCGCGGCACTGTCGGTCGACGCGGCGGGACTCGAGGCGATGGACCACCTCATCGCGACCGGGCCGGCCACCCCGACCGAGCTCGCCCGTCGGCTCGAGATCTCGACGGCCGCGATGACGCTCGTCCTGAACCGGCTCGAGGGCGCCGGGCACGTCCGACGGGAACGGCACCCGAGCGACGGACGCAAGCTCGTCGTCACGGCGGCGGAGCAGTCTTCGGACCGTGCGTACGACCTCGTGCTGCCGCTCATCGAGGGCATCGAAGGCATCGTCGACGACCTGGACCCCGCGGAGCGTGCGACGGTGCAGACCTTCCTCGACCGGCTGATCGGGGTCTACGACGACGCGATGGACTGAGCCGTCACGGGGTCCGTCGTCCGGGCCGACGTCCTGTGCGTCCGGTCAGGATCGGCGACAATGGACCGTGCCCTTCCGTGCCCTCCTCGCCACCGCCGCGTCGGCCGTCGCCCTGGCGTTCGTCCTCGTCACGGCGGCCCCCGCGTCCGCCCACGACGTCCTCGCCTCGACCGCACCCGCTGCGGACGCGACGGTCGGAGGTGACCTCGACCAGGTCGCCCTCACGTTCTCCGAGCCGCCGCTGGCCGGGCTCGAGTCCGGGATCGTCGTCAGCGTGACCGGCCCGGACGGCGCCGAGGTCGGCGCGGGGAGTGTCGACGTCGACGGCAGCACGCTGCGCACGGCCGCCGACCTCACGGCTGCCGGCTCGTACACGGTGACCTGGCGGAGCGTCTCGGTGGACGGACACCCGATCTCGGGGAGCTACCGGTTCACGTCGACCGGAGCGCCGACCCCGACCCCGACCCCGACCCCGACGGCGACGGGACCGACGCAGAGCCCGAGCGCGGGCACCCCGACGCCGAGCGCCACAGCCGGTGCCGGTGCCGGTCCCGGTGCGACCGGCGCCACGGCCGGATCGTCCGGGCCCGGGGCGACGCCGTGGGTCCTCGGCGGGATAGCGGCCGTGGTCGCCGCCGCGCTCGTCGCCGTCCTGCTGGTCGCCCGTCGCCGGACCGCCCCCGACGACGACTGACACGAGCCGCGCCGCCGGGTCAGCGCCCGGCGTACCGCCCGCGCCGCCGGGTCAGCGCCCGGCGTACCGCCCACGGCGGTGCCGCCGGTCCCAGACCGCGACGGCGATCCGGCCGACACCGAGCGCGATCCAGACCGCACCGATGATCCACCGCCACGCGTCGTCGCCGCCCTCGACCGCGGCGAACACGAGCCACACCACACCCAGGGCGGTCCACGCCACGGCCATCCAGAGCGCCGGCCGCCCGACGATCGATCGCCACAGCTGCTCGTCCCCGGCGTCGTCGCTCATGGCGACACCGTAGACCGTCCGGTCCGCCCGTGCCAGGGCGTCAGGCGCGGTCGTGCAGCGTCACCTGGTACCCGTCCGGGTCGGCGAAGGTGAACGTCCGACCGAACGGCCCGTCGATCGGCGCCGAGACGATCCGGTGGCCGTCGGCGACCAACGCGTCGTGGATCGCCTGGACGTCGGTCGCGTGCAGCCAGATCGCCGCGCCGATGCCCGGCTGTGCCACGGCGTCGAGGTCGGTGCCGGGCACGAGGTCGCGCAGGGCGAACGCGATCGGCGTGGTCTCGAAGACCACCGCGTGCGGCGGACCCGCCTGCGACCGGACGAGGCCGAGGTACTGCTCGTAGAACGCCTGGGATGCATCGAGATCGCGGGTCTGCAGCGAGATGAAGTCGGGGCCGGTGACGGGCATGGGGTCTCCTTCGTTGGTGTCAGTTATCTGACACGAAAGAACCTATGTCAGACTACTGACATGCGTCAAGACGGACACGGCATCGACCTGGACACGTCCCTCGGGTACCTGCTCAAGGAGGCCGCGAGCGCGCTCCGCACCGCGATGGAGTCGGTCCTGCGCCCGCTCGGCATGACCGTCACGCACTACTCGTGCCTCGAGCTGCTCGCTCAGCGCCCTGGGTCGTCGAACTCCGACCTCGCTCGCGGGGCGTTCGTGACACGACAGTCGATGAACGTCCTGCTGCAGGCGCTCGAACGGGACGGCTCGGTGTCGCGCGCGTCGGAGGCACCGGTGGGCAAGGCGCTGCCGGTCCAGCTCACCCCGCTCGGGCGGGAGCGTCTCGCCGAGGCCTCGGCAGCCGTCCGCGGGGTCGAGGTCCGGATGCTCGGCGGGATGTCGGCCGACGAGCAGGGCGCGGCGCTCCGAGCACTGCGGAGCATGGTGCGGTCGCTGCGCGACGACGCGTGAGTCGCGCTACGGCGCGACCGGTCGACGCCCCGTGGACGACTGGAAGCGCAGCAGGTAGCCGTCGGGATCGGTGACCAGGAACTGCCGCACCCCGGCTTCCTCGTCGCCCACGCGGTACCAGCGCGTCTCCGGCGGCATGAAGAGCTCCACACCGCCGGCACGGAGCGACGCCGCGACGACGTCCGCGTCCGGGACACCGATCTGCAGGTTGATCCCGCGACCGAGTGGTCGATCGAGCGGCCCGGTGAGCCAGTTCCGACCGACTCCGGCCTGCTCGAGCATGACGTGCGCCGACCCGAGGGTCAGGTAGGCGAACCGTTCCTCGGGACGCGCGTAGGCCACGGTGAACCCGCACAGGCCGGACCAGAAGGCGATGCTCGCGTCCACGTCGGCGACGAGGAGCTCGGGGACGAGGGCGGGGTCCGGATCGGTCGTCACCAGGCCATGCTGCCAGCCGGCGTACCGGACCCGCACCGCGCCTCCTGAAGGTGTGGACAAGATCCGTGCTCGCCGGACCAGCGCCTCCGCTGCGGCCTAGCGTGAGAGCGTCATGGCACCCGAACACCGACTCCCCGCCGAGCCCGACGCGGCTCCCACCGTCGCGCACCACGATGCGCACCACGCGGCCACCGCCGCGCCCCCCGAGCGATCCGAGCACTCCGACGCCGGATCCGGCGACCAGCCGGACCCGAACCGGTGGAAGGCCCTCGTCATCTGCCTGCTCGGCGGCGGCATCGTCCTGCTCGACGTGTCGATCGTCAACGTCGCGCTGCAGTCGATCTCGTCCGGACTCCCCGGGGCCACCCCGGAGGCCGTGCAGTGGATCCTGTCCGGCTACGCACTGTCGTTCGGACTCCTGCTCGTCCCCGGAGGTCGACTGGGCGACGCCTCCGGCCGCCGGCGCATGTTCGTCATCGGGGTCGGCCTTTTCACCCTGGCGAGCGCGCTCTGCGGCTTCGCCCCGAACGGGATCGTGCTGGTCGTCGCGCGGCTGGTGCAGGGCCTCGCCGGTGGTCTGCTCACACCCCAGGTGACGGCGCTCATCCAGCAGCTGTTCCGCGGGAAGGAGCGCGGCACCGCCTTCGGGCTGTTCGGCGCCACGGTCGGCATCGCCACGGCGATCGGCCCCCTCGTCGGTGGTCTGCTCATCACGGCCTTCGGCACCGAGAACGGCTGGCGGTTCGTCTTCTTCGTGAACCTGCCCGTGGGACTCGTCACGATCCTCCTGGCCTTCCGCTACCTGCCGGCGGCGAGCCGGGTGGAACGCGGCCGGAAGCACGACTTCGACCCGGTCGGAATCGTCCTGCTCGGCGCCGCGGTGGTCGCCCTGCTGCTGCCGTTCGTGCAGTCGCAGGAGTGGAAGGGCACGGCGAAGTGGTGGCTCGTGGTCGCCGCCGTCGTGCTCGGCGCGCTGTTCGTCCTGTGGGAGCGGCGGTACGCGCGGTCGAAGGAGCCCGTCATCGACCTCGGGCTCTTCCGCCGCCGGTCGTTCTCGCTCGGTGTCGGACTCGCGACGCTGTACTTCGCCGGGTTCACGCCGCTGTTCTTCGTCCTGACGCTGGCCCTGCAGTCGGGCCTCGGCTACTCCGCGCTGCTCGCCGGCCTGTCGTCCGTGCCGTTCGCGATCGGGTCCGGGGTCGCGTCGACGATCGGCGGTCGCGTCGTCTCGCGGTTCGGCCGGCAGCTCATCGTCGTCGGGACCGTGCTGGTCCTGATCGGCCTCGGTGGGGTCATCTGGGTCGTCGCGAACCACTACCGGTCCGACCTCGGGTGGTGGCTCGTCGTGCCGCTCCTCGTCGCCGGTGTCGGCTCCGGACTGACGATCTCGCCGAACCAGACGCTCACGCTGTCCGAGGTGCCGGTGGAGCAGGGCGGCTCGGCCGGTGGGCTCATCCAGGTCGGTGCGCGCGTCGGGTCCGCGATCGGGATCGCCGCCGTCGGCAGCGTGTTCTACTCGGCGCTCGCGAGCTCGAAGGGCGACTACGCGCAGGGGTTGCCGCTCGGACTGGGCGTGGCGCTCGGGTTCGTCGCGGCGGCGTTGCTCGCGGGGATCGTCGACGTCGTCGTCGGGCGGATCCGGGGGACCGAGGCGACGGTGTGATCCGGGTCCTGCTGTACATCGCCACGATCGTCGTCGCGACGGCGCTGTCCCTCGGCGGCGGGCTGCTCGTGGCGCTCGAGCTCGGGAGCGCGGCGCACGGCTGGCTCGTCGCCGCGGCCGTCTGCACGCCGCTCGTCGTCATGGGACCGGTCCTCGTCGGGGCCTTGGCCGGCTACTACGACCACCGCTCGTCCCCCGAGAGCCAGCGCTCCCTGTTCCGGGTCTCGGCGGTCGTCGCGGCCGTCGACGTCGTGGCCGCCGTGGTCTTCGTGCTGGCGGCTCTGTCGGCGCAGGCGCCCCTCTGGGTGCCGGTGCTGCTCGTCGTCGGGGCCGGGGTGCTCCTCGCCGTCGCCCGCCCGCTCGGTGCGCTGTTCCGCGGCACCGAGGCGCCCATCAGCGACCTGAGCGACGACGTCCCCGGCGTCGGGCTGGTCCGACGCGCGATCCGCTCGATCGCGACGACCTTCGTCATCGCCGCGGTGGTCTGCACGATCGGGGTGACGCTCCTTGCGGCCTTCTCGGACCGGGGCGGCGCGCTCCTCCAGGTCGTCCTGCTCGGGGGCCAGTTGACCTTCACCGCGACGGCGATGGCCGCGATCGTCGTGGCGCTCCCGCTGAACCGCGCGCTCCGCGACAGCGGTGGGCGGGACCTCGGCCGCCTGCAGCGGTACGCGAAGGTGGTGCTGCGGGGCAAGGAGCTCCCCCTCGACGAGGCCGACCGCGCGGGAGCGGTCCGGTACGCCCGGATCGTCCCGCTCGCCCTGCAGTTCCAGCTGGTGTTCACGGGCCTGCTGTACATCGCCATCGCGTTCCAGTTCGTCTCGTCCGCGGTCCGCGGCGACCTGGGGCTGCTGCCCGTGGTCTTCCTGGTCGCGATGGTCGTCGTGCTCGCCTGGGCGATCCCGCTCTCGATACGGCGGATCGGTCGTGCGCGTCGGTACGCGGAGCAGCACCGACCGACCTGATCGGCGTGGGTGGGCACCCGTCGGGGATGCGCTATCGTCGGGCGCAGAGGGAAAAGGCCCGCGCCCCATCGGCTGCCGGGTACTCACACGCGGCTCACGGGGGTCGCCACTTCTTCATCGAAGGAGTGCACCCGTGTCCGAAGTCATCACCCGCCCGCCGTTCGACCCCGAACTCGTGCCGTTCCTCGACGCCCTCGCAGCGCGCGGTCCCGTCACCATCACGCCCGAGGTGTTGCCGCAGATGCGGCAGCTCGACGTCACCGAGGCCGAACTCGACGCACGGCTGCACGCACGCGGGTACGAGCGTCGACGCATCACAGTCCCCGGTCACCGCGGCGACCCGATCGACCTCGCGGTGATCCAGCGCATCGGTCGCACCGGAGCGACCACGGGGGTGTACACGATCCACGGGGGCGGCATGGTGTTCGGCCACCACCTCGGGAACCTCGACTCCTACGACGACTGGCTGCTGGTCCACGACGTCGTGCTCGTCAGCGTGGACTACCGGCTCGCGCCCGAGTACCCGGACCCGTTCCCGGTCGAGGACTGCTACGCCGGGCTCGTGTGGGTGTCCGAGCACGCCGAGGAGCTCGGCATCGACCCGGACCGCATCGTCATCGCCGGACAGAGCGCCGGCGGCGGCCTCGCAGCGGGCACGGCCCTGCTCGCCCGCGACCGACGCGGGCCGTCGCTGCTGGCCCAGATCCTTGTGTCGCCGATGCTCGACGACCGCGACGAGACCGTCTCCACCGTGCAGATCGACGGTGTCGGCGTCGCCGACCGCCAGCTGACCAGGTTCGGCTGGGACGCCTACCTCGGCAGCCGGCGCGCCACCGACGACGTGTCCGTGTACGCCGCTCCCGCGCGGGCGACGGACCTCGCCGGACTCCCGCGCACCTACATCGACTGCGGCAGCGCCGAGGTCTTCCGCGACGAGACCGTGGCCTTCGCGAGTGGACTCTGGGCGGCGGGCGTCGACGCCGAGCTGCACGTGTGGCCAGGAGCCTTCCACGGCTTCACGAGCATGCTCCCCGACGCCACGATCTCGAGGACGGCGACCGCCGCACTGGCGGGGTGGACGAGCCGGACGCTCGGGGTCGACCACGGTTGAATGGGTCCATGCGGGCACTGGTGCTGGGTGGGACCGGGTGGCTCGGACGTGCGATCGTCCGGGACCTCCTCGAGGACGGCGTCGAGGTCACCTGCCTCGCACGCGGTGCGACGGGTGACGTCCCGGACGGCGCCCGACTCGTCCGCACCGATCGTCGTGCGGACGGTGCCTACGAACCCGTGCGTGGCGCGTGGGACGAGGTGGTCGAACTCTCGTCCGATCCGGACCTCGTCCGTCCCGCGCTCGACGCGCTCGCGGACTCCGCCGCGCACTGGACGCTCGTGTCCACCGTTTCCGTCTACGCCCGGAACGACGAACCGGGCGCGGACGAGACCGCCGAGGTCGTCGAACCCGTCGACCTGACGCAGTACGCGGACGCCAAGGTCGCCGCCGAGCGGAGCAGCGCCGACCGACTCGGATCGCGGCTCCTCGTCGCCCGACCCGGCCTCATCGTCGGCCCGGGCGACCCGAGCGACCGGTTCGGGTACTGGCCCGCCCGACTCAGCCGACCCGGGCCGGTGCTGGTCCCCACGTCGGAAGGGCGCTCCGTGCAGGTCATCGACGTCGCGGACCTGGCCGCGTGGGTCGGACGTGCTTGGCGGACGGGCCAGACCGGGGTCGTCAACGCCGTGGGCGAGGTCGTGCCGATGCGGGACTTCTTCCGCCTGGTCGTCGACGCCACGGGGTTCGACGGCGAGCTCGTCGAGGTCGAGGACGACGTGCTGCTCACCCACGACGTGCAGTACTGGGCGGGGCCGAGGTCGTTGCCGCTGTGGCTTCCGCACTCCGATGCGGCGCTGATGCACCGGTCTGCGCGGGAGTTCCGCGATGCCGGGGGTCGGAGTCGTCCGCTGACGGAGACCCTCGCTGGGGTGCTCGACGACGAGCGGGATCGCGGGCTGGAGCGGCCGCGGCGGGCGGGGCTCGGGGCGGCCGACGAGGCGGCGGTGCTCGCAGCGGTCCGGTGACCTCGGTCGCGGTGCTCAGTCCAGCTTGCGTCGGCGCAGTCGCTCGAACCAGCCGGCCGTCGCGATCGACTGCCCGACGTCGCCGTTGCCGGCCATCGTTCCGGCAGCTAGCCCGAGGAAGGTCGTCCCGCACGCGTCGCACAGCGTCCGTGTGGCCGTCCGGACCGGTTCGCCTTGGATGGGCAGTCGGCACTGGTCACAGCGTTGTTGCACGGTCCCCCGATCGTCAGCGGTGCCGCTCCAGCGTGCCCGAGGAACACTGCTGCGGCTGTGGCGGAGACCCTATACGCAATGCTCCGGGAATTGCAGTCCACAGAACAGCGGACTGTTGACCGCATCTCGCCGGTGTTAGCGTCCGAACGGGATCCCGAAGGCATTTCGGGGAATCCCCGAGCGGAAGTGAATGAGGCAACATGAACATCACCAGCCAAATCTCCCGAGAAACGACGTCGACCTTTACCGGTCGAAAGCGATTCGGCGCTCTCCTGCTGGTCGCCGTGGCCTTCGTCACCGCCACCCTGTTCACCGGAGGTCCGGCACACGCCGAGAAGATCGGGTCACTCCTGACCATCGGGTGCGGGAACAAGACCGCCCAGTTGAACTGGACGAGCACGGGTGAAGTCCACATCTTCGGTTCACCAGACCGCAATTCGGCCGGAACGAACCTGATCCGCGTGGTCACGAAGAGCGGTTCGTACAGCTACAACTCCGGGTACCACACGTACACGTTCCAGATCGGCGCTTCGACGGGCCACGTCACGAGCGTCAAGCAGGTCTGCGTCGCGCAGTCGTAAGAGCCACGGTCAACAGGAGCGACCCCGCAGGCAGCGGGGCCGCTCCTGTTCCGTTTCGTGGTCGAATGCGCGCCGTCGCGGCTCCCAGGCACCGATGACGGCTCTGTCGAACCTGTGTGAGCGCCACGTCAGCGTGGTGTGAGTGGCTCGGACGAGGCTGTGGTCCGTGAACGTGGTCCTGGTCGTGCAGCTCGTCCTCGTCGGTCTCCTCGCCGGTGAGGAGTTCATCGTGCGGTGGGGCGTCCAACCCGCGATGGCCTCCCTGCCGGACGATGCCCACCTCCGCACGCGGATCGCGCTCGTCAAGTCGCTCAAGGTCGTCGTGCCGATGCTGATGGTGCCGGCAGTGCTCGCCACCCTCGCCGTCCTGGTCGTCGCCGGCGCGGGCGACAGTCTCAGGTGGCGAGTGGCAGCCGCAGTGGCGCTCGGGGTGTTCGTCCTCGCGTCGTTCCTCGGTACGGTCCCGATCAACATCGGGGTCAACGACTGGGATCCGCTCGACCCGCCGGCGGACTGGAAGCGGGTCGTGGTGCGGTGGGAGCGGATCGACGTGGTCCGGTCGAGCGCGGCGATCGTGGCGTTCGTGCTGTCCGCGATCGGGGTCGTGCAGATGGGGGCGTGACGGAGGGCCGGTCGATCGACGACCGGACGGGCGAGGAGGTCAGTCTGCGTTCCGCGCTCGGAGCAGATGCCGGACGGCTGCGTCCAGGACGTGCGCCGGCATCGCGTGTCCGCCGTTGAACACCTCGGTGGTCAGGATGCCTGGGCGGAACGCTTCGAGGACCTGCCGCACGCCCTGGAGCGGGAAGAGGCAGTCGTCACGTCCGGCGGCGACGAAGACGGGCTGATCGACGGCGGAGGCGACGAGCCGAACGTCGCCGGCCGCGGTGAGCCCCGGGACGAACCACGCGGGATTATGGCGAATGCGTTCCGACTCGAACGAGGCCAGCGTCCCGATGCCGCAGCTCACGACGCCCCGCGTCAGGCGGGGGTCGACAGCGAGGCAGAACAGCGCGACCTGACCGCCGAGCGAGTGCCCGATGATCTCGAGGTCGGTACCGACCGCACCCGTGGCCTGCATCCAGCTCGTCACCGTTGCGATGTCGCGCGTGTGCTTCGCCTGCAGACTGCTGCCGTTCGACACCCGGAACAATGCGTCGAGCCGTTCGTCCGCGGCGGGGTCGTCGGTCCAGTCGCGTCGTCGCTCCTCGAACCCGACGAGGTCCGGCAGGATCACCCGCGCTCCGGCACTCGCGAGCGCTGCACCGTAGGCGAGTGCCGGGTCGCCCGTCAGCCCCGCCGGCTCGCTCTTGCCGACCGTGAACGCCCCCGCGTGTTGGTGAACGGCGATGACGTCCGCGCCGTGATCTCGTCGCAGAGCCTGCGCAGGGCGGTGCGTGCGAATGCCCTGTCAGGCCGACCACGGCTCATCGGACGCCGCGGCCCACCGGTGGCAACGATGAGCGGTAGCGCCTGCGGCACCGCGATGTCGTCGGAGAAGGATGCTCCGATGAGGCGCGCGAGGTCGTGTGCCGACCACGACGCGCTCATCCTCCCGACAGTCCCCACGGTCATTGACGCCTCGGAACGCTCTCGCTCGCCAAGCGGGGGAAGAGCTGTTCGGCGGCTGTCCGGTGCACGTCACGCAGTCGTTCTGCGCCAGGGCCGTCGTAGGCGTTGAGGTCATGGTCGAAGCGCGCGGTCCAGTCGGGATGCGCGTAGGGGAAGTCACTGCCGTAGAGGATGTGGCCGGGCTCCGCGAACGCCAGCAGTGACGGCAGCGACGTGGGGGATGCGGACAGGGCGGTGTCGAAGTAGAACTTGCGCAGGCCTGCTTGGATGCGCTCCGGCGTGGTGCCCGGGTTGAACATCGCGGCAGCGCTGAACCGGCTAGCGGCGTAGGGCACGAACCCGCCGGCGTGGGACAGGATCACGCGCAGCTCCGGGTAGCGGTCGAACACGCCGTGCGCGACGAGATCCACGGCGGTGCGGGTGGTGTCGAACGGGAAGTCCAGCAGTGCGGTGGGCAGTCCCGGCAACTGCGTGATCGGTGGTGCGGTGGGGTGCACGAAGACCACGGCTGAGCGGGCGGCCAGTTCTGCCCACAGCGGCTCGTACGCGGGGTCGCCGAGGTACCGTCCCTGCGCGTTCGACAGCAGGAGCACACCGTCGGCGTGGAGCTCGTCGAGTGCTCGCACGGCTTCGGCGACCGCGCCGTCGAAGTCCGGCAGCGGCAGCACCGCGAAGTGCCCGAACCGGTCGGGCCGCTCTCGGACCAGCTTGGCCTGGTAGTCGTTCAGTTCGCGGGCGAGTTGGCGCGCCGCGGCGTCGTCACCGAAGTGCACGCCCGGTGCGCTGATCGAGAGCATCCCGGTCTCGATCCCCACTTCGTCCATCATCGCGATCGCCGCTTCGGGGCTCCACTCCGGCATCAACCAGCCGCCGATGGCCCGGGGCCCTCGTCGCGGTGCGGTCCCGCCGCTCTCACCCCACGGGTCCCACTGCGCGGACCCTCCGGTCGCAGCCGGCGCATCCCCCGGGCCGCCGGCCCCCATCGCTTTCGATCCTGCCGCTGCCATTGCCTCGAAGTAGCGGGGCGGGAGCAGGTGCTGGTGGACATCGATCTTGCCTGGCATGGTGCGGTCCTCCGATCGTCCTCAGCAATGAGGGCTGGTTGTGTGCAGAAGTGGTTGTCGTGATGGTTCCCGCCGGTCGGACCGGGAGTGGTTCGACCGATTGCGGGCGTCGAGCAGGCCTGTGGTGTTCAGGGCGTCGGGGTCAACGGCAGCAAGGCCGCGTTCGGCGTGCCTGCGGCGGACTCGAGGTGGGAGCCCGATGGGCCGGCTGCCGAGCGGGGACCTTGCTCGTGACGGAGTCCGCCCTTCGGTCGAGCAGCGGCTTCGCGTCGGTTCCGGATGAGCATCGCCGTCAGGGTGAGCAGGATCCCTGCCACTGCCCAGATGCTCAGCCGGATGATCGGGGCGGCGACCGCAGCGCCGTCGAAGTACTGGACGGACCGCAGCAGGTCGAGCGCGTCGCCCTGCGGGAAGACGTAGTAGAGCGTCTGGAAGAAGTCGTTGAGGACGTGGATCCCGAGCGGGCCACCGGATGACGTGTTCCCGAGGATCACCAGGGCGAGCGTCATCACCAGAGCCGCGATGGTCCCACCCAGTGCGGCGACGCCCGTGACCCCTCCCCCGATGGCGACTCCAGTCAGCCAGAGGATCCCGAACACGGCCCAGGGACCGACGGTCACCGCCCCGAGTGCGGAGTCGATCCACAGGGTGATCAGTCCGGCGAGGAGACCGGCGTAGAGCACGAGGACGATGCTGCGCTCGACGAACTTCGCGGCCGTGTCGACCGTGCCGAGGATGCGTCCGAACACCGTTGCACCGAGGGCAGCCCCCAGGCCGGCGAAGAGGATCGCGTAGAACTCGATCGACCCGACCGGGTCCTGCTTCGGCAGGGGTGCGAGGTCGGTGGCCGTGTTGGTGGTCTGCAGCTTCGCCGCGATCGAGTCGCCGATACCGGAGACCGCCTGGCCCAGCCCGCGGCCACCGCCGCTGGCGGTGTAGGTGGTGACGCCGGCGCCCTTGCCCGGCGCCGGCAGGATGACGGCGCCGTCGACGTCGCGGTCGAGCACGGCGGATCGTGCCTGCTGCTCAGAAGCCACGACGGTGAGATCCAGCGACCCCTGCTGCTCGAGCGCGACGATCGCGTCAGCGTCGCCGGTGACCGCGAGATGGACGTTGTTCGGCGTCGGGTTGCCGAACGCGCTCGAGTAGGTCGTCAACATCGCCATCGCCAGGAGCAGGATCGCGATCGCACCGAGGACCAGGTTCCGGTAGCGATGCGCTGATCCCGGCCCTTCGGAGTCCAGCGCGCCGCCCGCGACCGCCGCTTCGAACTCGGGGTGCTGCGGGCCGTCTCCGCGGCCATTGGCGGGCTCGGTCACGTGCGTCATGATATTCTTTACAGTTGTCCAGTAGATGACGAACGTACATCAGTGTCCCCGCTCTGGCAAGATGGACTCATGACGGACGGAACAGGCACGGTGCCGCTCGCGAGCCAACGGGTGGACCCGCGCGTCACCCGCACCCGCGCTGCCCTGATCCGGGCGTTGGCCGCCCTGGTGTCCGAGACACCGAAGGGCGAGACGATCTCGATGAGCGCCGTGGCACAGCGTGCCGGGTTGAGCAGGCAGGCCCTCCACAACCACTACAGCAACGTCGGCGACCTCGCGACGGACCTCTGGATCAGCCGCCTCCTCGAGGACTGGCTCCCCCTCGACGAGGCCGCTGCGAACCTCCCACAGGCCCTCACCGACGCCGTTCGGGAGCGCGGGATCGAACCGCTGCTCGCCGCGGGTCGTGCGGATCGCGGCTTCTTCGACAAGCTCCGCGCCGTTCCACGTGGCGAGCGCGTCGCCGAGGTGCTCGCAGCCGCGATGACGACCTGGCTGTCGGAGTCGGATCACGATCCCGATCACCATCGACCGGAGATCGCTCTGACCGGGGACGCCCGGACCTTCACGATCGGCGGCATGATCGCGCTCGTGTCGACGTGGCAGATGGCCGACGCGCCACCGAGCACGGCCGAGCAGGTGGCGACACTCCGGACCTTCGCCGCGGCGGCTGCAGCGGCTGGCGCCGACTGAACCGCGCGGACCCGGGTCCCAGCAGCCCGGCGGATCCCGCCCAGGCCAGCAGCCCGGGCGGGAGGCGCGTCAGCCGTCGTACGCGACGTAGTGCAGCTCGGCATCCCGCCGCTCGTCGTGGAGCTTCACGTAGGACTGCGCGATGACCGCCGGTTCAGCGTCCGGTCGCCCACCGCCGATCAGTGCGGTGATGGCGACGAACCCGACGTAGACACCCTTGTCAGCGAGAGCGGCATTGAGGTTGAGCGTCCAGTTCCGGAGCCCCGCCGCTGCGATGTTGACGTTCCCGCGGACCGGCGTCTGGGCGAGCGCACCGCCACCGGTGGTCACGAGGACCGTGCCGGCGCCCGCCGCGATCATGCCCGGGAGGACCTCCCCGACGGCCGCGATCGCGCCGCCGAGGTAGAAGTCGAGCTGTGGCTGCAGGTTCTCCATCGTCACGTCCACCGCGTCGACCGACTCCAGGGTCCGGTCAGCCGGGGAGAACTCGAGGACGTCGATCGGCCCGAGCGCTTCCCGGATCGATCGGAGGGCACTCCGGATCGTGTCGGGCTCGCTGACGTCGGCGGTGAAACCACGAGCCTGGATGCCCTCCGCGACGAGCTCACCCGCCAGGGAGTCCACGTTCGCCTGGCTGCGGGCCACGAGCGCGACGTCGAAGCCCTTCTGCCCGAAGGCCCGCGCGATCTCGAGACCCAGACCAGGGCCTGCGCCGATGATGGTGATGAGGGGCATGATGCGTCCTTCCGTGGCCCACCGCCGGGCCGTGCGAGCTGGTGCGGTAAGTTGAGGTCGTCCTCAAACCTCTGCAGCCTATGTTGAGGCTGACCTCAATTTCCTCCGGAGTCGCTGTGAGCACCGCACCCCGCCTGCGCCGAGACGCGCAGGCGAACGTCGAGAAGCTCCGCGCTGCCGCGATCGCCGTCTTCTCAAAGCGAGGGCTCTCTGCGCCACTGGAGGACATCGCGCGCGAGGCCGGGGTGAGCATCGGGACGCTCTACAACCGCATCGGATCGCGCGAAGACCTCATCGACGCCGTCGTGCCCGACATCGCGGGCGCGAAGCTCCGCACCCTGCGGGAACGGACACTGTCCCAGGACACTCCGCGCGCGCAGTTGGAGACCTTCATCGCTGAGATGATCGACCTGCAGCGAAGCGACCCGGCGATGAACGACGCGATGCTCCGGCGCTACCCCGACGCCGTCCTCCTCATCAACGCATGCGAACGATCCATGGCGCTCGGAGCGGAACTCGTCGCCAACGCACACACCGCCGGCGTTCTCGCCGCGGATTTCACGCCCGATGACCTGATGACCGTCCTGTGGATGGCTGGGATGGCCAGCCACGACCCTGCCGCTCCGGACGGGTGGCGCCGTGTCGTCGACCGGAGCATCTCCGCTGCCTGGACCGTCCAGGGCTGACGCCGCGACGCGCCCCTGCATCACTGGGGAGGCCGCTCCCGTATCGCTGGGCCGCAACGCAGGAACCATCCGTCTGTGGAGCCGATCACCTACCGGGCGGCACTCGTCTGGACGAACAGGGAGAGGCCGAACACAAGCACTCCCAGTCCGAGCGGGGCCAGGATGACCAGGAACGGCGCCCCCGCTCCTTCGGCAGCGAGCATCATCGCGACCCAGAAGAAGGGGACTGCTGCAGGATTGGTTGACTCGTTCGTTTAGGCCGCGAGTGCGACCTGTGGGTTGATGATCGTCTCGTACTCGATCGGGGTCAACTTCCCCAGACCTCGTTGCCGTCGTTTCCGGTGATAGGTCGCTTCGATCCAGGTGATGATCGCGAGCCGGAGCTCTTCCCTGGTCGCCCAACGTTTCCGGTTCAGGACGTTCTTCTGCAGGAGCGCGAAGAACGATTCCATTGCAGCGTTGTCCGCGCACGCGCCGACTCGGCCCATCGATCCGAGCAGCCCGGCGTCCGATAGCGCCCGGACGAGCTTCTTCGAACGGAACTGGCCGTATTCAACCGGTCGTCGCAACACCTTATACCGGAGGTGTTCGATGCGGGTTCGAGATCGTCAGCGACAAGTCCAGGCGTATCGGGGGCAGATTCCGTCGCCGGGCAGACCGACGGTGGCGTGGCGGGAGGATCGGGTCGCGTTCTGGGCTGCGATCGCGGCGGGTGTGAAGACGCGAGAGGCCGGTGTCGCCGCGGGCGTGTCCGAGCCCGTCGCGCATCGATGGTTCCGGCACGCTGGCGGCGTGAACCCCAACCTCGCTCCGACGCTGTCAGGAAGGTATCTGTCGTCGCACGAGCGTGAGGACATCGCGTTGATGCGGGCGCGCGGTGACGGCGTGCGCGAGATCGCGGCCAGCCTTGGCCGTGCGCCGTCGACGATCTCCCGCGAGCTGCGACGAAACGCATCAACACGCACCTACCGGCTGAACTACAAGGCCTCGACGGCGCAGTGGCACGCGGAACGTCGAGCGCGCCGACCGAAGGTGGCGAAGCTACGCACGAACCAGCGGCTTCGCGACTATGTCGCCGATAAGCTCAGCGGCCGCCTCCACGACAGTGCTGGGAACCGGATCGGTCCGGAAGGACCGGCGTGGGACGGGAAGAGCAAGCCACACCGCGAGGACCGAGAGTGGGTTGCTGCGTGGAGCCCGCAGCAGATCGCGAGACGACTCCCGGTCGAGTTCCCGCACGACCCGTCCATGCGGATCTCGCACGAAGCGATCTACCAAGCCCTCTACATCCCTGATCGAGGCGGCCTGACGAGGGAGCAGTCGTGGCATCTGCGGCGCGGGCGGACGAAGCGCAAACCTCGAGCACGGACCCGGATGCAGGCGTGGGCGCACGTCACGGCCAGCACGACGCTGAAGCAGCGGCCCGCGGAAGCGGACGGCCGTGACGTCGCTGGGCACTGGGAAGGGGACCTCATCATCGGGCTCAAGCGATCCGCGATCGGAACGCTGATCGATCGGAGCACACGGTTCGCGATGCTGGTGCACCTGCCGAGGCAGGTCGGCTACGGGCTCATACCGCCGCGGAAGAACGGGCCGGCCTTGGCTGGCTACGGGGCTGTGACCATGAAGAACGCGCTCGTCGCCACTTTCGACGCACTGCCCGCATCATTGCGTCGCTCGTTGACCTGGGACCGCGGGAAAGAGATGTCCGCGCACACACTCCTGACCGCACAGATCGGGATGCCGGTCTACTTCGCCGACGCGAAGAGCCCCTGGCAGCGCGGCAGCAACGAGCACCTCAACGGTCTGCTGCGGCAGTACTTCCCGAAAGGCACCGACCTGTCTCGCTGGAGCGCTGCGGAAATCGCCGCCATTGCCGATGCGATCAACAACCGACCACGGGGCATCCTTGGCTGGCGCACTCCTGCTGAGGTCTTCGCCGACCAACTACGCTCGAGCCAACAACCCACTGTTGCGACGACCGGTTGAATACGGCCTGGCTGCCCCGATCCGAGTGCACAACCGTCTTGGCCGGGTTCCGGCGGTGCACCGCCATCCGCAGGGCCGCGACGGCGAGCGAGGACCGCATCCGGTCACTGATCGAGTAGCCGACGATGCGCCGCGAGCAGGCGTCCTTGACCGCGCAGAGGTACAGCTTGCCCTCTGCCGTGTTGTGCTCGGTGATATCGGTCAGCCAGAGCTTGTCGATATCTGGCGCCGTGAACGAACGGCGGACCCGGTCGTCGTGCACCGGCGGCCCGGCCTTCCGATTCAGGCCACGCTTCTTCGCATGCAACGACCACAGCCGCTGCTGCGAGCACAACCGCCACACCTGCCGCTCGGACACCCGATGGCCGGCAGCATGAAGGTCATCGGCGATGAACCGGTACCCGAACGTCGGATCGTCCCTGTGCGCATCGATCGCTGCGTTGGTCAGGTGCGCGTCCTCCCAGTCCCGCTGAGAAACCGGGTCGGCGCGCCACCGATAGAAGGCCTGTTTCGAGAAACCCAGCACCCGGCAGGTCACCGCGACGGGGACACCATCGGCGGCGAGTTCGAGGACCAGCGGGTAAATCATTTTGGGAGTTGCGACTGGGCGAAGTACGCCGCTGCCCGGCGGAGGATCTCGTTCTCCTGCTCGAGCAGCCGGATCCGTTTCTGCGCGTCCCGCAGCTCGGCCTGCTCAATCGCCTTCACGGATGGCGACGCAGCAGCAGGGACGCCGTCATCGCGGTCCGCGAGACGCAACCAGCGGGCCAGGCAGGACTCGGACACACCGAAGTCCTTCGCGACCTGCCGCACCGACGTCTCACCCTTCCGGGCGACCGCGATCACATCGCGGCGGAACTCTTCCGGATACGCCTTCACCATGGCGCACATCCTTCCAGCAGGAGCCCATGCCCCTACCTCTCAGGAGTCAACCAAACCTGCAGCAGTCCCGATGGCGTCATTGTGCGGATCTGCTCATCTAAGTAGACGCTTGGCGATGTCATCGGTCGATCCGGTGGGTCTGGCCGTGCTCGACCTCGATGTTGCGCTTCGCCCGTAAGTACGCCCACCGTGGTGTGGGGTCCGCCGCGCGGCTCGCTGCCGTGAGCTCCTCACCCACCACGTCCAAGCGTTGCCGAAGGGCACCGACGTCATCACCGCTGACTACGTCGACCGTTCGTAGCCGACGCGCTCGATCACGGACGGAACCGAACTGGACGGCCGCGACCCTCGCGCGCTCTGACCGCCGGGCCGGACGCAGTGTTCCGTGAACGCCCGTCGTCGCGGCTGCCACGAGCGCAAGCACCGCACCTACGTACTGCAGGTCACCGGAAGCGAAGGTCATCACGCCACCGACCGCACTGCCGGCGGCGATGACACTACCGAGGACCCAACCGAGGACACTCCACCCCTTTGAAGCCTCCAGGTTGCCCTGCTGGCCAAAGGTGGCGTTCTCCTCGACCCGTGAGGCTTCCGCGCGAATCTCATCGAGCACTTCCCCACTACAGATCGTCACGGACGGTCTCTCCAATCGAGGGCCTGTGTGTCTCTACGTCGGTGCTCTCGCGACCGGAGAATGACCTCGCCACGGTTCGAGATCGTCCGGGTTCGCGGCCGGGGGTCCGGATCGTCAGGGAGCCACCGATGACCATGGAGCGTCTGCACCTGCGCATTCCCTTCCAGACCAGCCCGCCCATGAAGGGCAGGTTCGACGCCATTGGCGCGACAACTTGGTCCCCGTCGGCGACAACTTGTGTTTCGAAACGACAACTTGTCCTTCACTTCACAGCAGACGACAACAAACGCGTTACTGCGGCATGTCCACGAACCTCGAGAACATCCCGTGGAACGCCACCGTGATCGTGTCCGTCGGCCCGTTGCGGTGCTTCGCCACGATGAGGTCCGCCTCGCCCTGCCGCGGGTTGTCCTTCTCGTACGCCGACTCACGGTGCAGCAGGATGACCATGTCGGCGTCCTGCTCGATCGAGCCGGACTCACGCAGGTCGGAGATCTGGGGCTTCTTGTCGGCACGCTGCTCGGGACCACGGTTCAGCTGCGACAGTGCGACGACGGGGACCTGGAGCTCCTTCGCCATGAGCTTCAGTGCACGCGAGAACTCGGAGACCTCTTGCTGGCGGGACTCGACCTTCTTGCCGGAGGTCATGAGCTGCAGGTAGTCGATGACGACCATGCGGAGGTTGTGCTGCTGCTTGAGGCGCCGGCACTTCGCCCGGATCTCGACGAGCGTCATGTTGGGGGAGTCGTCGATGAAGAACGGCGCGTCGTTGATCCGCCCACGGGTCTGCGCGATGGTCGTCCAGTCGCGGGAGTCGACGGTGCCCTTGCGCATGTTCTGCAGCGGCACGCTGGACTCGGCGGAGAGCAGACGCATCGCGATCTCGGCGCGACCCATCTCGAGCGAGAAGAAGGCGGCGGTCTCGTTGTGCTTGATGGCGGCCGCACGGCAGAGGTCGAGCGCGAGCGTCGACTTCCCGAGGGCCGGTCGGGCGGCGATGATGATGAGCTGCCCGGGGTGGAAACCGTTCGTGAGGCCGTCGAGCTGGGCGAAGCCGGTCGGGACGCCGGTCATTTGCCCGTCGCGCCCCTTCGCAGCCTCGATCTCGTCGAGGGCGGCGGAGATGGCGTCGGTGAGGGGGACGTAGTCCTCGGTCTGGACACCACCGGCGACGTTGTAGACCTCGGCCTGGGCGCTGTTGACAAGGTCGGTGACCTCACCCTCGGACGCGTAGCCCATCTGCACGATGCGGGTGCCCGCGTCGACCAGGCGGCGCAGCACGGCCTTCTCCGCCACGATCGCCGCGTAGTACCCGGCGTTCGCTGCGGTGGGCACCATGCTCGTCACGCTGTGCAGGTACTCGGCGCCGCCGGCGCGGGACAGCAGGCCGGTCTTCGTCAGCTCGTCGGTGACGGCGATGACGTCGGTCGGCTCACCGTGCGAGTAGAGGGACAGGATCGCGTCGAAGATGACCTCGTGCTTGGGGATGTAGAAGTCCACGCCACGTGCGGTCTCGATGACGTCGGCCACGGCGTCCTTCGACAGGAGCATGCCGCCGATCGTCGACTGCTCGGCGAGCATGTCGTGCGGGGGAGTGCGTTCCGCGCCACCACGATCCGCGTAGTCCTGCGGCGCGGGTTCGAGATGCGCGATCGACACACTTGCTCCTCTTTGTTCAGTGGCGGCTCGTCCAGTGGCTGCGACGGGTCCGCCCGACGGCGGCCGTCACGAACCGACCGTCCCTGTTCTACCCCGGGCGACCGACATCGCCGAGTCGCTGGGCCAAGCTACGGGGACAGAGTTATCCCCAGCAAACGGCCCTGTGGATAACTCTGTGGAGAGCCTGCGGAACACGCCGGGATGCTGTGTGGACAACTGTGGACAGGGGTGTGGACAAGTGGCCTGGGGAACACAATTTCGACCGCTTGACCTGGGGTTTCATGTTCCACACCATGTGTGGAGAAGTGGGGTTCAAGTACGCATTGAAGGTTGCCGATCCGCCCGTTTCGCCTGTGTAAAAACAGTTGACAAACAGAAACCTGAGGACAACTTTCCCAAGCCGTTCCCAGCAAGCGCGACCCTGTCTGAGAAGTAACCGGTCAGCGCGGGACGAGCCGCGCCTCCTGGGTCGGAACCGCCACCGACGACCCCGGAACGCGACGACGGGCGGGCCTCCCGGAGGAGACCCGCCCGTCGTGAGCGGAAGACCGCAGCCAGTGTTACTTGGCGGCGACGACCTGGAGCGAGATCACGGCAGTGATGTCCTCGCGCAGACGCACGGTGGCCTCGTGGTCACCGACGGTCTTGATGGTCGCGGGGACCTCGACCTTGCGCTTGTCGAGCGAGCCGACGCCCTGCGCCTGGACGGCGTCAGCGACGTCGCCCGGACGGACGGAGCCGAACAGACGACCGTCCTTGCCGGCCTTGACGGTCAGCTTGATGGTCGCGTTCTCGAGCTTCATCTTGAGGTCCTGTGCCTCTTCGATGGTGGCGAGCTCGCGAGCGGCACGTGCCGCACGGATCGACTCGACCTGCTTCTCGCCGCCCTTGGACCACGCGACAGCGAAGCCCTGCGGGATCAGGTAGTTGCGGGCGTAGCCGTTCTTGACGTCGACGACGTCACCGGCGGAACCGAGGCCGGAGACCTCGTGGGTGAGGATGAGCTTCGACATGTGTCGACCTCCGATCAGCGGCCGGAGCCGGCGTAGGGGAGGAGCGCCATCTCACGGGCGTTCTTCACGGCACGGGCGATGAGGCGCTGCTCCTGGACGGAGACGCCGGTGATGCGACGGGCGCGGATCTTGCCACGCTCCGAGATGAACTTGCGAAGGGTCGCGACGTCCTTGTAGTCGATGACGCCGACCTTGATCGACTTCGCGGGAGCGGCGTTCTTGCCGCCCTTACCGCGAGGCTTCCGGCGATCGCCGGTGCTCTTTCCAGCCATTGTTTGTCCTTAAGAAGTGGAAGTTGTGTCCGTTGAACCGCGGAGGATCAGAACGGGGTCTCGTCGTCGTACGTGCCGCCCGGGGTGCTCCACACGTCGTTCGACTGTGCGTTGCCGCCCTGCTGGCCACCCTGGGTGGACCAGGGCGCGTCCGACTGACCGCCGCCGTTGTTGTTCCAGCCGCCGCCGTTGCCGCCGTTGCCCGCCGGGGCGTTGCCGCCACCGACCTGGCCACGACCGCCGCCGGAGCCACCCGCAGCACGGGTGATCTGCGCGGTCGCGTAGCGGAGCGACGGGCCGATCTCGTCGACCTCGAGCTCGATGCTCGTGCGCTGCTGGCCCTCACGGTCCTGGTACGAGCGCTGACGGAGACGACCCTGCGCGATGACGCGCGAGCCCTTCGTCAGCGAGCCCGCCACGTGCTCGGCGAACTCGCGCCAGACGCTCGCACGGAGGAACAGCGCGTCGCCGTCCTTCCACTCGTTCGCCTGACGGTCGAACGTGCGAGGAGTCGACGCGATGGTGAAGTTCGCCACGGCGAGCCCGTTCTGCGTGTACCGCAGCTCCGGGTCCGCGGTGAGGTTGCCCACCACCGTGATGACGGTTTCGCCGGCCACGGGTTACTCGGCGCTCGCGGTCGCGGTTGCGTTGGCGGCCTTGCGGGCCGCGCGGGCCTCGTCGCGCTGCTTCTGGGCGGCGACCTGCGCGATGCCCTCTTCGGCGCGGAGGACCTTCGTGCGGAGCACGGCCTCGGAGAGGCCGAGCTGACGGTCCAGCTCCTTGGCGGCCTCGGGGGTGGACGTGAAGTCCACGACGGCGTAGATGCCCTCGGACTTCTTCGCGATCTCGTAGGCGAGACGACGACGGCCCCAGACGTCCACGTTGTCGACGGTGCCACCGTCGTTGCGGATCACAGCGAGGAACTTGTCCAGGCTGGGAGCGACGGTGCGCTCGTCGATCTCGGGGTCGAGGATCGCCATCAGTTCGTACTGGTGCATGCGGAACCCACCTCCTCTGGTCTCAGCGGCCCCGAGCAGTTCTCGGGGCAGGAGGGTTGATGCATGTGTCCCGCCACGCAAAGTGCGTGCGGACAACCCGGCAAGCTTAGCGGACGGCCTGGAGGCGCGCCACCGGCGGTGCAGAACCGATCGCGTCCGTCAGGCGGTCGCGTCGCGGGCGGCCCACCAGTCCCGCAGGCGCGCTTCGGCATCGTCGGACCCGAGGGGGCCCTCGTCCATCCGCACCTCGAGGAGGAAGCGGTAGGCCTCGCCCACGGCACGCCCCGGCGGGATGTCGAGGATGCGCATGATGTCGTCGCCGGAGAGGTCGGGACGGATCGAGTCGAGCTTCTCCTGCTCGGAGAGTTCCCGGATCCGGTCCTCGAGGTCGTCGTACGCGAAGGCGAGCCGGTCGGCCTTGCGGCGGTTCCGGGTGGTGACGTCGGAGCGGGTGAGCTCGTGCAGGCGTTCGAGCTGGTCGCCGGCGTCCCGGACGTAGCGACGGACGGCGGAGTCGGTCCACGCGCCGTCCGTGTAGCCGAAGAAGCGGAGGTGCAGCTCGATCAGGCGGCTGACGGCGGCGATGGTGTCGTTGTCGAAGCGCAGGGCACGGAGCCGCTTCTTCGCGAGCTTCGAGCCGACGAGGTCGTGGTGGTGGAAGCTCACGGCGCCGCCGGGCTCGAGCTTGCGGGTCGCCGGCTTCCCGATGTCGTGCAGGAGCGCGGCGAGTCGGAGCACCGTGTCGGGGGCCTCGCCGGGGTGCCGCTCGGCCTCGTAGCCGATCGCCTGCGTCAGGACCGTGAGGGAGTGCTCGTAGACGTCCTTGTGGTGGTGGTGCTCGTCGATCTCGAGCCGCATCGCCGGCAGTTCGGGGAGGAAGCGCTCGGCGAGCCCGGTGTCGACGAGCAGTCGCACGCCGTCCACCGGTTCGTCCGTGTTCAGGAGCTTGACCAGTTCGTCGCGGACCCGCTCGGCGGAGACGATGTCGATCGAGTCGACCAGGTCCGTCATGGCCTCGCGCACCTCGTCCGAGACCGTGAAGCCGAGCTGCGCGGTGAACCGGGCGGCGCGCATCATCCGCAGGGGGTCGTCGCGGAAGGAGACCCGGGCGGCCTGAGGCGTGTGCAGGCGCTCGGCGAGGAGGTCCTCGACGCCGCCGTGCACGTCGACGAGCTCCCGCGCGGGCAGACGGAGCGCCATCGCGTTGACGGTGAAGTCGCGGCGGAGCAGGTCGTCCTCGATGGTGTCGCCGAACGCGACCTCGGGCTTGCGGGTCTCGCCGTCGTAGACGTCGCTGCGGTACGTGGTGATCTCGACCTGCTCGCCGGCCACCCGCGCGGCGATGGTGCCGAACTGCCGACCGACGTCCCAGGTGTTGCTCGCGATCGGTCCGACGATCCGCAGGATGTCGTCCGGACGGGCGTCGGTGGTGAAGTCGAGGTCGGTGACCGCACGCCCGAGGAAGGCGTCGCGGACGGGCCCACCGACGAGGGCCAGTTCGTGTCCGGCGTCGGCGAAGGCCCGAGCGAGGATGGCGACGGGCTCGGTGGCGGCGAGTGCGTCGAGTCGCTCGACGGCCTGGGCAACGGACTGCATGACGGTCCTCATCCTCCCAGATCGCAGGCCTGAGTTCTCCACAACGTGCGCGCGCACGGGAGCGTTCATGGTCGGGCCTCATACACTCGTGGACGGCCCGAACCGACCCCGTGGCCCCTCCCGCATGCAGATCTTCCGCACCACGCTCGCCGCCGCCGCGTCGGCCCTCGTCGCGCTCGGCCTCGTCGTCGCGCCCGCTGCGGCCGACGGTGCACTCGCCACGACGGCCTCCACGACCACGACGCACGCCGCACACCCGGCGGCTGCCGAGCAGGGCCGGACGACGATCACGATCGCGCCGGCGAACCGCGGGATCGTCCAGCGCGACGAGGACCTCGAGCTCTCCGTCACGGTCACGAACGACACCGACGCGGACGTCCCCGCCGGCACCGCGGAGCTCGACATCTTCCGCTCCGTGAGCACGCGCGACGTCCTCTCCGACTGGCTCGCCGACACCAGCACGACCGGTTACCTCGGCGCCCCGATGGACTCCGTGGACGTCCCGGCGGTCCCTGCACACCGATCCGTCACGCTCGGCTCGGTGAAGATCGTCTCGGGCAACGTCGCCCTCGGCGGGTACTCGTCGTTCGGCGCGCGACGCATCGCCGCCGAGTACACGGCCGGTGACACCTACGCCGTGGCGCGGTCCGCGATCACCTGGTACCCCGAGACGGACCAGACGCCGGTGAGCGTCTCGGTCGCGATGCCCATCACCGTCCCGGCGACGAACCAGGGCGTCCTGACGGCCGGCGTCCTGGCCTCAGCGACCGCCGTCGACGGCACGCTCACCCAGCAGCTCGACGCCGCCGAGGACCACAACGTCGCCGTCGCGATCGACCCGCGGATCATCGCGTCCATCCGGATCCTCGGTGAGAACGCTCCGTCGTCGGCGACCGCGTGGCTGGACCGGCTCGAGTCACTCCGCAACGAGACCTTCGCGCTCCCGTACGCCGACGCCGACGTCACCGGCCTCCGGCAGGCGGGAGCCGACGGGGTCCTCTCGCCGATCTCCCTCGACCAGGAGATCAAGCAGCAGAACTTCCCCGGCGCGTCCACCCCGACCCCGACCCCGACGTCGGATCCGCAGAGCCCGACGGCCGACCCCTCCGCCTCGACGTCACCGACCGACGACGCCACCGCGGACCCAGGGACGGACGACGAGGCACCCGCGACGCTGCCCACCACCGATTCCCTGCTCGACTTCCCCTACTCGATGGACGGGATCGCCTGGCCGTCCGACGGCACCGTCACCGCGGCGGACCTGCCGGCGCTCGCGAAGGCCGGCTCGAAGACGACGATCGTGTCGAGCGGCAACACGTCGGCCGACGCGGACACGACGATCGCCGCGTCCGAGCAGATCGCCGGGCAACACGTCCTCGTGTCCGACCAGTCGATGTCCGCCCTGCTCCGCACCGCGGCGACCGCGTCGAGCCAGCAGGAGTGGTCGACGGCCATGTCCGAGCTCACCGCGACGCTCGCGACCTCCGCCCGGGCGGGCACGGCCGAGGCACCGATCCTGCTCACCCTCGGTCGCGACTGGCCGACGAACTCCGCGCGGCTGAGCCAGGCCCTCGACGCACTCGAGGACACCGCCTGGGTCGCCCCGGCGGACCTCTCCACCGCGGCCTCCGCGACGGCCGGCTCCCTCACGCTGTCCGCCGGGACGAACGGCGACGCTCGCATCGACCAGCTGCAGCGACTGGTGGACGGCGAACAGGACCTCGCCGGGTTCGCGTCCGCGCTGGACACCCCGACCGACCTGACCGCGCCCGCCCGACTCCGGCTGCTTGCCCTGGCCTCGAACGCCTGGCGCATCGACACGGACGGCCTCGCGACCGCCGTCGACGCCCAGGTCGCGAACTGGGCGGGCAAGACCTCGCAGATCAGCATCCCCGACTCGAGCAGCCTCACCCTGCTCGGCGACCGCTCCTCGCTGCCGATCTCGATCCGGAACCGCTCCGACTTCCCGGTCACGGTGCTGTTGTCCGTGCAGCCGTCCAACTCCGCGCTGCGGGTGGTGCGGAACGACATCGAGGTGAAGATCCAGCCGGACTCCTCCACCCGCACGACGGTGCCGGTCCAGTCGGTCGCGAACGGCAAGGTCAACCTGACCCTCTCCCTCACGAGTCCGACCGGGGTGAAGATCGCGACCCCGGCCACCGTCGAGCTGAACGTCCAGGCGCAGTGGGAGACCGTGATCACCGCGGCCGCGGCGGTGGCGCTCGTCGCGATCTTCGGGTTCGGCATCTTCCGGAGCATCCGGAAGCGTCGCCGTCGCCGGAACGGCGACGTCGACGAGGACGACGACGAGGACCCGAACCGGCTGCTCGAGGTCCAGCCGGTGGTCGGTGGGGACCCCGTGCCCGCCGCATCGCCGCACGACCGGCGGGCACCGTTCCTCCAGTCCGACACCGCGGTGCGCGACGCACCGACAGCCGACCCCGAGGAGCCGACCATCAGCGCCACCCAGCCCGAGCCGTCCGTCGACGCGGAGCCGGCCGCCGAGCGCAGTCTCGGCCGTGCCAGCGCGATGCTCGCCGCCGGCACCATGCTGTCGCGCATCCTCGGCTTCGCGAAGACCTTCGTCCTCGCCTTCGCGATCGGCAACACCGGCTCCGACGCCGCGAACGCCTTCGGCATCTCGAACCAGCTGCCGAACAACATCTACGCGCTCATCGCCGGCGGCCTGCTGTCCGCCGTGCTCATCCCGCAGATCGTCCGCTCGATGAAGCAGCACACCGACGGCGGCGTGGCCTACGTCAACAAGATCGTGACGCTCGGCGGGTCGGTGTTCGTCGTCATCGCGATCGTCGCGACGCTCCTCGCACCGTTCCTCGTCTCCGTGTACAGCCAGCAGGCGTCCGGCGACAGCAAGGGCTTCACCGACGCGCAGACGGACCTGGCCGTCGCCTTCGCGTTCTGGTGCCTGCCGCAGATCCTCTTCTACGCGATGTACTCGCTCCTCGGCGAGGTCCTCAACGCGAAGCAGGTGTTCGGGCCCTTCACCTGGGCGCCGCTGCTCAACAACGTCATCGCGATCGCTGGACTGATCGTCTTCATCGCGCTGTTCGGCGGTCGCGACGTCAACTCCTCCACCGAGGGGTGGACGGCGATCAAGATCGCCGTCCTCGCCGGCAGCGCGTCGCTGGGCGTGTTCGCGCAGGCCGCCTTCCTGCCGTTCTTCTGGCGGCGTGCCGGACTGACCTTCCGACCGGACTTCCGCTGGCGCGGCGTGGGGCTGCGCTCCACCGGGACGGCCGCCGGGTGGCTCTTCGCGATGATCCTCGTGACGCAGCTCGCCGGCATCGTGCAGTCCCGCGTCGCGTCGCTCGCCGGGGGCGCCGGCATCGCCACCCTCGGCACGACGTGGCTGCTGTTCATGCTCCCGCACTCGATCATCGCGGTCTCCATCGCGACGGCGTACTTCACGCGGATGAGCCACGACGCCGAACGCGGCGACCTCGGAGCAGTGCGCCGGAACCTCTCGCTCTCGCTGCGGATCGTCGGCCTGTTCACCGTGTTCGCGAGCGTCGCGCTCATCGTGCTCGCGATGCCGTTCGCCCGGATCTGGGAGAACCGGTTCGACCACACCCAGGCGATGGCCGAGGTCCTGTGGGCCTACATGCCGGGTCTCGTGCTGTTCAGCATGCTCTTCATCATCCAGCGGGTGTTCTGGGCCCTGCACGACCACCGCACGCCGTTCCTGATGCAGTGCGTCCAGTCGGTGCTGTTCGTCATCGGCGCCCTCGCCGTCGCGACCTTCCCCGGCAACGTGATCGGCGTCTCGATCGCGGTGTGCACGACCGTCGCGGGCACCGTGCAGACGATCATCGCGCTCGTCCTCGTCCGCAAGCGTCTGAACGGCATCGAGGGGCCGATCGTCACGCGGTCGCACGTGCAGTTCGTCATCGCCGCGCTCATCTCCGGCGTCGTGGGGCTCGTCGTCGTCAACTTCTTCGGCGGCTTCTCGGCCGACGGGTTCGCGATGTCCGACGTCTCCGGCGCACTGATCACCATCGCCCTCACCGGCGCCGTGATGGTGCTCGTCTACTTCGGGGCGCTCGTCGTCGCGAAGAACGGCGAGATCAGGGGCGCCGTCGACATCCTGCGGAAGCGGCTCGGTCGCTGACGCGCTCCCGGGTGATGCGGAATGCCACGCCGGTAGCATGTGTTGACCCGGTCAGCTATCTACGGAAGGGCAGCGAGGCATGCGCCAGCTCATCATCATCGGTTCCGGCCCGGCCGGGTTCACCGCCGGCATCTACGCGGCACGCGCGGAGCTCAAGCCCCTGATCGTCGCCTCCAGCGTCGAGACCGGCGGCGAGCTCACGAAGACGACCGAGGTCGAGAACTTCCCGGGCTTCCCCGAGGGGATCCAAGGCCCGGACCTCATGATCAAGATGCAGGAACAGGCCGAGAAGTTCGGCGCCGAGGTCCTGTACGACGACGCCGTGTCGGTCGACCTCACCGGTGACGTCAAGAAGGTCACGGTCGGCTCCGGCGAGACGTACGAGGCCCTCGCAGTCATCTACGCGACCGGCTCGGCGTACCGCCACCTCGGCCTCGCCGACGAAGAGCGGCTGTCCGGCCACGGCGTCAGCTGGTGCGCGACCTGCGACGGCTTCTTCTTCCGCCAGAAGAACATCGCCGTCGTCGGCGGTGGCGACTCTGCGATGGAAGAGGCCACGTTCCTCACCCGCTTCGCCGACAAGGTGACGGTCATCCACCGCAAGGACACCCTGCGCGCGTCGAAGATCATGCAGGACCGGGCGATGAACGACCCGAAGATCGAGTTCGCGTGGAACAAGGAGGTCACCGGCATCACGGGTGACTCCGCGGTGACCGGCGTCACGCTGCGCGACACGGTGGACGGCACCGAGAGCGAACTGGCCCTCGACGGCCTCTTCATCGCGATCGGCAACGACCCGCGCACGCACCTGATCCACGGCCAGATCGACATCGCCCCCGAGGGCACGATCGCGGTCCAGGGTCGCTCCTCGAAGACGAACCTGCCCGGCGTGTTCGCCGCCGGTGACGTCATCGACCCGACCTACCGCCAGGCGATCACGGCCGCCGGCTCCGGCACCGTCGCGGCGCTCGACGCGGAGAAGTACCTCGCCGAGCTCGACGACGCGCTGACCGGCCCGGCCGAGGGCGTGACCCCGGAGTCGCCCGTCACGGTCGACGTCGAAGCCGCCCACGCCTGATCCACGGAATACCGCAGCGCCCCGGGCGTTGCACCCACTGATCGACTTCTCGAAGGAGCACACATGTCCAACGCCAAGGCAGTCACCGACGCCACCTTCTCGGACGAGGTCCTCAAGTCCGACAAGACGATCCTCGTCGACTTCTGGGCCGAGTGGTGCGGCCCGTGTCGCGCGGTCTCGCCGATCCTCGACCAGATCGCCGAAGAGCACGCCGGCAAGATCGAGATCGTGAAGCTCAACGTGGACGACAACCCCCAGTCGGCCATGAACTACCAGATCACGTCGATCCCGGCGATGAAGGTCTTCAAGGGCGGCGAGGTCGTCAAGACCGTCATCGGCGCGAAGCCGAAGCCGGCGCTCGAGGCCGACCTCGCAGAGTTCCTCGCGTAGGCACCTGCCCCACCGAGCGGCCCCGCACCCCACCGGGTGCGGGGCCGCTCGCGGTTCCGGGCCACCGGTTCAGGATCGGCTCTGTCGTGGGGCCCGGGTTCCCGGGGTCGATGTCGTAGTGTGGCGGGAATGTGAGTGGCGGGCAGGTCCCGCTGGAACGGAGCCAAGATGACGAACGGCAACAGCCTCGACCCCTGGTACGACTCCTACGCCCAGCGCACCGCCGGGCTGAGCGCCTCCGAGGTCCGAGCCCTGTTCGCCGTCGCGTCGCGGCCCGAGGTGGTCTCGCTCGCCGGCGGCATGCCGTACGTCTCCGCGCTGCCGCGTGAGCTCGTCACGGGCTCCCTCGACCGTGTGATGGCCGAGGACGCCGCCATGGCGCTCCAGTACGGCGGGGGACAGGGCCTGCGGTCCCTGCGCGAGCACATCGTCGACGTGATGAGCCTCGAGGGCATCCGTGCCAGTGCCGAGGACGTCGTCGTCACCACCGGGTCGCAGCACGCGCTGGACCTCGTCACCCGACTCTTCATCGACCCGGGTGACGTCGTGCTCGCCGAATCGCCGTCCTACGTCGGCGCGATCGGGGTCTTCCGGTCGTACCAGGCCGAGACCGTGCACGTCACCACCGACGAGAACGGTCTCGTCCCCGAAGCGCTGCGCGAAGCGATCGCGAACCTGCGGACCCAGGGCAAGCGGATCAAGTTCCTCTACACGATCCCGAACTTCCACAACCCCGCCGGTGTGACCCTCAGCCGCGAGCGTCGCATCGAGATCCTCGACATCTGCCGTTCGAACAACATCCTCGTGCTCGAGGACAACCCGTACGGCCTCCTCTGGTTCGACGAGCCGGCGCCGCAGGCGATCCGATCGATCGACGAGGAGGGCGTGGTCTACCTCGGCTCGTTCTCCAAGACGCTCGCGCCGGGCTTCCGCGTCGGCTGGGCCCTCGCACCCCACGCCATCCGCGAGAAGCTCGTCCTCGCCAACGAGTCGGCCGTCCTCGCGCCGAACTCCTTCGGCCAGTACGTGGTGAACGCCTACCTCGACGCCGCGGACTGGAAGGGTCAGGTCGACACCTTCCGGGGCCTCTACGCCGAGCGTCGTGACGCCATGCTGTCCGCGCTGGGGGAGTTCCTGCCGGACCTGTCCTGGACGAAGCCGAACGGTGGCTTCTTCGTGTGGCTGACCCTGCCCGAGTCGCTCGACTCCAAGGGGATGCTGCCGCGGGCAGTCAAGGAGCTCGTCGCCTACACCCCGGGGACGGCCTTCTACGCCGACGGACGCGGCGGCGGTCACATCCGCCTGTCGTTCTGCTACCCGACGCCGGAGCAGATCCGCGTCGGCGTGAAGCGGCTCGCGAACGTCGTCAACGACGAGCTCGAGCTGGTCGAGACCTTCGGGTCCGCGACGCGGCCCAACGCGGTCGTCCGACCGGCATCGTCGGTGAGCGCTCCGCCGCCGAACATCTCCTGATCAGCCTTTTTCACCGTTCCACCTGCAGTACCGGAGGTCCATCCGCATGGCCGAGCTCACCCGCCGTCACGTCGTCGTCGTCGCGGGAGGGATCTCGCACGAGCGTGACGTCTCCCTGCGGTCCGGACGCCGGGTGGCCGACTCGCTGACCGGGTACGGCTGGCAGGTGGACCTCCGCGACGCAGACGCATCGTTGCTCCCGACCCTGCGGGAGAGCCGCCCGGACGTCGTGTGGCCGGCTCTGCACGGCGCCTCCGGTGAGGACGGCGCCCTGCGGGGCATCCTGGAGGCGCTGGACATCCCGTTCGTCGGCTCACGTTCGACGTCGGCCCGGCTGGCATGGGACAAGCCCACCGCGTCGGCGCTGGTCGCGCGGGCGGGCGTCCGGACCCCGCGCTCGGTCACGCTCTCGCACGACGTCTTCCGGGAGCTCGGCGCGGTCGGCGTCCTCGAGAGCATCGCTGTCGAGCACCCGGTCCCACTCGCCGTCAAGCCTGCCCGAGGCGGGAGCGCCCAGGGCGTCACCCTCGTCGACGACGTGAACGACCTGCCGCGCGCGATGGTCACCGCGTACACGTACTGCGACGACGTCGTGGTCGAGCAGCTCATCCGTGGGACCGAGGTCGCGGTCGGCATCATCGACACCGGCGACGGTCCGGTGGCGCTCTCCGCGGTCGAGATCGTCCCCCGCAACGGCATCTACGGGTTCGAGGCTCGGTACAACGCCGGCGAGACCACCTTCTACACGCCGGCCCGCCTGTCCGAGGAGTTCGCGGCTGCTGCGTCCGCCGCCGCCGTGGCAGCCCACGAGGCCCTCGGTCTGCGACACATCTCGCGCGTCGACCTCATCGTCGACGCCGCTGGGACGCCCTGGTTCCTCGAGGCGAACGTCCTTCCCGGGCTCACCGAGACCTCTCTCGTGCCGCAGGCCCTCTCCGCGTCGGGCTTCGACCTGGGGTGGACCTACGCCGAGCTCGCGGAGCAGGCGATCCGCGACCACCGGGCCTGACACCGCGATCGTGGGGTGCCGACACGTTCCACGTGGAACATCCCTCGCCGTCCTGCCGGCCGTGGGCCTCGTGACGCTGGCCGCAGGCGAAGCCGTGCACTGCCGGGCTGCGCGTCGGGCTGGACAGCTTCCACGACCGACGGAGGGTTCCGCGGGGCTCGTCGTCGTCCTCGGGTTCGGCAATCGGGGTCGTCGCATCAACGTCGTGAATCGGTGGCGCGCCCGGATCGCTGTCCGCACAGCACGTTCGGCTCGCGCGGTCGGCGCCTCCGTTCAGATCCTCTGCAGTGGGGGAGCGGTGCGCGGGGCGTTCGCGGAGGCTGTGCTCCTGCGGGACTACATCGAGAAGTCCCTCGGGTGGGATGGCCCGGTATCGATCGAGTCGGAGAGTCGTTCGACGTGGGAGAACGTGCGCAATGCGCTGCCGTGGATCGAGGCCGCTGACTGGGTCGCCTTCGCATCGAACGGACTGCACGCTGAGAAGGCGCGTGTCTACCTCGGGCGTCAGCGACCGGAGCTTGCCGGGCGGCTCGTGGCTGCCGATGACTACCGGTTCGGCGAGATGAGCCTGCTGAAGCCGGTGTTCGCTGCCGTTGGGCTGTGGAAGCTTCGTGCCGTGTTCCACGTGAAACCTCCGGCCTGATCCACCCGTTCCACGTGGAACATTCGCCCAAGCCCGCGCGCAAGACGCCGGTCTCGACCTGTCCGCGGTCCACACTCGCCGCCGGAGGGCCGCACACAGAGCGAGCCGGCCCGGAGCCACAGCCCTCACTTCCATGCATGCAGGGACGGGTACGGGATCCCTGCGTGCGGCCGTCACGCATGAGGGAGACGGAGCCATCAGTTGGCCCGCGCCCATCTCATCGCACTCGAGCAGGAGCTCTTCGCAGCATCTCGCAGACCGAGGGCTCCGTGCCAAGCGCCGAGAAGATCGTTCGCAACTCATCGCCCAACAGGGGAGCGGCCCGGCCCGAGCGCCCCGCCCGTCACGGATCGCGCCAATGCCGAGAAGGGACCCCGGGGACCAACTCCGCCTCGTATCGTGCGGGTCATCCGACATCCCGCCTCATGTTCCGCCACCCATCTCGCGTGCGAACGTGCAGCTCGGCACAAGGCCGGATCCGAGACGCGCCGCAGCCGCTCGACTGCCCCACCGCGAGCAGATGGCCCGGATGACCGCCACGGCGGGGACACGCGGGCCACTGGTTTCGACGCCTGGCCGCTCCTGGCCGCTCCGTGCAGGGGCCAGATCGCTCGGTCTGACGGCTCCGGTAGGCGCGAGCACGGCGCCACGATCGGACAGAACGGCGTCTGCTGGCCGACACGAACCACCCTCGGCGCTTCGACTCGATGTTCCACGTGAAACGCTCCCTGCACGATCAGTCCCCTGAACAGCGGGGTACGCGAGAGGCCACAGCAGGCTCACTCAGGGCCCAGTAGACCCGCCGTCAGACCCACGGACCCGACGACGCCGTCGAGCCCGCAGGCAGCCGCACAGCGCCGCACAGAGACCTCCGCGGCAGAAGACGGCCGAACGTCAGCCCGCGACGTCCTCGATACCAAGCTCCCCGAGGATCCGGTTGAGGTCATCCCCGTTCGCGAAGTCGATCGTCACCGAGCTCTTCCGCGCCCCGACAGCGATCTTGACCCGCGTGTTCAACCGATCGCCGAGCCGCTCCGCCAGGTCGTTGAAGTGCACCTGCCGCTTGGACGGCTCCGCCTTGGGCTTCACCGGCGTCTTCCCCGCGAGCTGCTGCGCGATCGACTCGGCGGCCCGGACGGACAGGTCCTCGTTGACGATCTTCTCTGCGAGGTACTCCATGGCCTCGGCGTCAGGCGCAGCGAGGATCGCACGTGCGTGTCCGGCCGAGAGCACACCAGCTGCCACACGCCGCTGGACGGGGGAGGGGAGTCGCAGGAGACGGATCGTGTTGGTGATCTGCGGACGCGAACGGCCGATCCGCTGGGCGAGCTGCTCCTGCGTGATCCCGAAGTCCGCCAGGAGTTGCTGGTACGCCGAAGCCTCTTCGAGCGGGTTGAGGTTCGCACGGTGGAGGTTCTCGAGCAGCGCGTCGCGGAGCATCGCATCGTCAGGGGTGTCCTTGACGATGGCGGGGATGGTACTCAGCCCGAGCTCCTTGGTGGCGCGGAGTCGGCGCTCACCCATGATCAGCTCGTACTGCGGCTCGGTCCCAGCGGCGCCGGCGATCGGGCGCACGACGATCGGCTGCAGGACACCGATCTCGCGGATCGAGTGGACGAGTTCCTGCAGTTCCTCTTCGCGGAACTCCTTGCGCGGCTGCTGCGCGTTCGGCACGACGTCGAGGGGGTTCAGGTTCGCCAGACGCGCGCCCGGAACCGCGACGAGCTCCTCCGCGGTCGCACCGTCGACGAGCGGCGCGGACGCCGGCGATCCACCGGTCGGGAAGAACACGTCGACAGGACGGTCCTGCTGCTCCGACGCCGTCGGGATGAGGGCTCCGATGCCCCGTCCGAGTCCAGTTCGCTTCGGTGCCATCAGTGCTGCGCTCCTCGTGCTGCGATCTCGGCTGCCGCCTCCAGGTAGGAGAGCGAGCCGGTTGAGTTGACGTCGTACGCAACGACGCTCTGCCCGTAGCTCGGGGCTTCGCTGACGCGGACGGATCGGGGGATCACGGCCTCGAGCACCTGTTCGCCGAAGTGCTCCCGCACGTCTGCTGCGACCTGGTTGGAGAGGTTCGTCCGGCTGTCGTACATCGTCAAGAGGATGGTAGACACGGCGAGGTTCGGGTTCAGGTGCCGCTCGATGAGCTCGATGTTCCGGAGCAGCTGACTCAAGCCCTCAAGCGCGTAGTACTCGCACTGGATCGGGATCAGGACTTCGCGCGCTGCGACGAAGGCGTTGATCGTGAGCAGTCCGAGCGACGGCGGGCAGTCGATGAAGACGTAGTGGTACGGCTCGTCCAGCGACTCGAGGTACTGGTCCAACGCGGTCCGCAGGCGCTGTTCGCGAGCGACGAGCGACACCAGTTCGATCTCGGCGCCGGCGAGGTGGATCGTGGCCGGTACGCACCAGAGTGTGTCCGACTCGGGGGAGCGCTGGACCGTGTCCGCGATCGGTGCCTCGTCGACGATCACGTCGTAGATGCTCGGGACCTCGGCCTGGTGGTTGACACCGAGCGCCGTGGAGGCGTTGCCCTGGGGGTCGAGGTCGATCACCAGCACGCGCGCTCCGCCGTGCGCCAACGCAGCGGCGAGGTTGACCGTGGTGGTGGTCTTGCCGACGCCACCCTTCTGGTTCGACACCGTGAAGACACGCGTCTTCGGCGGCAGCGGGAACTGCTGCGTCGCGATCGCACGGCGACGACGGTTCAGATCAGCGATCTCACGGGCAAGCGGTGTCGACGCGTCGTAATCGGTCGATGAACTCAACGAGTGCCTCTTCCCCGGTTCGGTGTTTCACGTGGAACGCGGAGCCACTGGTGGCCGGTCGAACCGGCCCGAGCCGCAGCGTCAGTCAACTGTAGCCCGGAAGACGCGCGTGGTCTCCTCGACCACACCGACTCCGAGCTCGAGCACCTCTACATCGGCGAGACGCTTCCGGAGGATGACCTTTCGGGCCTTCTCCATCTCGTCCTCGACGCGGGCGCCCTTCATGAGGATGAGCTGGCCACCGGACCGAACCAAGGGCACGGTCAGGGGGATCAGCTTCGACAACGCGCTCACGGCGCGCGCAGTCACCTGGTCGACCACGATGTCGTCGGCGACGTCCTCAGCACGGGCACGGACGACCTCGACGTTGTCGAGGCCGAGGCGCGAGGTCTCTGACGTCAGCCAATCCACTCGCCGTTCCATCGGTTCGATGAGCGTGAGGTGCACGTCCGGCCGGGCGATCGCGAGCACCAAGCCGGGGAGTCCAGCACCGGAACCGACGTCCGCGACCCGGCCCCGTTCCTCCAGGAGTGGAGCGAGCACCGCAGAATTGAGGATGTGTCGCGTCCACAAGCGCGGCAGTTCGAGTGGGCCGATCAGGCCGAGCTCCTCACCGCGTCGAGCAAGCTCGTTCGTGAAGGAACGCGCCAGGTCGAGGCGTTCGCCGAAGAGCGTCGCAGCAGCCGCCGGCTCCGTCTCGAGGACGGGAGGCGCGGTCTCGGTCATCGGGTGACGACCGTGTGGCGGTCCCGACCCTCACCCTCGGACTCCGAGTGGAAGCCCTTCTCGGCAACCAGGTCGTGGACCAGCTTGCGCTCGTACGACGACATCGCGGGGAGTGCAGCCGTGGTCGAACCCGCCTCGATGCGCTCGATGGCGGTGTCGACGAGCCGCTGCAGTTCGGACGCACGAGCATCGCGCGAGCCGCCGACGTCGAGGATCAGCCTGCTGAACTCGCCGGTCTCGGCCTGGACGGCGATGCGCGTGAGCTCCTGCAGGGCCGAGACGGTGTCCGGCTTCGACAGCACGCGGAGCGCGTCGCCCTCGTCCGTGACGGACAGGTACACGCGGCCCGCACGCTCCTCGATCTCGATGTCGCCGTCGAGGTCGCAGATGTCGAGGAGTTCCTCGATGTAGTCCGCCGCGATGTCGGCTTCGTCGCGGGCGTCGTCGTCGACGGTCGCGGTCGGGGTGTCGACGGTGGTGTCCACGGCGTCCGCGGTGTCCTGCTCGGTCACTTACTTCTTCCCGTTCTTCTTGGCACGGTTCTTGCCGACCGGCTGCTGCCGCTGGGTCGTCACGCGGACGGCCTCGATCTCGGCGGCACCGGCCCCGGCGCCGGCCTCGGCGAGGACCGGGGTGGCCGCACCGCGACGCTGCGCCTTCTTCGCGAGACGTGCCTCACGAGCGAGTGCGGCCTCGGAGCCGGGGGTCGGCATGCTGCGGATGACGAAGTACTGCTGCGCCATCGTCCAGACGTTCGAGGCGAGCCAGTAGAACATGACGCCGAGGGGGAACGACAGACCGGAGATGACGAAGACCAGCGGGAGGATGTACAGCATCATCTTCTGCTGGCGGTACATCGGAGACTCCTTGGTCTCCGGCGACATGTTCTTCGCGACGAGCTGCAGCTGGGTGATGAACTGCGAGGCGGTCATCACGACGATCATGACGCCGGCGATGACCCGGACCTCCCAGCCAGAGGCGTTCGTGAACGTCTCGTGCAGGGGAGCGCCGAAGAGCGATGCGTTGCCGAACGACGCGGCGAGGTCGTTCGTGAGCAGGCCGATGCCCGTCTTGTTGATCTGCGCCTCGTGCAGCACCGAGTACAGCGAGAAGAAGATCGGCATCTGGATCAGCAGCGGCAGGCAGGAGCTCAGCGGGTTCGTCCCGGTCTCCTTGTACAGCGCCATGGTCTCGCGGCTCATGGCCTCACGCGAGAACTGGTCCTTCTTGCCCTTGTACTTCTCTTGGATCTTCTTGAGCTGCGGCGCCACCTCGAGCATGCGGCGCTGCGACTTGATCTGGCGCACGAAGATCGGGATGAGCGCGGCGCGCACCACGAAGGTCAGGAAGATGATGGAGAGCACCCAGGTGATGCCGGCTCCGGGGTCCATGCCGATGCTCTCGAAGATCCAGTGGAAGCCCACGAGGATGGCCGAGACCACCCACTTGAGCGGCCAGAGGATCGTTCCGATGAATCCGAGGTCCATGGGGACTGTCACGCCTTTCGAGTGCGCTGGGGGAGCAGGACCGGCAGGGTGGAACCACCCGTGGGCTGCGGCTGCGGCTGGGTCGGTGCGAGCACGAACCCGAACCGGTTGACGTCGTAGGGGCGACGCCGTGCACGGACGTCGTCGATGCCCCCGGCTGCCCAGGGGTTGCACCGTGCGATGCGCCATGCACCCATGGCGGATCCGCGGACGACGCCGTACTGCTGGATCGCCTCGAGCGCGTACCGGGAGCACGAGGGGTGGTACCGACAGACGTTGCCGTAGAGCGGTGAGATCACGGCACGGTAGGCGCGCAGCACGATGACGCACACGTTGCGCGGGAGCAACGCGACGGCCCAGGCGAGCCGGGTCCACAGGTTGCGGTTCATGCTGCCTTCTCCACACCACGCGCACAGGAGCGCGAGACGTCTTCGAGCAGGGTAGGCCATCCGGCCTGCGCAGCGGCTGGCAGTGCGCGGACCACCACGTCGTAGCCGACGGGGATGTCGGCGAGCAGCCCGTGCGCGATCGCCTTGAGGCGACGCCTGACCAGGTTCCGGGTCACGGCGTTGCCCACCGTCTTCGCGACGATGAAGCCGAACCGTGTCGGACCGGTACCGCTCGACGGGTCGTGCGAGGTGCGACGGACCACCGATACGACGGCGTGCGCCGTGGCGCTTCTGCGACCACGACGCACGACGGACCGGTAGTCGTCACCTCGGACGATCCGGTTGGCGCGGGCCAACACGAGTCGGTACCGGAGGACGAGATCAGGCGGGGAGCCTGATCAGGCGCTGAGCTCGGTGCGGCCCTTGGCGCGACGTGCGGCCAGGATGGCGCGGCCGGCACGGGTGCGCATGCGGGCGCGGAAGCCGTGCTTCTTGGCGCGGCGGCGGTTGTTCGGCTGGAAGGTGCGCTTGCTCATGATGTTCTCCACACGGCTGCTCGCGGCGAGCCGTCACGTATGTGTAGTCGCTCGGTGCCGAACGACGCAGATGGGCGCGACCGAACGGCCGCAGTCAACTGGTTAACGGTACGTGACAGGGGCGAGCAGGTCAAACGCCGTCGTCGACCCGACCGCGGGAGCGGTGCGCACGTTCATTATCCACATTGGGGAAAACGTGCGTTCGGTACGACGCGCTCGAGTCCTTTACAGTGGGGTGATCGACCGGCCAGCGGCCCGGTACGACGGGGGATTCCCCTCGTCGTGCGGCTCGCGCCGATCGTGGACAAGACTGTGGACAACCCTGTGGACCACCATGCGGGACGACACGCGTCCGGGACGTCGACGATGCCACCCGGACTCACGACGACTCGCCAGGAACGATCCGGCGGTCGACGCTGCGCCGGTCCGTCCGGCGGCGGTGGACACCCAGTGCAGACGAGCACCAGCGACGAGCACGACACGACATCAGGAGACGAGCGCGACATGACGATGCCGGCCGACCCCGTCGAGGACCTCTGGTCATCCGTCCTCGGACTCCTCTCGGAGGACGACCGCATCACCCCGCAGCTGCACGGCTTCCTCAACCTGGTCGAGCCGAAGGGCGTGCTCGCCGGCACCCTCTACCTCGAGGTGCCGAACGACCTCACCCGCGGCATGCTCGAGCAGCGGATCCGCATCCCGATCACCGAGGCCGTCTCCCGCATCGGTGACGACACCGTCGCGAACTTCGCCATCACGGTGAACCCGGACATGGCGTCCGAGCCGCGGGTCGACACGCAGGTCACCAGCAACGTCCCCGAGTACGCCGAGCCGGTGCAGGAAGCCGTCGAGCAGAGTGCGGCCCCCCGCCAGTACATCGAGGCGCCGTTCGTCCCGAGCCAGATCGACTCCCCGGGGACCAGCGGTCGCCCCGAGTCCCGACTCAACCCCAAGTACAACTTCGACAACTTCGTCATCGGCTCGTCGAACCGCTTCGCCCACGCGGCGGCGGTCGCGGTGGCCGAGGCACCGGCGAAGGCCTACAACCCGCTCTTCATCTACGGCGACTCGGGCCTCGGCAAGACCCACCTCCTGCACGCGATCGGCCACTACGCCGAGAGCCTCTACCCGGGGATCCGGGTGCGGTACGTGTCCAGCGAGGAGTTCACGAACGACTTCATCAACTCGATCGCGAACAACCGGTCGAACCAGTTCCAGCAGCGGTACCGCGACATCGACATCCTGCTGATCGACGACATCCAGTTCCTGCAGGGCAAGGACTCCACGCAAGAGGCGTTCTTCCACACCTTCAACACGCTGCACGACCACAACAAGCAGGTCGTCATCACGTCGGACGTCGCGCCGAAGCACCTGACCGGGTTCGAGGACCGGATGCGCTCCCGCTTCGAGTGGGGCCTCATCACCGACGTCCAGGCGCCGGACCTCGAGACCCGCATCGCGATCCTCCGCAAGAAGGCGCAGTCCGACCACCTGCAGGTGCCCGACGACATCCTCGAGTTCATCGCGTCGAAGGTGTCGAGCAACATCCGGGAGCTCGAGGGCACCCTGATCCGCGTCACGGCGTTCGCGAGCCTGAACCGGACGGCCGTCGACATGGCCCTGGTGCAGACGGTCCTCAAGGACCTCATCACACTCGACGACGACAACGTGATCGCGCCGACGGACATCATCAACCACACCGCGGAGTACTTCAAGCTCTCCGTCGACGACCTCTACGGGTCCTCCCGCTCGCAGGCGATCGCCACGGCGCGGCAGATCGCGATGTACCTCTGCCGTGAGATGACGAGCCTGTCGCTGCCGAAGATCGGACAGCTCTTCGGCAACCGGGACCACACCACGGTCATGTACGCCAACAAGAAGATCGCGGAGCTCATGAAGGAGCGTCGCTCGATCTACAACCAGGTCACGGAGCTGACCAGCCGCATCAAGCAGGACCGCCGCTACCGCTGACGCACGTCGCGTTGCGTCGCGCTGCGCACATCTGGCACGGCCCTGGAGGCGCGGCTGACGACCGTCAGATCGGCCTGCTTCCGCGCGCATCCACCATCTGAGACGGTTCCATGCGCCGGACTTCACACAGTGTGGAAAGCCTGTGGATAACTGTGGAGGACACGCCGGTCGGTTGTTCACAGCGGAGGGGCCACCTGTGGAGACTGGGGATGGAAGTGGATAGATGAGATTCATTCATCCAGACACCTCCCACACACCACTCACAACTCACACGTGTGTAGTTCCCTGTGGACAAGCGGTGTTAACAGGGTTATCCACAGTGTGCACAGGCGTTAACACCATTACTCCTGGTTAACGATTGATCTCAGCGGGCCAACCTTGTGGACGGCGGGATGACAAGAAATCCGGGCCTCGCCGGGCTGTGCCACAATGGGGCGGCCGGACAGTCCAACCGATCGACAGGGGTTCCAGCTGTGAAGTTCGAGGTCAAGCGGGACGTCTTCTCCGAAGCCGTCTCCTTCGCGGTGAAGCTCCTCCCACAGCGCACGACCCTCCCGATCCTCTCGGGCGTCCTCATCCACGCCGACGGCGATCGACTCACGCTCTCGTCGTTCGACTACGAGGTCTCGGCGCAGACGTCCATCGCCGCGCAGATCGACGACCCCGGCACGGTGCTCGTCTCCGGCCGGCTCCTCAACGACATCGCGAGCCGCCTGCCGAACGCCCCGGTCACCTTCACCACCGAGGACTCGAAGATCTCGGTCACCTGCGGTTCGGCGCACTTCACGCTGCTGTCCATGCCGGTCGAGGAGTACCCGACGCTCCCCGAGATCGGCGAGCAGACCGGCGTGATCCCCGGCGACGCCTTCTCCGAAGCCGTGTCCCAGGTCGCCGTCGCCGCCAGCCGCGACGACGTCACCCCCGTGATCACCGGCGTCCAGCTCGAGGTCGGCGACAACGACCTCTCGCTGATCGCGACGGACCGCTACCGTGTCGCCGTCCGCACCATCGCGTGGGACTCCGGCCGCGTCGGGTCGGACCCGCTGCACGCGCTCGTCCCGGCCCGCACCCTGCAAGAGGTGGGCCGCACGTTCGGCTCGGCGTCCACCGTCTCGGTGTCGATCAGCGGCTCGTCCGACCGCGAGCTCATCGCGTTCCACGCGGACGACAAGACCGTCACGTCGCTGCTCATCAAGGGCAACTACCCGCCGGTCCGCCGGCTCTTCCCCGAGACCGTCCAGGACCACGCGGTGATCAACACCGCGGAACTGGTCGAGGCGGTCCGACGGGTCTCCCTCGTCCTGGAGCGCGAAGCCGCCCTCCGGTTCTCCTTCACGGTCGACGGGCTCACGCTCGAAGCGATCGGTTCCGAACAAGCGCAGGCGTCAGAGTCGATCAGTGCGTTGCTGACCGGTGAGGAAACGGTGGTCTCGCTGAAGCCCGCCTTCCTCCTGGACGGGTTGAACGCGGTGCACTCCGAGTTCGTCCGGATCTCCTTCACCAAGACGGAGAACCCCAACAAGCCGGGCCCGGTGCTCATCACCGGCCAGACCTCGCAAGAGGCCCCGGCCGCGGACGGATACCGGTACCTGCTGCAGCCCAATCTCCTGCTGCGGTAAGCGCAACAGCCGAACACTGCGCTGACGCGCCATCCCTGCATCAGCGCGACGACGAACAGAAGAGGAAATCATGCACATCGGTCTTGTCGGCCTCGGTCGCATGGGCAACAACATGCGTGCCCGTCTCCGCAACGCAGGCATCGAGGTCACCGGCTACGACGCGAACCCCGCCGTCTCGGACGTCGCCGACCTCGGCGCACTCGCCGCGGCGCTCCCCGAGGGCAAGAAGCTCGTGTGGGTCATGGTCCCGCACGGCAAGATCACCGACGACGTGATCACCGACCTGTCGAACGTCCTGAGCGAGGGCGACCTCGTGATCGACGGCGGCAACTCGAAGTGGCTCGACGACGAGGTGCACGCCAAGCAGCTCGACGCCAAGGGCATCCGCTACATGGACGCCGGCGTCTCCGGTGGCGTCTGGGGCAAGGACAACGGCTACGGCCTCATGGTGGGCGGCGCCCCCGAGGACGTCGAGTTCGCCATGCCGGTCTTCGACGCGCTCCGTCCCGAGGGCCCGCGCGAAGAGGGCTTCTCGCACGCCGGCGGCGTCGGCGCTGGTCACTACGCGAAGATGGTCCACAACGGCATCGAGTACGCGATCATGCAGGCCTACGGCGAGGGCTACGAGCTCCTCGAGGCCAAGGACATCGTCCACGACGTCCCGGCGGTCTTCGCCGGATGGCAGCGCGGTACGGTCGTCCGCTCCTGGCTGCTCGACCTCCTCGTCCTCGCGATCAACGAGGACCCGAAGCTCGACGAGCTCGAGGGCTACGTCGACGACTCGGGCGAGGGTCGCTGGACCCTCGAAGAGGCGATCGAGCTCGCGGTGCCGATGCCCGCGCTCTCCGCGGCGATGTTCGCCCGCTTCGTCTCGCGTCAGGGCAGTGAGTCCCCGACGATGAAGGCCGTCGCGGCGCTCCGCAACCAGTTCGGCGGCCACGCCGTCAAGAAGGCGTAGTCCAACCGGGGCAACCCGGCCACGGCCCGCGTGCACGTCGACCACCTGCAACTCACGGACTTCCGGAACTACCGGGAGGCCGAGGTCGACCTCGCACGCGGGCCGAACCTGTTCGTCGGCCGGAACGGACAGGGCAAGACCAACCTCGTCGAGGCGATCGGCTACCTCTCCACCCTCGGGTCGCACCGGGTCCCGACGGACGCGGCACTCGTGCGGCAGGGCTGCGACGCGGCGATCGTCCGCGCTCGGCTCGCGCACGAGGACCGCAGCATCCTCGCCGAGGTCCAGATCAACCGCACCGGCTCGAACCGGGCGCAGGTGAACCGCTCGGCCATCAAGCCCCGCGAGCTCCCGCGCTACTGCACGAGCGTCCTCTTCGCGCCCGAGGACCTCGCGCTGGTCCGGGGCGAACCGGCCGGCCGACGCCGGATGCTCGACGAACTCCTCGGGCAGATCGCCCCGCGCATGCAGGGCGTCCTCGCCGACTACGACCGGACGCTCCGGCAGCGGAACACCCTGTTGAAGTCGGCCCGGGCGACCGGTGCGAAGGCGGGTTCGCTCGCGACGCTCGACGTCTGGGACGAGCGGCTCGTGGCGTTCGGCGCCGAGATCATCGCCGCCCGTGACCACCTCACCCGGCGGCTCGCCCCGTTCGTGGCCGAGGCCTACGCGACCGTCGCCGGCGAACGGCACGAGGCGTCGATCACCGGAGTCCTGAGCGTCCGCGGCGGCGACCCGGAGGACGCGGCCGCGACGGATCCCGTCCTCGGGACACCCGACGAGCCGGTCACCGTCACCGCGGCTGCCGATGCGTTCCGCGCGGCACTCGAACGGCGTCGACGCGACGAGCTCGACCGCGGCCTGACGCTCGTCGGTCCGCACCGCGACGACGTTCTCTTCCAGCTGAACGGGTTACCTGCCCGCGGCTACGCCAGTCACGGGGAGTCGTGGTCGTTCGCACTCGCCGTGCAGCTGGCCAGTGCGTCGATCCTCCGCGCCGAGTCGAGCCTGGGGGATCCGATCATCATCCTCGACGACGTGTTCGCCGAACTCGACGAGTCGCGTCGGGAACGCCTGGCCGGGGCGGTCGCCGACTACGAGCAGGTGCTCATCACCGCGGCGGTGTTCGGTGACGTGCCCGAGCAGCTGGCCGCGCACACGGTCCGGATCGAAGCGGGCACGATCGTGACCGACGAGGCGGAGCCGAGCCGCGCCTGCAGTCCGACCGAGGACCCGGGCGACCACCCGGCGGAAGCCGGCGTCTGATGCCGAAGCCGTCGAAGCCGACCGAGCCCTCGCGGGTCTACCGGCATCTCCGCGCCGTCTTCGGCGACCCCTCGAAGCGCGGCGTCGACGCGCGCCGGCGCCGCATGAAGGGACTCGACCCCGATTCCGTGCCCTACGGTCGCGGTCGCGAGCCCGCCGGACTCGGCGACGTCGTCGGTTCGCTCGCACAGGAACTGGGCTGGACCGAGCCCCTCGCCCGGTCCGAGCTGTTCGTGGACTGGCCCGCCGTGGTGGGCGAGGAACTCGCGAAGCACTCCCGACCCGTGACCATCGACGACGGTGCACTCGTCATCCGGTGCGACTCGACGGCCTGGGCGACCCAGCTCCGACTGATGCGCAGCACCGTCACGACGACCATCGCCGAGCGGCACCCCGAGGCGGGGGTGCAGTCGATCCGGGTTTCGGGCCCCGACGCCCCCACCTGGAAACGCGGTCCCAGGACGGTTCAGGGGCGCGGTCCCCGCGACACTTACGGGTAGGGCGACGAAATCGTCCGGGAGGACGAAAAAAGGCCGTCCACGGCCGGAATCCGCCCTCGGAGGAGGGGGTCCTGCGGTAGACTGAGAGGTGCAGTGCGCGGGTGTTCCGCGCGCAGGCAGGAGCACCTTCGAATGACATCCGGATCTGACGACGACCGACAGAACTCGTCCGGCGAGGCGACCCCGCAGAGCGATCCAGCGTACGGCGCAGACCAGATCCAGGTGCTCGAGGGACTCGAAGCCGTCCGGAAGCGTCCGGGCATGTACATCGGGTCGACCGGTCCCCGCGGTCTGCACCACCTCGTGCAGGAGATCGTCGACAACTCCGTCGACGAAGCGCTCGCGGGCTACTGCGACACGATCAACGTCACCATCCGCGAAGACGGCGGCGTCCGCGTGGTCGACAACGGCCGTGGCATCCCCGTCGGGATCCACGCTGCCGAGGGCGTCTCGACCGTCCAGGTCGTGCTCACCGTCCTGCACGCCGGCGGCAAGTTCGGCGGCGGCGCGTACGCGGTGTCCGGCGGCCTGCACGGCGTCGGTTCGTCGGTCGTCAACGCGCTGAGCTCCGAGCTCGACGTCGAGGTCCGCCAGCAGGGCCACGTCTGGCGCCAGAGCTACACCGACGGCGTCCCGGTCGCGCCCCTGTCGAAGGACGAGGAAGACGACGGCCACGGCACCACGATCACCTTCTGGCCGAACGCCGACATCTTCGAGACCGTCGTCTTCGACTACGAGACCCTGCGCACGCGCTTCCAGCAGATGGCCTTCCTCAACAAGGGCCTGCGGATCACCCTGACCGACGAGCGCACCCCGGCCGAGGGTGAAGAGGCACGGCACGACTCCTTCCTCTACGAGCGTGGCCTCGCCGACTACGTCGAGTACCTCAACGCCCAGAAGAAGGCCGACCTGGTGCACCCGGACGTCATCGGCTTCGAGGCCGAGGACCCGGAGCGCAAGATCGCGCTCGAGGTCGCGATGCAGTGGAACACCTCCTACCAGGAGAGCGTCCACACCTTCGCGAACACGATCAACACGCACGAGGGCGGCACCCACGAAGAGGGCTTCCGCGCGGCGCTGACGTACCTGGTCAACAAGTACGCGCGCGAGGCGAAGATCATCAAGGAGAAGGACGACAACCTCACGGGTGACGACATCCGTGAAGGGCTGACGGCCGTCATCTCCGTGAAGCTCGGCGAACCGCAGTTCGAGGGGCAGACGAAGACCAAGCTCGGCAACACCGAGGCGAAGGGCTTCGTCCAGCGCGTCGTCGGCACCGAGCTCACCCACTGGTTCGAGAGCAACCCGACGCAGGCCCGCGACGTCGTGCGCAAGGCGATCCAGGCCTCGCAGGCCCGTCTCGCCGCACGCAAGGCGCGCGAGACCACCCGTCGCAAGGGCCTCCTCGAGTCGGGCGGCATGCCCGGCAAGCTCAAGGACTGCCAGTCGAAGGACCCGACGGTCTCCGAGATCTTCATGGTCGAGGGTGACTCCGCCGGTGGTTCCGCCGTGCAGGGTCGCAACCCGATGACGCAGGCGATCCTGCCGTTGCGCGGCAAGATCCTCAACGTCGAGAAGGCCCGCCTCGACCGTGCCCTGGCCAACCAGGAGATCCAGTCGATGATCACGGCGTTCGGCGCCGGCATCGGCGAGGACTTCGACCCGGACAAGGCCCGGTACCACAAGATCGTGCTGATGGCCGATGCCGACGTCGACGGCCAGCACATCACGACCCTGCTCCTCACCCTGCTGTTCCGCTACATGCGGCCGCTCATCGAGCGCGGCTACGTGTACCTCGCGCAGCCGCCGCTCTACCGCCTGAAGTGGTCGAACTCGGCGCACGAGTACGTGTTCAGCGACCGGGAGCGCGACGCCCTGATGCAGGCCGGCCTCGCCGCCGGCAAGCGCATCCCGAAGGACAACGGGATCCAGCGCTACAAGGGTCTCGGCGAGATGGACTACAAGGAGCTGTGGGACACCACGATGAACCCGGACACCCGGACGCTCCTGCAGGTCACGCTCGAGGACGCCGCCGCGGTGGACAGCGTCTTCGCGACGCTGATGGGTGAGGACGTCGAGTCCCGTCGCCAGTTCATCCAGCAGAACGCGAAGGACGTCCGGTTCTTGGACATCTGATCCTGGCCTGGAGGCGCGGCGTGAGTCGCGCGGACCAGTCCTGACCACCTGTGGTCGCGCCCGGCGCGACTGACGGAACCACAGCCTCCAGGCTGTCCAGAAAGGGAACGAAGCCACATGGCTGACGACAACGAGAACGGCGCCGACGAGCAGCCCGAGATCGTCCACGGCGACAGCGGGGACATCGTCGTCTCCGGTGACCGCATCTCGCAGGTCGACCTGCAGCTCGAGATGCAGCGCTCGTACCTCGACTACGCGATGAGCGTCATCGTCGGTCGTGCCCTGCCCGAGGTCCGTGACGGACTGAAGCCGGTGCACCGCCGCGTGATCTACGCGATGTTCGACGGCGGCTACCGTCCCGACCGGGCCTTCTCGAAGTGCTCGCGCGTCGTCGGCGACGTCATGGGGCAGTTCCACCCGCACGGTGACAGCGCGATCTACGACGCCCTCGTCCGCCTGGTGCAGCCGTGGTCGCTCCGGTACCCGCTCGCGCTCGGCCAGGGCAACTTCGGTTCCCCGGGCAACGACGGCGCCGCTGCCCCGCGGTACACCGAGACCAAGATGGCGCCGCTCGCCATGGAGATGGTCCGGGACATCGACGAGGACACCGTCGACTTCCAGGACAACTACGACGGTCGCACGCAGGAGCCCGCGATCCTGCCGGCACGCTTCCCGAACCTGCTGGTCAACGGGTCCGTCGGCATCGCGGTCGGCATGGCGACGAACATCCCGCCGCACAACCTGCGCGAGGTCGCCGCGGGCGCCAAGTGGGCGCTCGAGCACCCCGACGCCACGCGTGAAGAGCTCCTCGGCGCGCTCATGCAGCGGATCAAGGGCCCGGACTTCCCGACCGGGGCGCAGATCCTCGGCACGAAGGGCATCCAGGACGCCTACCGCACCGGTCGTGGCTCGATCACGATGCGTGCGGTCGTCAACGTCGAGGAGATCCAGGGTCGCACCTGCCTCGTCGTCACCGAGCTCCCGTACCAGGTGAACCCCGACAACCTCGCGATCCGTATCGCCGAGGGCGTGAAGGACGGCAAGCTCGCCGGCATCGCGGACATCCGCGACGAGACCTCGGGTCGTACCGGTCAGCGCCTCGTCATCGTGCTCAAGCGCGACGCCGTCGCCAAGGTCGTCCTCAACAACCTGTACAAGCACACGCAGCTGCAGGAGAACTTCGGCGCGAACATGCTCGCGATCGTCGACGGCGTGCCCCGCACCCTCGCGCTCGACGGGTTCATCTCGGCGTGGGTCGACCACCAGATCGACGTCATCGTCCGCCGCACCCAGTTCCGGCTGCGCGAGGCCGAGAAGCGCGCCCACATCCTCCGTGGCTACCTGGCCGCGCTCGACGCCCTCGACGAGGTCATCGCGCTCATCCGCCGGTCGCCCGACGTCGAAGAGGCCCGCACCGGCCTGATGGACCTGCTGTCCGTCGACGAGATCCAGGCGCGCGCGATCCTCGAGCTCCAGCTCCGTCGTCTCGCCGCCCTCGAGCGCCAGAAGATCCACGACGAGGCCGAGGAGCTCGAGCGCAAGATCGCCGACTTCCAGGACATCCTCGCGTCGGAGACGCGTCAGCGCACGATCATCGGCGACGAGCTCGAGGAGATCGTCGAGCGGTTCGGCGACGACCGCCGCAGCGAGATCCTGCTCGGCTTCGACGGCGACATGTCCATCGAGGACCTCATCCCCGAAGAGGAGATGGTCGTCACCATCACCCGCGGCGGGTACGTCAAGCGGACGCGCAGCGACAACTACCGCTCGCAGCACCGCGGCGGCCGCGGGGTCAAGGGTGCGCAGCTGCGCGCCGACGACATCGTCGAGCACTTCTTCGTGACGACGACGCACCACTGGCTCCTCTTCCTCACGGACAAGGGGCGGGTCTACCGCGCCAAGGCCTACGAGCTGCAGGAGGCCAGCCGCGACGCCAAGGGTCAGCACGTCGCGAACCTGCTCGCCATGCAGCCGGACGAGCAGATCCAGCAGGTGCTCGACATCCGCGACTACGAGGCGGCGCAGTACCTCGTGCTCGCCACGGCGCACGGTCTCGTGAAGAAGACCCCGCTCACCGAGTACGACACGAACCGCACCGGTGGCATCATCGCGATCAACCTGCGCGACGGCGACACCCTGGTGCAGGCACTCCTCGTCGACGAGCACGACGACCTCCTGCTCGTGTCGAAGCACGGCATGTCGCTGCGCTTCACCGCGACGAACGACACCCTGCGCCCGATGGGTCGATCGACCTCCGGCGTGAAGGGCATGTCCTTCCGCGACGACGACTCGCTGCTCGCAGCCCGGGTCGTCTCGGACGACGGCTACGTGTGGGTCATGACCGAGGGTGGCTACGCCAAGCGCACGTCGGTCGACCAGTACCGCGTGCAGGGCCGTGGTGGTCTCGGCATCAAGGTGGCCAAGCTGGCCGCTGACCGGGGCGACCTTGTGGGTGCTCTCATCGTGGGCGAGGACGACGAGGTGCTCGTCGTGCTGCAATCGGGCAAGGTGGTAAGGTCTGCCGTGGCCGAGGTGCCCGCCAAGGGTCGCGACACGATGGGTGTGGTCTTCGCGAGGTTCGCGGAGAACGACCGGATCATCGCGGTGGCCCGGAACACAGAGCGGAACCTGGACGACCAGGACGACGCCGAGATCGAGCCTGCGGGCCCGGTGGAGACGGTCAGCCCGGACGAAGCGGCCGCCGACCCCGCCGACACAGTGCCCACGGACACCGTGGCCGGAGAGGACCAGTCAAGCAATGAGTAGTGTCGCCGAGAAGCTCCAGAAGAAGGCGAAGCGGCCCGTCGGCACCCGTCAGGTGCGACTGCGGCTCGTGTACGTCGACTTCTGGTCGATGGTGAAGCTCAGCTTCCTCATCGCCCTGGCCGGCTCGATCGTGATCGTCGTCGCCACCGCGCTGGTGTGGGTCATCCTGAACCAGACCGGTGTCTTCACCCAGATCGACGCCCTGCTGAAGGACGTCACCGGGCAGAACAACTACTCGATCATGGACCAGTTCTCGCTGGGCCAGGTGCTCGGGTTCTCCATCGTCGTGGGCATCCTCAACGTGGTCGTCGGCACCGTGCTCGGCGCCATCGTGAGTGTCCTCTACAACCTCAGTGTGCGGATCACCGGCGGCTTGCTCGTCGGCTTCACGAACAACTGACACACCCGGGCCGGATGGGCCGACCGTCTCGATTTCGTTCTGCGAGATCCGTACGGTAGGCTTTCATCCGGTCTGAGGGGCTATAGCTCAGGCGGTTAGAGCGCTTCGCTGATAACGAAGAGGTCCAAGGTTCAAGTCCTTGTAGCCCCACCACTTCCTCCGACACTCCGTACGATGGGTGTCACGGGGCCTTAGCTCAGTTGGTAGAGCGCCTGCTTTGCAAGCAGGATGTCGGGAGTTCGATTCTCCCAGGCTCCACTCCCTCGGCGTGAGCGATGCTCCGCTCGTTCCTCGCTTCGCCTCGTTCGGTCGTCGTGTTCGTCTGCGCCTTCGGCGCGCCGCTCCGCGATCGGTTCCGTTGCGCGACGTTCTCGCGTCGTGGGACCGGTCGGTTTCGGGCTCGAGGTGTGCCGATTGTGGCATCTCGCGCCGGCTTGGCGGCCGTTTGCGGGACCTCGGTGGACGTGAGCGGCGCGTCGTGCGACCGCGACACGGCTCCGGGTGGACCCCGGTGGACGTGCGTGGCGGGTCGTGCGACCTCGCCGCGTGGCGGGGTGGGCCGAACGCGACGGCGGACGGGAGGCGCGGGGCGGGGCCGACCCGCGCCTCCCGTCCATCGCCGGGCCGACGCCGGGCCGGCGAGTGGGCACGACATGCCGTGCGTCGGGCGTCGAGCGGGCACGAACGGCCGCTTCGGCGCGGTGAACGGGACGTATTCTGCCCGCTCGCCGCTCCGGCCAAGCCCTCGAGCCGCTGGCCCACGGACGACGAAGGGCCCCGGCGCGTGCCGGGGCCCTTCGTGCGAACCGGGAGGTCAGACGGCAGGCTTCTCCGCCGTGTCAGCGTCGTCGGCGACCCACAGGTCGTCGTCCGCGCGGAGCGTCTGGTACGCGGCGTAGGCGGCGCCCGCCACGGCCACGACACCGACCACGATCAGCGCGACACCGCCGAAGCCGATGCCCTTCTTCTGGTGCGGCACGTACTTCTCCGCAGCCTTCTTGGCCTTCTTGCCCTTCTTCTGGGCGTTCTTCACGATCTTCTTGACGCGGGGGTCCTTCGCGAGGTCACCCACGCTGAGGACCGAGCCCGCCGTCGCGACGAGTCCGGGGACGACCTCGGACTGGAAGCGGTGCGAAGCATTCTGCGCTGCACTCGTGGCAGCGTGCACCCCCGTGGCGACAGCCGGACGGATGCCGTTGTCGATCGCGTTCTGCACTCGCGGAGCGATGTCCTTGCGAGCGGTGTCCACGGCGTGGGACCGCGCCTCCGCAAGGATCGCGTTCGCGTGCTCGAGGACCTTGCGCTGCTCGCCGAGGAGCGAGGCGGTCTGGCCCTTGAGCTTCTTGATCTGCTTCCGGCGCTTGCGCGGGATCTCGATCGTCGTCATCTGGTACCTCCATCGGAACGGCGTGACCCCATCCTGCCACCGCAGTGCCTGACAGGTCACGGAGCCTCACCTGTGTGATCCGTCTGACCGTCAGCAGTACATGCGAGAATCGGAACATGTCTCTGCACACCGCTGTCGCAACGATCCACACGAACAAGGGCGACATCCGCGTCAACCTGTTCGGCAACCACGCTCCGAAGACCGTCAAGAACTTCGTCGACCTCGCGACGGGCAAGCAGGAGTGGACCCACCCCGGCACCGGCAAGGTCTCGACCGACAAGCTGTACGACGGTGTCGTCTTCCACCGCATCATCAAGGACTTCATGATCCAGGGCGGCGACCCGCTCGGTCAGGGCATCGGCGGACCGGGCTACCGCTTCGACGACGAGATCCACCCGGAGCTCACCTTCCAGAACCCGTACATCTTCGCCATGGCGAACGCCGGCATCCAGGGCGGCCGCGGCACCAACGGCTCGCAGTTCTTCATCACCACGGTGGCGACGCCGTGGCTGCAGGGCAAGCACACCATCTTCGGCGAGGTCGCGGACGACGAGTCCCGCGCGGTCGTCGACGCGATCGAGGGTGTGGCGACCGACGGCCGTGACAAGCCGCTCGAGGACGTCGTCATCCAGAGCATCGACGTCGAGGACGTCTGAGCCACCACGTGACCGATCAGGCGTACAACCCGAACAACACCTGCTACCGGCATCCGGACCGGCAGAGCTTCGTGCTCTGCCAGCGCTGCGGGCGGACGATCTGCCCGGAGTGCCAGACGCCGGCGGCGGTCGGGGTGCACTGCCCTGAGTGCGTGCGCGAGCAGCGTGCGCAGTTCCAGGCGAACCGTCGGGCGTCCGGAGGCCCCAGCGGGCTGACGGTCGCCCGGAGGCGCTTCGCCATGCTTGACCAGAAGGCGACGGTCGTGATCGTCGCCGTCTCGGTCGCGATCTGGTTGCTCGACCAGGTCTCGGGCGGGTTCTTCACGAACCTGTTCGCCTACAACTCGCTGCTCCTGCCCTCGCAGCCGTGGCGAGCGGTGACGGTGCTCTTCGTGCACTCGGGCCTCTTCCACATCCTGTTCAACATGTGGGCGCTGTGGATCTTCGGCCGGATGCTCGAGAACATGCTCGGGGCGTGGCGGTTCCTGGCGCTCTACTTCATCACCGGGATCTTCGGGTCGATGCTCGTGACGTTCCTGGCCCCCGGCACGTGGGTGGTCGGAGCGTCCGGCGCGATCTTCGGGCTGTTCGCGGCGTTCTTCGTCCTGCAGCGCAGTCTCGGCAACAACGCCGTGCAGCTGCTGGTCATCATGGGACTCAACCTCGTCGTGGGGTTCCTGCCGGGCACGAACATCTCGTGGCAGGCGCACGTCGGCGGGATCATCGGCGGCTTCGTGGTCGGTTTCGTGTTCGCACGGACCCGCAACATCCGCCAGCGTCCGCTGCAGATCGCACTGCTCGTGGCCGCCGCGGTCGTGGGCATCGCCTTGACCGCCGTCGGGTACGCGGTGACGATCGGCTGACAGCCGCACAGCCGCACAGCAGCACCACCGGACGCCCCGTCGCTCAGCGGCGGGGCGTTCGTGCGTCCCCGGGGGCTTTTCCACACGTGCACGACTGAGTTGTCCACAGCTGTGGAGAACGCGGTGAGTTACACGCATGTGATTATCCCCACTGTGGAGTCCGCTGTGGATAACTCCGGGACGGGGGTGTGGATGGGTGTGTGGAGAGTGTGGAGAACTGTGGAGAACGCGCGCGGAGGTGGGGACAAGGGCCACGGCGGGGCGAGTTCACTGTGGACAACGGCACGAACGACGACGCCCGCCGCACCAGCAGGTGCGACGGGCGTCGAGAGGTGTGTGGCCGGGGTGCTACCGCCAGCGCGTGGTCATCAGGAAGCCGACGAACATGATGCCGAAGCCGATGAGGATGTTCCACGAACCGAGGGACGGCACCGGCAGGGTCGTGTTCGAGATGTAGAAGACGATCACCCAGGCGAGGCCGATGAGCATGAAACCGAACATGACCGGCTTGAACCACACGGGGTTCGGCTGGTCCCCCGCGGTGTCGACCGAGTCGGCTCGGGTCGTCCGGGCGGGCTTGGTGCGGTCCTTGTCCTTGGCCATGGCCGGTATCCTACCGTGACCGCGGGTGTGGGAAGCCTCTCAGCCCGCCTCACACATCCCCCACGAGTACGGTGAACCGACCATGACCAAGATCCTCGTCGTCGACAACTACGACAGCTTCGTCTACACGCTGAACGGCTACGTGCAGCAGCTCGGGGCGGAGACCGACGTGGTCCGGAACGACGCCTTCCCCGCGTCCGAGATCGCCGACCGCATCGCCGAGTACGACGGTGTGCTCCTGTCTCCCGGCCCCGGGACGCCCGCGGACGCCGGCGTCTCCGTCGAGACCGTGCACGCCGCCATCGCCGCGGACAAGCCCCTGCTCGGTGTGTGCCTCGGCCACCAGGCCATCGCCGAGGCGCTCGGTGCGACGGTCACCCACGCCGAGGAACTCATGCACGGCAAGACCTCGCAGGTCGACCACGACGACAGCCCCCTCTTCGCGGGCGTCCCGCATCCCTTCACGGCGACGCGGTACCACTCGCTCGCGATCGTCGACGGCACGGTCCCCGACGAGCTCACCGTGACGGCCCGGACCGGTGGCGGCGTCATCATGGGCGTGCAGCACCGCGAGCACCCCGTGTACGGCGTGCAGTTCCACCCGGAGTCGGTCCTCACCGAGGGCGGCTACCGGATGGTCGGCAACTGGCTCGAGACGACCGGCCTCGCCGGTGCAGCGGAACGCGCTGCGGGCCTGAACCCGCTCATCGCGGCTCACCGGGCCTGACAGCGGCGGGCCACTGACGCGACCGCCCTGCGGGACGGTCGGGACGTGGCGGGGTCGAGCCGCGCCTCCGGGAAGGCAGGCCGGCACGACGCCGGACGGGAGGCGCGGCGCACCCCCGCCGCGGAGCATCCGTCAGGACGCGGACAAGTCACTGACCGTCGTCGCCGCCGTCTTTACCACCGTCGGCGGGTGCATCCGTCGCTGGCGGCTGCGAGGGCTGCGCCGAGCCGGCGCAGTACGTGAGCGTCACGGTGCTGCCCTGCGCGATGTCGCCGGCGGGGGCGCTCTGCTGCGTCACGGTACCGCCGATGCACGAGTAGGACGGCGCCGGCGTGACCTTCAGCCCCAGCTGGGCGAGGGTCGCGTTCGCCGTGGAGAACGGCTGCTGGGTGACGTTCGGCAACTCGACCTTGCCGTTCGACACCGTCAGGTTCACCACCGTGCCCTTGGTGTGCTGCGACGAGGCGGCCGGATCGGTGCTCATGACCGTCCCCTCGGGCACGTCGGGCGAGTAGTCGGAGTTGATCGCACCGACGGCGAAGCCCGCCTGCTCGAGGGTCTTCTGCGCTGCGTCCTGCGCCTGCCCCGCGAGGTCCGGGACGGCGACCTGTTCGGGGCCGAGCGAGACGATCACGCGGACGTTCTGCTTGCGCGCGACGTTCGTGCCGGAGCCGGGCTCGGTGCGGATGACCGATCCCCGGTCGACGTCGTCGGAGTTCTCCTCGACCTTGACGGGGACGAGGTCCTTCTTGCCGAGCGCGGAGGCCGCGGAGTCGTAGGTCGCACCGACGACGTTCGGCACGCTGACCGAGGACGTGACGGGAGGCTTGCCCGGACCGAGGTTCGCGACGAAGAACACGACCGCCACGATGACCGCCGCGGTCAGGATGATGCCGACCCAGATCCAGGCGACGGGCGGCCGGTTCTGGGTGCGCTGCGGGCGGTGCTCGGCGGTGTCGTCGTCGAGCTCGCGGAAGGCCACCGCGGGGTTCGAGGTCGTCCGGGGGTTCACCCCGAACAGCACGGTCGAGGCGTCGTGGGCGGCCTGCTGCTGCAGCTTGCGGGTCGACGCGGGGACCTTGCCCGCCGCGGCCTGCTGCAGTTCCGTCCGGAACTCCGCCGCGTTCTGGTAGCGGCGCGTGCGGTCCTTCACCAGGGCGTGCAGCGTGACCGCGTCGAGCGCCGGCGAGACCTCGGGCGTGAGGGACGACGGCGCGACGGGCTGTTCGCTGACGTGCTGGTACGCGACGGCGACGGGGGTGTCGCCGAGGAACGGCGGGCGGCCGGTGAGCAGCTCGAAGAACACGACACCGGTGGAGTAGACGTCGGTACGGGCGTCGACGGTCTCGCCGCGGGCCTGTTCCGGGGAGAAGTACGACGCGGTACCGAGGATCGAGGTCGTCTGGGCGACCGTCGCGGAGGTGTCGGTGATGGCGCGGGCGATGCCGAAGTCCATGACCTTCACCTGGCCGGAGTGCGTCACCATGACGTTCGCGGGCTTGATGTCGCGGTGCACGACGCCGGCACGGTGGGAGTACTCGAGCGCGGTGAGGATGCCCTCGGTGATGCGCACGGCTTCGTCCGGGGCGACCGGGCCCTCGCCGATGATGTCGGAGAGCGGACGGCCCTCGACGTACTCCATGACGATGAAGGGCACCTGCACCTCGGCACCGGAGGTCTCGGTGACGGTCTCTTCGCCGGCGTCGTAGACGCGGACGATGGTGGGGTGGGCCATGCGGGCGGCCGCCTGGGCTTCCTGGCGGAAGCGCGTGCGGAACGCCGGGTCGTTGGCGAGGCTGGGCTTCAGCAGCTTCACTGCCACCTTGCGTCCGAGCCGGGTGTCGTTGCCCAGATGCACAGTGGCCATGCCGCCCCGACCGATGACGTCACCGATCTCGTAGCGGTTGGCGAGGAGGGTGATCCCCGCGGTCACACCTTCTGGCACGTACTCCTCCGAATGTCCGTCCGGGCAAGTGTACGGCAGGCTTCGCTGGTGAGAGGCTGGTGACGGGGGGCTCGACCGAACCGTTACGCAACGGTGTCGCGAGCCCCCGTCCGGGGGTCGGTCAGTTGCCGTCCTGCGGGCCAGCGCTCGGGTTGTTGCCGTCGGTCGGGTCGGTCGTCGGCTCGTCCGTGGCCTGCCAGGCGTCACTCGACGCGGCCTCGGACGCAGCCGACGCCGCGAGGTTGCCGCACGTCACGGTGTAGCTCAGCGAGGCCGAGGTGTCGATCTTGTCGATCTGCACGGTGACCGATCGGTGGTCGGCGTCGAGGGTGCCCGAGGTCTGGCTCGAGGCGTCCTTGCCGCCGGTGATCGTGTACGCGTACGACGACACGGTGTACCCGGTCGGGCACGTCGCCGCCGCCCAGCTGAAGGTCACCACGCCGTCGGCGGACACCGCACCCGGGGACGCCGAGTTCGGCTGGTTGACCGTCGGCTGCGCCGTGTACTGCTGCAGCACGACGAGCGAGCCGGGCGCCAGGCTGCCGGTGGGGCTGATCGACTGGACGGTGTTCGCCTGCTCGGGCTTCGGGGCGGGGTCGCCGTCCTCGACGCGGGAGGTGAGGTTCAGCGCCTCGAGCTTGGCCTGCGCGTCGGCGACCGACAGCCCGACGAAGTCCGCCGAGTTCACGGTCACGCGCGTCTCGGTCGGAGACGGCGTCGGGGTGTTGGACGGCTTCGGCGTCGCGCTGCGCGTCGTCGCGGACTTGGTCGGCTCCGGCTGACCGTTGCTGTTCAGGGCGAACGCGCCGACGACACCGGCGATGATGAGCACCGCGACGATGCCCACGACCCACCAGATCCAGGCGCGCTTCTTCTTCGGTTCCTCGTCCTCGCCGTCGACCGGCGAGCCCGGGGTGCCCGGACCGCCCGCGACCGCACCGGCCTGGGTGCCGATGAGCGCCGTCGCGGCGTCGTTCCCCGGCGTCTGCGGCGGGTTGAACGCCACCGTGCCGCCGGCGGCGATGGCCGGGACGGCGACGGTGGCGGCCGCGACGTCCCCACGGCGGAGCGCCTGCGCCGCACGGGCCAGGTTCGCCGCCGTCGCCGGACGGTCGGCCGGCTTCTTGGCGATGCACGACATCACGAGGGCGGACACCGGCTCCGGGATGTCCCCGGGGAGCGCCGGCGGCTGCTCGTTGATGTGCGCCATGGCGATCGCGACCTGCGACTCGCCCGTGAACGGGCGACGGCCCGCCAGGCACTCGTACGCGACGATGCCGAGCGAGTAGATGTCGGTCGACGGCGACGCCGGGTGCCCACTCGCCTGCTCCGGCGAGAGGTACTGGACGGTGCCCATGACCTGTCCGGTCGCGGTGAGCGGCACCTGGTCGGCGATGCGCGCGATGCCGAAGTCGGTGATCTTGACGCGGCCGTCCGGCGTGATGAGCAGGTTGCCCGGCTTGATGTCGCGGTGCACGAGCCCGACGGCGTGCGCGGCCTGCAGGGCGTTCGCGGTCTGCGCGACGATGTCGAGGACCTTGTCGACCGGCAGCGTGTGCTCCCGCTCGATCATGGTCGAGAGCGCCTCGCCGGGGACGAGCTCCATCACGAGGTAGGCGCTGCCGTCCTCCTCGCCGTAGTCGAACACGTTGGCGATGCCCTCGTGGTTGACGAGCGCAGCGTGACGGGCCTCGGCGCGGAAGCGCTCGAGGAAGCCCGGGTCGCCGAGGTACTCGTCCTTGAGGATCTTGAGTGCGACGGTCCGGCCGATGACGAGGTCGGTGGCCTGCCACACCTCTCCCATGCCGCCGATGGCGACGCGGGACGAGAGTTGGTACCGCCCACCGAAGGTGAGTCCGCTGGTGGGTCTCATTTGTTCAGCACCGCCTCCATGACTTTCTTCGCGACCGGGGCCGCGACCGTGTTGCCGACTCCGGACTGCCCGAGTCCGCCGCCGTTCCCGACGACGACCGCGACGGCCACCTCCGGGTCCTTCGCCGGGGCGAAGCCCGTGAACCAGAGTGTGTAGGGATCGCCCGTGCCACCTTCGGCCGTGCCCGTCTTCCCTGCGACGTCGACACCGTCGATCTTGGCATTGGTGCCGGTCCCCGAGCTGACGACGCTCTGCATGGCCTCGGTGAGGTCACTCGATTCGGAGGCCGAGAGCGGGTCGCTGTACTGCTTCGGGGAGAAGGACTCGACGGTCTTCAGGTCGCTCGTCGTGATCGAGTCGACGAGCGAGGGCTGCATGACCTTGCCGCCGTTCGCGATGCCGGCGGAGACCATGGCCATCTGCAGCGGGGACACGCGGACGCTGGCCTGGCCGAACGAGCTCAGCATGAGCTGCGCGGTGTCGTCGCTGACGTCGGGGTACTGGCTGGCGGTGGCGCGCATCGGGACCTCGATCGCGTCGCCGAAGCCGTACTTGTCGGCCATGCTCTTGATCGCGTCGTAGCCGAGCTTCTGGCCGAGCTCCGCGAAGGGGATGTTGCACGAGTACTGGATCGCGGTGCGCAGCTTGACCTTGTCGCCGCCGCCGCACGAGCCGCCCTCGGCGTTGTTGATGTACGTGCTCGTCCCGGGCAGCTGCAGCCGCGACGGGTTCGGGAACTCGGAGTCGAGGTTGTACTTGCCGCCCTCGAGCGCCGCGGACGCCACGACGAGCTTGAAGACCGAGCCGGGCGTGTACAGGTCGCCGCCGATGGCCCGGTTCTGCAGGGGCTTCGCGGCGTTCGACTCGAGCGCCTTGTACTGGTCGATGACGTTCTGCGTGTCGTGCGACGTCAGCGTGTTCGGGTCGTAGCTCTGCTTCGACACCATCGCGAGGATCTTGCCGGTCTTCGGCTGGATCGCGACGACGGCGCCGGTGTTGTCGCCCAGTGCGTCGTACGCGGCCTTCTGGACGTCGGGGTCGATCGTCAGGTTGACGTTGTCGCCCTGGACGTCCTGGCCGGTCAGGATCGCGTTGAGGTTCTGGAAGAACGAGGCGTCGGAGTTGCCGGAGAGCACGGTGTTCTCGGCGCCCTCGATGCCGGAGTTGCCCTGGCCGATCGTGAAGTACCCGGTGACGGCCGAGTACAGGTCGCCGTTCGTGTACTTCCGCTGGTACTGGTACTGGTCGTCCACCGGGGTCGACTCGGCGATGGGACTGCCGTTGACGAGGATCGCGCCGCGCTTCGTGGAGTAGCTGGCGAGGATCGTCCGGGAGTTCCGCGAGTCCGCGCGGAGGGAGTCGGCCGAGAAGAACTGGATGGAGGTCGTCGACACGAAGAGTGCGACGAACATGAGCACGATGACGGTCGAGACACCGCGGAGCTGTCGGTTCACCGGCTGCGCTCCTTCCTGGTCGTCCCGCGACCACGAGCAGCCGGGATCGCACCCTGCTGCACGCGCTGTTCGGCGGGGATTGCATCGGTCAGGCGCAGCAGCATCGCGGCGATGATCCAGTTGGCGACGAGGGACGAACCACCGGCCGCCATGAACGGCGTCGTGAGGCCGGTGACCGGGATGACCCGGGTGATGCCGCCGACGACGACGAACACCTGCAGCGCGATGATGAAGCCGAAGCCCACTCCGAGCAGCTTGCCGAAGTCGTCCTGCGCCATGAACCCGACGCGGAGGCCTCGGGACGCCAGGATGATGAACAGGGCGAGGATCGCGAAGACGCCGATCAGGCCGAGTTCCTCACCCAGGGAGGCGATGATGTAGTCCGCGTTGGCGACCGGGGTGATGTACGGACGCCCCTGGCCGAGACCGGTGCCCGTGATCCCGCCGTTCGCGAAGCCGAACAGGCCCTGCACGAGCTGGTAGCTGCCCTGGGTCTGCCTGGTGAAGATCTCCTGGTTGAACGGGTCGAGCCACTGCTCGAACCGGCCGTGCACGTAGACGAGCACGGACTGCGCGACGAGCGCGCCGCCGACGAACAGCACCAGCCCGATGAGGACCCAGCTCAGCCGCGCCGTCGCGACGTAGATCATCACGAGGAACAGGCCGAAGTAGAGCAGTGCGGTGCCGAGGTCGCGCTGGAAGACCAGGACGCCCATGGCCGCGGCCCACATCACGAGGATCGGCCCGAGGTCGCGCGCCCGCGGGAACGTCATGCCGAGGAACTTCCGGCCGACGATCGACAGCGAGTCCCGTGCGGTGACGAGGTAGCCGGCGAAGAACAGCGCCATCGTGATCTTGGCGAGCTCGCCCGGCTGGAAGGTGAACGAGCCGAGCTTGATCCAGACCCGCGCGCCGTTCACGTTGAGTCCGATGCCCGGCAGCATCGGCAGCAGCAGCAGCGCGATCGTCAGGAACATGAAGATGTAGCGGTACCGCTGCAGGAACCGGTGGTTCCGGACGACGGAGACCGTGATGATCGCCAGGACCATCGCGAGCATCGTCCAGACGATCTGCTTCACGCCGATCGCGCCCCAGCCGGTCAGGCCGTTGTGGACGTCGATGCGGTAGATCTCGGCGATCCCGATGCCGTTCAGCACGAGTGCGACCGGCAGGATGAACGGGTCGGCGTTCTTCGCGACGATGCGCAGCACGACGTGCATCACGAGCGCGAGCCCGAGGATGCCGGCGCCGACCCAGAGCACCGAGGTGTCGAACAGCTTGCCCTTCGTGCCGAGCTGCACGAGGACCATCGCGCCGGCGCAGATGCCGCACGCGATGACGAGCAGCACGAGCTCGAGGTTGCGGGCGCGGGCGGGTTCTCGCAGCTTGATCGTGATCGCCTGCGTGAAGGACTGGGCGGTGGCGCTGCTCATCGCTTCGCCCCTGGTGACGGTGACGGCGACTTCGTCGGGGACGAGGAGGGCGTCGGGGACGGCGATCCGCCGTCTCCGCCGGTGCCCGCCTGGTCCTGCCCGGTCTCGGCGGCCTTCCGCAGCCGGTCGACGATGTCACGGGCGTCGTCGAGCGACTGCGCGTTGATCGTCGAGCGGACGTTCTCGCGGGTGTACTCCGGCAACCCGGACACCGAGATGTCGGTGTCCTCGTAGACGTCGGACAGCGCGATCGGCCCGATCGACTGCTGCACGCCCTTGTAGATCGCGACGGTGCCGCGGTCGGTCCCCACGTAGTAGTGGTCCTGGATGATCCGCCAGCCGAGGAAGACGGCGCCGACGAGTGCAGCGACGGCCACGATGAGCGCGATGGTCCACGAGACACGACGGCGGATCCGGCGACGGCGGTCCTCGGCGATGAGCTCGGCGAAGAACTGGTCGGACTCGGGCTCGAAGTGCGAGTCCTCGGGGGCGGTCGTGACCTTGAGCGGGTGGAGCAGGATCGTGGGGAGGCGGATCGGCTTGCGGCCGGTCGACGCCTCGAACGTGAGCGGTGCCGCCGCGGAGCCGACCGTGGTGGCCGCATCGTCGTCGTCATCGGGCTCGGTGTCGGTGACGTCCATCACGACGACCGTCACGTTGTCGGGAGCGCCGTGGTCGAGCGTCTCCTTCACGAGGCGCTGCGTGACCTGGTTCGCGTCCATGTTCGACGCGAGCGCGTGCCGGATGCGCTCTTCGGCCAGGTACGACGAGAGTCCGTCGGAGCAGAGCAGCCAGCGGTCGCCCGGCTGGATGTCCATGATGGCGGTGTCGACCTCCGGCGCGGCGTCGACGTCGCCGAGCACCCGCATGAGGACGGAGCGTCGCGGGTGCACCGCGGCCTCTTCAGGCGTGATCCGGCCGCTGTCCACGAGCCGCTGCACGAAGGTGTGGTCGGACGTGATCTGCTGGAGCTCGCCGTCGCGGTGCCGGTAGATGCGCGAGTCGCCGATGTGCGCGATGGCGATCTGTTCGCCGACCCGGATCATCGCGGACACCGTGGTGCCCATGCCGGTGAGCTCCTGGTGCTCGAACACCGTCTCGGTGATGAGCTGGTTCGCCGCGATCAGCGCCGACTGCAGTGCGAACTCGGCGTCGTGCGCCGACGGGAACTCGCGGTCGACCTCCCGGATGCGGCGGATCGCGATCGCCGAGGCGACGTCACCGCCCGCGTGTCCGCCCATGCCGTCGGCCACCGCGAACAGGTGCTGTCCGGCGTAGCCGGAGTCCTGGTTGTTCGCGCGGATGCGTCCGACGTGGGACACAGCGGCGCTCAGCGTGCGAGCGGTCATCCCGGGTTACCGCCGCAGCTCGAACGTCGTCGTCCCGATCGTGATCGGCGTCCGCTCCGCGATGATCACGGGAACGGTCACCTTCTGACCGTTGACGAACGTGCCGTTCGTGGACTCGAGGTCGGTGAGGAGCCAGCCGTCGGCCCGGAGGTCGAGGCGGGCGTGGTTGGTGGACGTGTAGTCGTCGCGGATGACGACGTTGGACTCGCTCGACCGGCCGATCGTGATCGGGCCGCCACCGAGCGGCATCTCCATGCCCTCGCGCGAGCCCTCGGTGATCACGAGGCGGGTCGCAGCCGGCGTGGCGGACTGCTGCGCCCCCGTCGCTTGACCGATGAGGTCCGTGAAGGCACCGGCCGACGCGGCGGCCGGGGCCGCTGCTGCCGGCACCGCGGGGGTCGTCGGACCCGACGCACCGGCCTTCGGATCGGTGGGGATCGTGCGCACGCGTTGGCCGAACAGATCGCTCCGCAGGGCGAAGACGATCACGAACACGAACAGCCAGAGCACCGCGAGGAACGCGAAGCGCAGGACGAGCAGGGTCAGCCCTGTGGTCACCTGGTACCTCCGTCGTTCTCGGGTATCACCCGGAACACCATACGGGTACGACCGATCTCGATCGTGGAATCCGGCTCCACGATGGCCTGCTGGAAGCGCTCACCGTTCAGTTTCGAGCCGTTCGTCGACCCGAGGTCGTTGGCCTGGGCGTGCTTGCCGTCCCAGATGACCTCGACGTGCTTGCGGCTCGTGCCGGTGTCGGCGACGGTGATGTCGGCGTCCGTCCCGCGACCGATCACGGTGCGACCACGCTGCAGCTTGTGCCGCTGCGAACCGATGTCGAGCACCGCGACCCAGGCGACGTCGCGCTGCACCGTCGTCGAGTCGATCTGCAGGATCCCGGTGGAGAGGGTGCCGTCCTGCTGCAGGCGGATCGTGACCGGTCCGGAGAAGGAGTAGTTCTGCGCGACCGCGTGCTGCTGCACCATCTGCGAGAGCTCGTCGACGAGCGGCCGACCGATGTCGTTCATGCGCGTGTAGTCCGGCGGCGCGAGTCGCACCGTGAACTCGTTCGGCACGAGGATGCGTTCGCGGGAGACGACGGCTGCCTTGGTGTCGAGCTCGCGGCGGAGGGCGCTCGAGATCTCGACGGGCTGCACGCCGGAGCGGAAGGTCTTCGCGAACGCGCCGTTCACGGCGCGCTCCAGCCCTCGCTCGAAGCTGTCCAACAGGCCCATGGGTCTCCAGTGTTCTCGGTCGTCGACCTCTGCATGGTAGTGGTTGGCGTCTGGCAGCGTCTGTGCGTGGTAGTGTTCTCGGGCTGGCGCGAGTGGCGGAATTGGTAGACGCGCACGGTTCAGGTCCGTGTGCTGGAAACGGCGTGGGGGTTCAAGTCCCCCCTCGCGCACCAGGCAACGCAAGAGGCCCCCGGAGAGATCCGGGGGCCTCTTCGCATTCCGCAGCGGCGTCAGTTCCGAGGGTGGTCGGGATCCGTCGGCCTGGAGGCGCGGCTCGGCTCGACACCGTCGGCGCGCCGGAAGAACGGGCGTGCGCTGGGCAGGAAGAGCAGCACCGCGGCGACGACCGAGACCAGGATCAGGACGGTGGACAGGCCACCGTCGGTGATGCTCAGGACGGCACGGAGCGCTGCGATCGCCACGAGCACGATCCGGGCCACCGCGGACCCGCGGAGCACCAGGATCGTCGCAGCGGCGACGGCGGCCCAGACGACGAACGACAGCACGAGTGCGAGGACGCCGCCGACCCCGGTCAGTCCCGATCCGGACACCGAGACGACGACGGTGGAGACGACGCCGACGACCAGCCAGACGGCCCAGAGGACGACCGCCGTCCGGACGACCGGAGGCGGGGTCGGTCGGGAACGTCGCAGGTCGTCCGTCGTCGTCATGTGCTCCCCGTCCCCGCCGCTCCCTGGTGCGGCGTGACGATCGTACCGGCGGCCTGCCCGCGCCGGCGGGACGCTAGCGTGACGACGTGGACGACGCGCGCACGACCGACCCCCGACCCGGCACCACCGTCCCGGACGCCCGTGGTCGCACCGGGCTCGACGCCGTCGGCCGCGACCTCGACCGCAACCCGGACGTGGTCGTCCGTGACGTCGAGGTCGTCTCGGACGGCTGGCACGTGCTCCGCCGGACGACGCTCGACGTGCGGCGCCGTGACGGTCGTTGGGACCGGCAGCATCGCGAGACCTACGACCGCGGCAATGGTGCTGCCGTGCTGCCCCACGACCCCGAGCGCGACACCGTGCTGCTCACCCGGCAGTTCCGCTGGCCCGCCTACGTCAACGGTCACCCGGACGGGATGCTCGTCGAGGCGGCAGCGGGGCTCCTCGACGAGGACGACCCGGAGACGGCCGTGCGGCGCGAGGCGGCGGAGGAGCTCGGCATCCGGCTCGGCACCGTCACGAAGGTGTTCGACGCGTTCATGAGCCCCGGGTCCGTGACCGAGCGCGTGCACGGGTACGTCGGTGCCTACACGCCCGCCGACCTCGTGCACGCCGGCGGCGGGCTGGAGGACGAGGGCGAGGACATCGAGGTGCTCGAGCTCCCGTTGGACGAGGCCCTGGCGATGGTCGCGGACGGGCGCGTCGCCGACGGCAAGACGATCATGCTCCTGCAGTGGGTGGCCCTGCAGCGCTGAGGGCAGCGGCGTCCAGCCCGACGGCGTGGGCGATCGTCGTGCGGACGAGGCCCTCGCGCGTCGGCCTGTCGAGGTAGTCCACGAGGGCGTACCCGTTCGTGGCGTCCACGAGCGCGAACAGCAGCCGGCCGACCGCGTCCGGGTCGTCCGTGTGCATGACCCCGTCGCGGACGCCGTCGCGGACCACCCCGGTCGCGAGCGCCTGCCAGTCGTCCATGACGTCACGCGCGGCGGTGGCGAGCGCACCGTTGGTCCGGCCGAGGCTCCACGCGTCGGCCCAGAGCGCGGCGACGTCGTCCCGGGTGGGGTCGGCGATGCAGGCCAGCAGGGCCCCCATGCGTGCGGTCGGGTCGGACCGTTCGTGCACGATCCGGCGGACCTCGGCCACCTCGGCGCTCGCGACGGTGCGGAACGTGTCGCCGACGAGGTCCTCCATCACCGGGCGGTAGTGCGCCACGAGCGAGGGCGCCACGCCGATCGCAGCGGCGACACCGCGCAGGGTCACGGCGGCGAGGCCCTCGGCGCGGGCGACGGCGACGGCCGCGTCGGCGATCTGGGCCTCCCGCTCGGCCGGGCTCAGGCGCCGGCGGGTCGGAGTGGTCGGCACGACGCCAGCCTAGGCGCGCCTCACGCGCCCTCGACGACGAACGCCGCCCAGAGGTCGGCGCGGGTGGCGAACACCGACAGGTCCCGTTCGAGCAGCCGTCCCGCGTGCTCGACCCGCGCGCGGGCGGTGTGCCGGTGGATGCCGAGTGCCTGGGCGGTGCGGTCGTACTCGCAGTTCTGCTCGAGCCAGGTCCGTACGGTGCGGGTCAGCTCGGTGCCGGCCGTCCGGTCGTGGTCGAGCAGGGGTGCGAGGAACGCGCGGGCGACGGCACCGGCGTCGACGTCCACGTGGGCGAGGTGGGCGAGCACCCCCTCGCGGGCGAGGTCGCCGAACTCGGTGGTGCCGGGTCGCCCCTCGCGCCGACGATCGAGTGCCTGCACCGCCTCGGTCCGCGCACGGCCGAAGTACCGGTACGAGGCGCCGTCGGAGAGCCCGGCGTGCAGGTCGAAGCGGTCCACGAGTTCCTCGACGATCGCGGTGTCCTCCGCGCCGACGCAGAGGAACAGCTCGTCGTCCGCCGCGAAGAAGAGCCGGCCGGGGCGGTCCTGCACCCACAGCTCGAGCCAGTCGACCACGGTGTCGAGGTCCTGGTCGGGGACGTCGACGGCGGCGATCCGGACGGGTTCGGCCGGCAGCGGTCCCCACACCTCGCGCGAGGTCGTGTCCACGACGGCGGGGTCGCCCACCGACAGCATGGTGAGGAGCCCGGTGCGGAGGAGCCCGCGCGCACGGGCGAGTTCGCGGTTCTGCTGCAGTGCGAGTCCGGCCAGGGCGATCACGGCGGTGACGACCTCGCGGCCGGCCCGGTCGAGCGCGCCGCCGTTCGCGATGGCGAGCACGCCGCTGAGGTGGCCGCCGCTGCCGAGGGTCTGCAGCGAGAACCCGGTGCGGTGCTCGGTCGTCACGGGCAGGCTCGCCCGCTGGCCGGCTCGGAGGAGCCGGAGCGCCTCGGTCCGGAGCACCTCGAGGTCCTCGACGGGGACACCGTCGGCCGGGTGACCGCGATCGAGCCGTCCGGAGACGTCGAAGAGGCCGACCCACCCGTCGAGCTGCCGGGACAGCTCGGCGATGGTCGCCCCGAGGCCGTCGGGGCGCATGGCCGCGAGCGAGATGGCCCGCTGCGCGGCGAGGGCCCAGGCGTTGCGGGCGTTGGCGTCACGGGCGACGGCGTCCGCGTTCGCCTGCGCGACGGCGATGAAGGAGGTCTCGTACGGGACCTCGAAGAGTGCGAGCCCCTGTTCGGTGCAGGCGTCGACGAGCTGCGGCGGGGTGCCGGTGCGCACGACCTCGTCCCCGAAGCCGAGCGCGACGACGCCCCGGCGCAGCAGTCGGGCGACGTAGGCGTCCGCGACCGCCGCCGTGACCTCGGAGTCGTCGCCGAACTGCGTGCCGGTGGTGAGCAGCCCCTGCCCGTCGGCGAGGAACGGCGTCGGGTCCTCGAGGTCGGAGCTGTGCAACCAGGACAGCGGCGCATCGAGGGCTGCGTCGGTGGCCGTCAGGAGCCGGAGCCGCAGGTCGGCGCGGTGGAGCAGGGAGCGCAGGGTCGCGGGCATGGGTGCACCCTATCCGCTGCGTCGATCGAGGTGGCCGCCGGTGTACACGGCGGACAGCGGCACCGCGGGGGAGTGGCTCCTACGATCGCGACATGTCCTCCACCGTCGCACCCTCGACCAGCGCCGCCGCGGGCGGCCCCTCGCTGCCCCAGGAACGGCGGCTCGTCACGGAGGTGCCGGGCCCCCGCTCCCGAGCGCTCTTCGAACGCAAGGCCGCCGCGGTGGCGTCCGGCGTCGGGGTCGCGGTGCCGATCGCCGTCGTCGCGGCCGGTGGGGGCGTGGTCGTCGACGCGGACGGCAACTCGTTCGTCGACCTCGGCTCCGGGATCGCCGTGACGAGCGTCGGCAACGCGCACCCGGGCGTGGTCGACGCCGTGCAGCAGCAGGTCCAGGCGTTCACGCACACCTGCTTCACCATCGCCGCCTACGACGGGTACGTCGAGGTCGCCGAGGCGCTCAACCGGCTCACCCCCGGCGACCACGAGAAGCGGAGCGCGCTCTTCAACTCCGGCGCCGAGGCGGTCGAGAACGCGGTGAAGATCGCCCGCAAGCACACCGGTCGGCAGGCGATCGTGGTGTTAGACCACGCCTACCACGGGCGGACGAACCTCACGATGGCGCTCACCGCGAAGAACCAGCCGTACAAGAACGGCTTCGGTCCCTTCGCGCCCGAGGTGTACCGCGTCCCGATGTCGTACCCGTTCCGCGACGGCGGACTGTCCGGTGCCGAGGCGGCGAAGCGCGCGATCAGTCAGATCGAGAAGCAGGTCGGCGCGGAGAACACCGCCGCGGTGCTCGTCGAGCCGATCCAGGGCGAGGGCGGCTTCGTCGTCCCGGCGCCCGGGTTCCTCGCCGCGCTGTCGGAGTGGACCACCGCGAACGACGTCGTGTTCATCGCCGACGAGGTGCAGACCGGGTTCGCCCGCACCGGCGCCATGTTCGCGAGCGAGCACGAGGGCATCGTCCCCGACATCGTCACCACCGCCAAGGGCATGGCCGGCGGGATGCCGCTCTCCGCCGTCACCGGGCGCGCCGAGATCATGGACTCCGCCCACGTCGGCGGTCTCGGCGGCACCTACGGCGGCAACCCCGTCGCGTGCGCCGCAGCACTCGCCGCGATCCACGCCTTCGAGCACGACGGCCTGGTCGAACGCGCTGCCGAGATCGGCGACGTGCTGCTCGGACGACTCCGCGCCGCACAGGCGACCGACCCCCGCATCGGCGACGTCCGCGGCCGCGGCGCCATGATCGCGATCGAACTCGTCGACCCGGCGACCGGGGAACCCGACGCCGCGCTCACCGGACGGGTCGTACGGTACGCGTACGAGCACGGCGTGATCGCCCTCACCGCGGGGACGTACGGCAACGTCCTCCGCTTCCTCCCCCCGCTCGCGATCGACGATGACCTGCTCCACGAGGGGCTCGACATCGTCCTGGAAGGACTCGCAGCAGCATGACCGACACCCAGCAGACCAGCCAGCAGACCACCCAGTGGGCCACCCAGCGCACCGACGCCGAACGCGAGCTGCTCGCGAAGGTCCCCACGGGCCTCCTGGTCGACGGCACCTGGCGACCGGCAGCCGACGGCGGCACGTTCGGCGTCGTCGACCCCGCCACCGGCGAGACGCTCCTCGAGATCGCCGACGCAACCCCCGAAGACGGTGTCGCGGCACTCGACGCCGCCGAAGCGGCGAAGCACGGCTGGGCGACGACCCCGCCGCGCGAGCGAGCCGAGGTCCTGCGCCGCGCCTTCGACCTGCTCCAGGAACGTCGCGCCGACTTCGCCCTCCTCATGACGCTCGAGATGGGGAAGCCGCTCGCCGAGGCGAACGGCGAGGTCACCTACGGCGGTGAGTTCCTCCGCTGGTTCTCCGAGGAGGCCGTCCGCATCGGCGGCTCCTACGGCACCAACCCCGAGGGCACCGGCCGTGCGATCGTCAGCCACAAGCCCGTCGGCCCGGCGTACCTCATCACCCCGTGGAACTTCCCCCTCGCGATGGCAACCCGCAAGATCGCCCCCGCGCTCGCCGCCGGGTGCACGGTCGTCGTGAAGCCCGCCGAGCTCACCCCGCTCACCACCCTGCTGTTCGCCGACCTGCTGGTCGAGGCGGGCGTGCCGGCCGGGGTCGTCAACGTCGTGCCGACCACGCACGCCGGTGCGCTGTCCGAGCCGATCATCGCCGACCCGCGACTCCGGAAGCTGTCGTTCACGGGATCGACGCCGGTCGGCCGGACCCTCCTCGCCCAGGCGGCGCAGAACGTGCTGCGGACGAGCATGGAGCTCGGCGGCAACGCCCCGTTCCTCGTGTTCGCCGACGCGGACCTCGACCTCGCCGTCGAGGGGGCGCTCGCCGCGAAGTTCCGGAACACCGGGCAGGCGTGCACCGCGGCCAACCGGTTCCTCGTGCACGAGGACGTCGCCGAGGAGTTCGCCAGTCGGCTCACCGACCGCGTCGCGGCCATGTCCGTCGGCCGCGGGACCGAGGACGGCGTCGCCATCGGCCCGCTCATCGACCAGCGCGCCGTCGACAAGGCGCACCGGCTCGTCACCGACGCCCTCGACCGCGGTGCGACCCTCCGGACCGGCGGCCACCCCGTCGACGGCCCCGGCACGTTCTACGCGCCCACCGTGATCACCGACGTGCAGCCCGGCAGCGACCTGCTCCGCGACGAGATCTTCGGACCCGTCCTGGCGATCCGGACGTTCTCGACCGAGGACGAGGCCGTCGCGGCGGCGAACGACACCGAGTACGGGCTCGTCGGCTACGCGTTCACCGAGGACCCCGCGCGCGGACAGCGCCTCACGGAACGGCTCGAGACGGGCATGCTGGGGCTCAACACCGGTGTCGTCTCGAACGCGTCGGCACCGTTCGGCGGGGTCAAGCAGTCCGGCCTCGGACGCGAGGGCGGCGGCGAGGGCATCGCCGAGTACCTCGAGACCATGTACACGCTGACGCCCGACCCGTTCGGGCGCACGAAGGGAGCGCAGCGATGACCATCGAGAAGGACGTCGTCGTCATCGGCGCCGGGGTCACCGGCCTCATCGCCGCGAACCGCCTCGTCGCCGAGGGGAACCGCGTGGCCGTGCTCGAGGCCCGCGACCGCGTCGGTGGCCGCACGTGGACGAACGACATCGAGGGCGTCACCCTCGAGATCGGCGGCCAGTGGGTCTCCCCGGACCAGACCGCCCTGCTCGAGACCCTCGACGAACTCGGACTCGAGACGTACGACCGCTACCGCGAGGGCTCCAGCGTCTACATCGACGAGCACGGCACCCGCACCGAGTACACCGGCGACATCTTCCCGCTGCCGGAGGCCACCGCCGCCGAGATCGAACGGCTCGTCGCCGTCGTCGACGAGTACGTGGCGACGGTCGACCCGGCACGCCCCTGGGAAGCACCCCACGCCGCCGCGCTCGACGAGACCTCGTTCCGCGCCTGGCTGCACACGCTGAGCGACGACCGGGTGGCGACCGACAACGTCGAGCTCTTCATCGCCGGCGCCATGCTGACCAAGCCCGCACACGCCTTCTCGGCGTTGCAGGCCCTGCTCATGGCCGCCTCGGCCGGGAGCTTCTCGAACCTCGTCGACGCCGACTTCATCCTCGACAAGCGCGTCGTCGGCGGCATGCAGCAGGTGTCCGAGCGGCTCGCCGCCCGGCTCGGTGCGGACGTCCACCTGAACGCCCCGGTGCGCACCCTGCGCTGGGACGACGAGGGCGTCACAGCGCTCGCCGACGGCGGCATCGAGGTCCGTGCCCGCCAGGCACTCGTGGCCGTCCCGCCGCCCCTGTACTCCCGCATCTCGTACGAGCCGCCGCTGCCGCGTCGCCAGCACCAGCTGCACCAGCACCTGTCGATGGGGTTCGTCATCAAGGTGCACGCCGTCTACGACCGGCCGTTCTGGCGCGGCGCCGGGCTGTCCGGCACCGCGTTCAGCCCGTACGAGCTCGTGCACGAGGCGTACGACAACACCTCGTACGGGCAGGAGCAGGGCACGCTCGTCGGGTTCGTGTCCGACCAGCACGCCGACGACGTCTTCGCCCTCTCCGCCGAGGAGCGCAAGGCCCGCGTGCTCGACTCGCTCGCGCACTACTACGGCGACGAGGCACGTCGACCGGTCGTCTACTACGAGAGCGACTGGGGCACCGAGGAGTGGACCCGCGGCGCGTACGCGGCGAGCTTCGACCTGGGCGGCCTCGTCCGGTACGGCGCCGACCAGCGCGCTGCCGTCGGCCCGATCCGGTTCGCGTCGAGCGACCTCGCCGGGCACGGGTACCAGCACGTGGACGGGGCGGTGCGGATGGGCCGCGAAGCGGCGGCGGAGATCCTCGCCTCGTTGCCGCAGCCGGCGGTGCAGTAGACCCACGCCGAGACGGACGGGAGGCGCGGTGCGGGCTGGCACCGCGCCTCCCGTCCGTCATCGGTGTGGGTTCGGCCGGTACGGTCGTCCCATGGGAGACCCGCACGACGAGGCCGTGGTGATCCGCCCGGCGACGACCGCCGACGCCGAGGGGATCGCGCGCGTGCACACCACATCGTGGCGCGAGACCTACGGCCGGTTCGTGGACGACCCGGACACCGACCCGTGGTTCGACCTCGGCCGGCGGCTCGACATGTGGCGCGCGAACCTCGCCCAGGGGACGTTCGCGGCCGTGGTGGCCGACGGCGCTGACGGGATCGTCGGTTTCGCCGCGGTGGAGGCGTCGACCGAGCCCGACGCCGTCCGACCCGAGGAACTCACGATGCTGTACGTGCTCGGGCGCGCCCACGGCGACGGCAGCGGTCAAGCGCTCCTCGATGCGGTCCTCGGTGACCGTCCGGCGTCGCTGTGGGTCGCCGAGGACAACCCGCGTGCCCACGCCTTCTACCGACGGAACGGATTCGTCCCGGACGGCGCCACGTCGAGCTTCGGCCCGATCGGCTCCACCGTGCGGCTCGTCCGCTGACCGACGCCCGTCCTGGACGGACACCGGACGCAGCGCGCGTACGGTCCGGGACATGAGCGACACCAGCGGAACCAGCGACCCCACCGACGCCGAGCGGCAGTACACCGAGGACCTGCCGGACGGCTCGCCCTCGGGCGACGCCACGAAGGACCCGGAGCAGGACAGCGACCACGACTCGGGCGGCGAGCCGGCCGACCCGCAGTAGTCCGCCCTGGTCGTCCCGCGCGGCGTCGGCGGCCCCTGCGATGATCGTGGCATGGACGAGATGACCGCTGCGGCGATCAGTGCGGTGGCCGCGACGGTGAGTGTCCCGGTGGCGGTCGCGTCCGCCGTCGTCGCATGGCGGGCGGGTCGGGCGGCCGAGCGCGCGGCGGATCAGCAGAACCAGCTCGGGCACGCCGCGTGGGTCGGCTCCTGGCAACCGACCGTCGACATGGTGCTCGACGCGGTCACGTACCGGTGGGCGACCGACACGGAGGTCTGGGAGCCCGGCGCCCAGACGGACCCCGGCCTCGTTCCGGGCGAGGGCGTCTCGCCGCGACGAGCACGTGACGAGCGCCTGCACGTCGAGGTGGTGGTATCGGGACGCCTCGTCAACCACTCATCGCGTGAGGTGCTGGCGACCGCACACGCACTTCGTCGTCGGCGGGTGCGGTTCCCGTTGCGGAACCAGGGGGTGTTCCTGGTGGACGGCGTCGACCGCCACCAGGCCGTGGTCGCTGCGAACTCGACCATCGCCTTCCGGTGGATCGACCGGCTCCCGGTGGACGATTGGCTGCGGCACCTCGCGGCCTCGGACCGGTGGCCGGCCTTCGACGTGCCGATCGGGCTCCGGCGTCGTGGGCGGACGGATTCGCTGCAGTCCGGAGGCTTCCGCGTGGTGTTGGACAGTCGGGCCGCCGAGCGGGTCTCCGAAGTCTGGACGGCGATCCTCGAGCGCCCAGCGGTCCGGCCGTGCGGTCGGGACGACCGGGACGAGCTGCTGTGGGCTCCGGCCGAGTCTGCTTCCGCCCCCATCGACGACGACGTCATCCGGTACCGGTGCGCTGCCGACAGCACGCTGGCACAGCTCCGGCCGCCGCGGCTGCGTCTCGTGCCGGGTCGACTCTGACCCCGGGTGCTGTCCAGCGGATCCCGCCCGGTCAGGCGCCGACGAGCCGTTCGGCGGCCGCCCGCGCCGCCGCCGCCCAGGGCCGCGACGGATCAGCCTGCGCGCTCGCCATCGCACCGTCGTAGAGCAGGCAGAGCTGCAGCGCCGTGCCGTCCGGATCGGCCGCGTCGGCCTCCGCGAGCAGTGACGTGAAGAGTCCCCGGACCCACGTGCGGTGCTCGAGCGTCACCTCGTGCGTGGGGTGCCCGGCGCCGTACTCCGCCTCGACGTTGATGAACGGGCAGCCCCGGTAGCCCGGAGCCGCGAACCACTCCCCGAGCAGGTCGAACACCGCCAGGACGCGGTCGCGTGGCGTGCTCCCGCGCCCGGGGAGCTCGGCGGCGACGTGCTCCTGCCACGACCGGCTCCGTCCCTGCAGGTAGCCGAGCACGAGGTCGTCCTTCGTCCGGAAGTGCGTGTAGAGGCTCGCCTTCGAGATGTCCGCCTCGGCAGCGACCTGGTCCACCCCGACCGCGTGGATCCCCTGCTCGTAGAAGAGCCGGTCGGCCGTGGCGACCGCGCGCTCGTACGCGGGTCGGCGGCGGGTTCGGGGGGTCGACGTGTCGGACATGGTTTGACTTTACTGCACTGATCTGTACAGTTACCAGCAGTTCAACCAAACCGATCTGTTCAGTTAGGACATCGACCATGACCACCACCGCCCTCGTCACCGGATCCACCAGCGGCATCGGCCGCGCCACCGCCGAACGCCTCGCCGCGGAGGGGATGCACGTCGTCGTCTCCGGCCGGAACGCCGAGCGGGGTGATGAGGTCGTACGGGGGATCCGTGCGGCCGGGGGCACGGCCGACTTCGTCCGGGCGGACTTGCGTGACGCCGCCAGCGCGAAGGAGCTCGCCGAGGCGGCACTCGCGATCGGAGGCGGCCAGGTCGACGTGCTCGTCAACAGCGCGGGCATCTTCCCCTTCGGCGCGACGGCTGACACCACCTCGGAGGGTTTCGACGAAGTCTACGACGTCAACGTGAAGGCGCCGTACTTCCTGGTCGCTGCTCTCGCTCCGGGCATGGCGGAGCGCGGTGCGGGCGCGATCGTGAACGTCACGACGATGGTCGCCGAGTTCGGTGCGGCCGGCATGGGGCTGTACGGCTCGACGAAGGCGGCGCTCGTCCTGCTGACGAAGTCGTGGGCGGCGGAGTTCGGCCCCGCCGGGGTCCGCGTCAACGCCGTGAGCCCCGGCCCGACCCGCACCGAGGGCACCGCGGCCATGGGGGAGAGCCTCGACCAGCTCGCCGCTGCCGGTCCGGCCGGCCGGCCGGGCACGGCCAGGGAGATCGCCGAGGCGATCGTCTTCCTCGCCACCGACTCGGCCTCGTTCGTGCACGGCGCGGTCGTGCCGGTGGACGGTGGTCGGATCGCGGTCTGACGCGACCCGCTGACGGACAGGAGGCGCGGTGTCAGCTCGCACCGCGCCTCCAGTCCTCCTGCGCTTCGTCCAGTTGCCACGAAGGACCGGGAGCAGGACAGCGTCGGTCCGCGCCCTCGTCAGTCGGCGGCGCGGATGGGCTCGCCGGTGTCCGGGTCCCAACCGACCACCCGCGGCTGCGCGACCCGGGCAGCAGGGCGCTGGCGTGGCGGGAAGTACCCGCGAGCAGCGGGCAGGTACGGCAGGAACGCGGCGACGGCACCCAGTACGCCGTTCGCGGTGGTGAGTCCGTACGGCGGCAGGAGGGCGCCGATGGCTCCGACCACACCGAGCACCGCCATCCAGAACCGCGCGCGTCCGGAGCCGCGGCCGACGCGCAGTGCACCGAACACGAACCAGCCGAGGATCGCCAGGCCGATGGCGACCGGCACGAGGGCCCAGGGGCCACCGGACGACACCGTTCCGGGCAGGTCCACGAGTCGTGTGACCAGGTCGCACGCGAACAGCACGAGCCACAGCACGACGGCAGCGGTCACGAGGACGGGGCGGGAGCGCGGGACACCGGTGGTCACGTGGCGATCCTAGGACCGGAGTTGCGCTGCGCACCACGCTCGGCGACGGGGTACGTCGGCGAGCCGGGGACACAGTCGCCGACCGGTAGAACGACGACATGACCACTTCTTCCCGCACCCCGCTCGGCGTGACACTCGTCGACGGCGGCGCGAACGTCGCTCTCTTCTCCAGCACCGCCGAGCGCGTCGAGTTCTGCCGGTTCGACGAGGACGGCACCGAACACCGCACCGAGCTCACGAACCGCACCGGCTACACCTTCCACGACGTCGTCCCGGACGTGACCGTGGGGACCCGCTACGGCTTCCGCGTCCACGGCGCATGGGACCCGGCGAAGGGCCTCCGCCACAACCCGGCGAAGCTGCTGCTCGACCCGTACGCCACTGCCGTCGACGGCACGTACCAGTGGGGCCAGGCACTGTTCGGCCACGACATGCAGGACCCTGAGCGGATCGACGAGACCGACTCGGCCGCTGCGATGCCGAAGTCCGTCGTCGCCGACCGCGACTTCGACTGGGGCGACGACGCGCGACCCCGCACGGCCCTCGCCGACACGGTCGTGTACGAGGTCCACGTCAAGGGCTTCACGAAGCAGCACCCGGACGTGCCCGAGGAGATCCGCGGCACGTACGCCGGACTCGCGCACCCGGCGGCGATCAAGCACCTCACCGACCTCGGGGTGACCGCCGTCGAGCTCCTGCCGACGCACCAGTTCGTGCAGGACTCGACCCTCGCCGACAAGGGCCTCCGCAACTACTGGGGCTACAACAGCATCGGGTTCTTCGCCCCCCACGACGAGTACTCCTCGTCCGGCACCGCCGGCCAGCAGGTCGCCGAGTTCAAGGCGATGGTGCAGGCCCTGCACGCCGCCGGCCTCGAGGTCATCATGGACGTCGTCTACAACCACACGGCCGAGGGCAACCACATGGGCCCGACGCTCTCGTTCAAGGGCATCGACAACGAGTCGTACTACCGCCTGGTCGAGGGCGACGAGGCGAACTACTTCGACACGACCGGCACGGGCAACAGCCTCAACGTGTCGCACCCCGCGGCGCTCGGCCTCGTCATGGACTCGCTCCGGTACTGGGTCGAGGAGATGCACGTCGACGGCTTCCGCTTCGATCTCGCGACGACGCTGACCCGTCAGGGCGGCGAGGCGGAGAAGCACTCGGCGTTCCTCGACATCATCCACCAGGACCCGGTGCTCCGCGAGGTGAAGATGATCGCCGAGCCGTGGGACACCGCCGGCTACCAGGTCGGCGGCTTCCCGGCGGACTGGTCGGAGTGGAACGGCAAGTACCGCGACGACCTGCGCGCGTTCTGGCGCGGCGATGCGGGCACCCTCGGTGACGCCGTGCAGCGGGTGCTCGGCAGCCCGGACGTCTACGAGGGGTCACGGCGCTCGCCGCTGTGCTCGGTCGACTTCGTCACCGCCCACGACGGTTTCACCCTGGCGGACCTGACGATGTACGCCGAGAAGCACAACGAGGCGAACGGCGAGGACAACAATGACGGCGAGAGCGACAACACCTCGTTCAACGGCGGCGTCGAGGGTCCGACCGAGGACGGCGTGGTGAACGACTACCGGAACCGGCAGCGCCGCAACTTCCTCGGCACGCTGCTGCTGTCGGCGGGCGTGCCGATGATCCTCGGCGGCGACGAGATCGCCCGGTCACAGGGCGGCAACAACAACGCCTACTGCCAGGACGACGAGATCTCGTGGTTCGACTGGGCCGCGGCCGACCGGGACCTGCTCGCCTTCACGACCGAGGCGATCGCGTTCCGCCGCGACCACGTGTCCCTGCGTCCCGAGTGGTACCGCACGGCCCCGGGCGACTCGGCGTCCACGGTCGACGTGCTCCGTGCCGACGCGAAGGGGTTCGACGACGCCGACTGGGCGGACGGCGGCAACCGGGCGGTCATGCTCGTCCTGCAGCAGGGCGACGACACCGTGGCGGTGTTGCTCAACGCGTCGGAGACCACCGTCGAGTTTACCCTGCCGGAGAAGCCGGGTGGCGGGCGCTGGTCCCTCGGGCTGTCGAGCGACCCGGACCAGGCCGTCGGCGACGACGCGTCGACCGTGCTGGTGCGCGACGCGTCGTTCACGGCGTTGGTCTAGACCATCTGACGGACGGGAGGCGCGGTGCCGGCGGGCACCGCGCCTCCCGTCCGCCCGTGGGCCGGGTCGCGGGCGTCAGCCGCCGATGCGGATCAGCTTCTTGTTGACGAACTCGTCGGCCCCGAGGGGGCCGAGCTCGCGGCCGAAGCCGCTCGCCTTGACGCCGCCGAACGGGAGCTCCGGGCTGTCCGCGCCGACGATGTTCACGTAGACCATCCCGGCCTCGATGCGGTCGGCGACGCGCAGCGCCTGCTCGGCGTCGGTCGTGAAGAGGTACGAGCCGAGGCCGTACGGGGTGTCGTTCGCGATCGTGATCGCGGCGTCCTCGTCCTCGACCCGGTAGACGGCGGCGACGGGGCCGAAGAACTCCTCGCGGTACGCGTCGTTGTCGGGCGTGACGCCGGTCAGGACCGTCGGGGTGAAGGCGTTCCCCTGACGCTGGCCGCCGGTGACGACGGTGGCGCCCTGGGCGGTCGCGGCCGCGAGCTGCTCCTGCAGCCGGTCGGCAGCGGCGGGGGAGGACAGCGGACCGAGTTCGGCACCGGGCGTGGTCGGGTCGGTGGGCGAGACCGCGGCCATCGCGTCGGTGAACTTGGCCAGGAAGTCGTCGTACAGGTGGTCGGCGACGAGGAAGCGCTTCGCGGCGTTGCAGACCTGGCCGTTGCCCTCGAGGCGGGTGGCGACGGCTGATCCGACCACGGCGTCGAGGTCGTCGGTCGACAGCAGGACGAACGGGTCCGAGCCGCCGAGCTCGAGGACGACCTTGGTGAGGTTGCGGCCGGCGATCTCGGCGACGGCGGCACCGGCGCGTGCGGAGCCGGTGAGGGAGACGCCCTGGACGCGGGGGTCGGCGATGACGTCGGCCGCCTGGTCGTTCGTGGCGAAGACGTTCGTGTACGCGCCCTCGGGGAAGCCTGCGTCGTGGAAGACCTGCTCGATCGCGAGTGCGGACTCCGGGCACTGCGGGGCGTGCTTGAGGAGGACGGTGTTGCCGATGACGAGGTTCGGACCGGCGAACCGGGCGATCTGGTACGCGGGGAAGTTCCACGGCATGATGCCGAGCAGGACGCCGATCGAGGACTTCCGGATGAACGCGCTGCCCTCGCTGCCGTCCGCCAGGGTGATCGGCTGGTCGGCGAGGAACTCCTCGGCGTGGTCCGCGTAGTAGTCGTAGATGTCGGCGCAGAAGTCGACCTCGCCCACGGCCTGGTCGATCGGCTTCGCCATCTCGCGGACGATCGTGGCGGCGAGGTCGTCCCGACGCTCCCGGTACAGCTCGGCGACGCGGTGCAGCAGCGCGGCGCGGTCGGCGACGGTGCTCGTGCGCGACCACTGGGCGTGCGTGCGGTCGGCGGTGTCGATCGCCGCGCGAAGCTCGTCGTCGGTGATCGTCGGGAACGTGGCGAGGGTCTGGCCGGTGGCCGGGTCGGTGACCGCGTAGACGGTGGCCGTGTCGTTCATCGTGTCTCCTGTGTGGTTCAGACCTGGTCGGTCAGCTGCTTGTTGACGCCGGTGACGGGCTGGTTCTCGTCGAAGCCCTTCGGCTGGATCCGGAACCCCTTCGTGATCACCAGCAGGTACACGAAGCCGATCGCGGCCCAGACACCGCCGGCGATGAGGGCGTCGGCGTGCAGCTGAGACCAGAGAACACCGGTCAGCAGCATCGCGACCCCGGGGAGGACGATGAAGGCGAACCGGTCGCGTGCGGTGCGCCGGCGGCCCTCGCGCCAGGCGAAGTGCACGATGACCGTGAGGTTGACGAACGTGAACGCGATGAGGGCGCCGAAGTTGATGTACGCCGAGATGGTGTCGAGCGAGAACGTCATCGCGAGGAGCGTGACCGCCCCGACGATGACGACGTTCGGGATGGGCGTGCGGGTCCTCGGGCTCACGTAGCCGAAGACCTTCTTCGGCAGGACGTTGTTGCGGCCCATCACGAGCAGCATGCGGGCGACGCTGGCGTGCGAGGCCAAGCCCGAGGCGAGCGCGGCGACGAACCCGGCGGCGACGAGGATCGCCTGGAACACCCTGCCGCCGACGAGCAGCCCGATCTGGGGCAGCGGGTCGTCGGTGAACTCGCCGAACGGGGCGTTGGTCGGGAAGCGGAGCTGGGCGAAGTACGCCGAGACGAGGAAGATGAGCCCGCCGATGAGGACGGTCAGCAGGATCGCCTTCGGCATGATGCGGATGCTCTTCGCCTCCTCCGTGTACATCGTCACCGCGTCGAACCCGATGAACGAGAAGCACACGACGGTCGCCCCGGTGAGGAGCGCCGACATCGTCACGCCGTCGTGCACGAAGGGCTCGGCGCTGACCACCGTGCCGGCACCGGCACCGTCGACGAGTTCGATCACGGCGAAGACGACGAACGCGATCATCGCGAGGATCGCCCCGATGAGCAGGACCATGTTGAGGTTCGACGTCCCGCGCATCGACAGGCAGATCACCGTCGTGACGAACACCGTGTAGACGACCACCGTCACCCACGCGGGCAGTGCCGGGAAGACCTGCTCGAGGTACAGGCGGATGATGAGCGCGTTCACCATCGGGAGCAGCAGGTAGTCGAGCAGGGACGCCCAGCCGACCATGAAGCCGGCGTTCGGGTGGATCGACTCCCGCACGTACGTGTAGGCCGAACCCGCGGCCGGGTAGACGCGGACCATCTTCCCGTAGCTGATCGCCGTCAGGAGCATGATCACGAGGGCGATGAGGTACGCACTCGGCACGGCGCCGTTCGTCTCGCCGGAGACGATGCCGAAGGTGTCGAACACCACGGTCGGCGTCATGTACCCGAGGCCGAGTCCGACGATCGCCCACAGCCCGAGACTCCGCTTCAGGGACCCACCGCGCGCGGTGCCGGGCGGAGCGGTGACGATGGTCGGTGACGCCATGGGGAGTTCCTCCTGCTCGCAACCGGAGCTGCGGGGGCCGGGGTCCGCGCGGCGGTGCGCGGACCTGATCGGGTGGACCGATCCGCTGACGATACCGACGCCGTGGGCAGCGTCGGACCCGCCACGGAGTACACGATGCGAGGCAGGGATGTACGCGGTGTCGCTTGCCGACCGGAGCCTGGGACCGGCCGGGAAGATGCTCAGCCACGGTGCCGGAACCGCGGGCGCACTCCCGGCACGGCTCCCTACGATCGGCTCGGCACGACCGGCACCGGGCCGGACGCCGACGGACGAGGACGACCGATGACACGGACACGAGGGTTGATCGCCGCGGGGCTGGTGGTCGGCCTCGCGCTCGGCGCGGCCGGTGGGTGGGGCGTCGCCCACGCGACCGGTGCGGGTGGGACGGGCTCCGCCGCTGGCGGGCGGGCCGTCGTCGCGGAGCCGAGCCGCGCCTCCACGGCCCGCGCGACGACCGTGCCGAGCGTCCGCCCCTCCGCGCACGCCCCGTTCGCAACCGCGGCCGGCGGGATCCCCGCTGCCGAGGCACCCGGGTCCACTCCCGCGCCGGCGAGCGTCGACCTGGCGAGGACGTGGACCGCACCGGCCGACCTGCCGACGCAGGGGCGGCTGCTCCGGGTGACCATCCCGGCCACGCGATCGCACTTCGTCGCACGCCAGGCCCTGCTGTACCTGCCCCCGGCCGCGCTCACCACCGACCCACCGGCGCTGCCCGTCGACGTGCTCCTCTCCGGCCAGTCCCGCGGAGCCGGTCCCGAGGACGTGCAGACCGGCGGGGCGATCGAGCAGACGATGGACGCGCTCGCGACCGTCGACCGTGGCCTCGCACCGATCGTGGTCGTCCCCGACCAGCTCGGCCCGCGGTCGGCGAACCCGATGTGCGTCGACGGGGCGCTCGGCAACAGCCGGACCTACCTCACCGAGGACGTCCCGGCGTGGGTGACGAGCCACCTGCGCGTGCAGACGGCGGCGTCCGCGTGGACCATCGGCGGGTTCTCGCAGGGCGGGACGTGCGCGATCCAGCTCGGGGCGGGAGACCCCTCGCGGTTCGGCAACCTCATCGACGTCTCCGGCGAGGACGGGCCCACGCTCGGCAGCGAGACGAAGACCGTCGACGAGGGCTTCGGTGGGAACCGCGCGGCGTGGGCGGCTGCGCAGCCGGCGGCACTGCTGCGTGCCGGTGCGCCGTTCCGGGACTCGAACGCGTTCTTCGCGGCCGGGGCCCTCGACACCACCTACGGGCCCGTGATGCCCGTGATGGCCGAGCGGGCGCAGACAGCGGGGATGCACGTCGCCACGTGGGTGGTGCCGGGTGGGCGGCACAGCTGGGTGACGGCGCGGGCGGCGCTCGCCGCGGGGCTCGACTGGTTGCAGCCGCGGGTGGGGCTCGGGGCGCCGGCGGCCTGACGTCTACTGCGCCGAGGGCTCCTGCTGCGTGATGCAGTGCAGCCCACCGCCCCGCGCGAACACCTCGCGCGCGTCGATCGTCCGCACCTCCCGCCCCGGGTACACGTCCGCGAGGATCCCCCGCGCCCGCTCGTCCGCCGCCGGCTCCCCGAACCCGCACGCGATCACCGCGCCGTTCACCACGACGTGGTTCACGTAGTTCCAGTCGACGGGTCCGTCGGCGTCGGCGAGCGTCGCGGGTGCGGGCAGCTCGACGATGGTGGCGTCCGTGGCCTCCTCGATCGCCCGTCGGACGATCGGCATCACGACGTGGTCCGGGTGGCCGGGGTCCGGCTGGGCGTGCAGCAGCACGGTGTCCATCGCGGCGCCGGCGAAGGTCGCCACCATGTCGACGTGCCCCCGGGTGCCGAAGCCGTCGTAGTCGCGGGTGAGGCCACGGGGCAGCCAGACCACGTCGGTCGCGCCGATCGTCCGCGCCAGCTCCTGCTCCACCCGCGCGCGGTCGGCGTAGGGGTTCCGTCGGGGATCGAGCTGGACCGTCTCGGTGACGAGGACGCGTCCGGTCCCGTCGACGTGGATCGCCCCGCCCTCGTTCACGAGCAGTGACGGGATCCGTTCCACGCCCGCGGCCGCGGCGACGGTGGCGGCGACCTCGGCGTCGCGCGTCCACGTCGACCACGGGTTCGCGCCCCAGCCGTTGAAGACCCAGTCCACCGCGCCACGGGCCCCGGTCACGTCGTCGACCACGAACGTCGGACCGATGTCGCGCATCCAGAAGTCGTCGAGGGGCGCCTCGAGCACGTCCACGGCGCCGGACAGGAGGCGTCGGGCGTCGTCGCGCGCGACCGGGTCGACGACCACGGTGACGGCCTGGTACTCGCTGATCGCGTTCGCGGTCGCCGCCCAGACGGCACGCGCCGCCTCGGCGCTCGCCGGGTCGTCGCCGAGCGTGAGCCCGGGCCGCGGAAACGCCATCCAGGTGCGTTCCTGCGGCCCGGTCTCGGGAGGCATGGCCCACGTCATGCGCGCACCTCGCGTCCGGTGGGGGTCGCCGCCACGGCGATGGCCGCGTCGATCGCGTCGCGTGCGCCGTACGCGTGGCGTTCCTCCTCGACGGGGGCGACGAGCGTGCCGTACAGGTCCGGACGGCGCGTGACGTAGAAGGGGAAGAGCCGGAGCCACTCCGTGCGGGCGTCGAGGTCGAGGTCCGCGACGAGCACGACACTCGCGTCCCGTGGTGCCTCGACGAGGACGCGGCCGAACGGGTCGGAGATGAACGACGAGCCGTAGAAGGTGATGTCGCCCTCGTCGCCCCAGCGGTTCGGGACCACCATGAACTGCCCCGAGGTGATGCCGTTCGCCACGATGACCTGCCGCCAGATCGGGGCGGTGTCGAACGCGGGGAACGACGGCTCGGACCCGATCGCCGTCGGGTACGCGAGGACCTCGCTGCCGGCGAGACCGTACGACCGCGCGACCTCGGGGAACCACTCGTCCCAGCAGGTCGGCAGGCCCACACGGGCGCCGAGTCCGGCCGGCTCGTACACCGGGAAGGCGTCGGCGTCGGTGCCCGGGCGGAAGTAGGTGTCCTCGTAGTAGCCGGCGCTGATCGGGATGTGCGTCTTGCGCGTCCGACCGACCAGCGTGCCGTCCGGCGCGACGAGGACGGCCGTGTTGTAGCCGCGCGGGTCCTCGGGCCGGTCGTCGGCGGCCGGACGCTCGTACAGCGAGGCGTGCACGAACACCCCGTGCTCCGCCGCCTGGGCGCGAGCGAACGCGACCGTCGGGCCGTCCTCGAGCGACTCGGCCGACTCCTTCGGTGCGCCGGTCGCGGGGGTGTCGCCCGGGTAGCGCGAGAGCGTCAGTTCGGGGAGGAACACCGCGGTGGCGCCGTTCGCCGCTGCCCTCGCGATGCCGTTCGCGAGCTGGGCACGGTGGGCCGCGGGATCCTCGAGCCACCGGGACTGCACGAGGCCGACGCGCACCCGGCGTCGGGGTCGGCCGGTGTCCTCGTGCAGGGGAGACCGCTGCGGTGTGCCGGTGATGACGTCCATGACGCCATTGTTGATCGCGCGATCAACGAGTGCAACCCCCTCGAGGTGTTGTGTGGACGCATGAGCGAACCCATCGTCACGCCGCTCGGCTTCTCGCACGTCCGGTTGACGGTCACCGACATCCGACGCAGCAAGGCCTTCTACGAGCAGTTGTTCGGGATGCCACCGGGGAGCGACTTCAGCGACCAGATCGACGACCCGACGATCCACGACGACCCGTGGCGGACCTACGGCGGGTGCTCCTTCACGTTCGGCGGGCAGACGCTGGGCCTGCGGCCGGTCGCGCCGGCGGGGGACCGGTTCGACGCCGACCGGGTCGGCCTCGACCACGTGTCGTTCCGGGTCGCCTCGGTCGACGAGCTGCACGCCGCGGTGGGCCGCCTCGAAGCGGCGGGGATCGAGCACGGCGAGGTGACCGACCTGCCGCCGTTCGGGCTCGTGATCCTGTCCGTGCAGGACCCGGACGACGTCAACCTGGAGTTCGCGGCGCCCCGGGCGTGAGTCGGTGTCGCCCGAGGGGCTGTCCGGTCGGCGCGCGCGTCCCCCGGGCGTCGAGGTGACACCCGTGCCCCGGGCGTTGGCTGATCCGGTCAGACAACAGGAGGACACATGAGCAAGACCTGGTTCATCACCGGCGCGTCCAAGGGCTTCGGCCGCGAGTGGACGGAAGCGGCACTCGAGCGCGGGGACTCCGTCGCCGGGACCGCCCGCAACCCCGACGACGTGCACGACCTCGTCGACCAGTACCCGGACACGTTCCTCGCACTGCAGCTCGACGTCACCGACCGTGCAGCCGACATCGCCGCGGTCCAGCGTGCCGCCGAGCACTTCGGCTCCCTCGACGTCGTCGTCAACAACGCCGGCTACGGCCACTTCGGCATGGTCGAGGAGCTCACCGAGGACGAGGTGCGCGCGCAGCTCGAGACGAACCTGTTCGGTGCGCTCTGGGTCACCCAGGCGGCGCTGCCGATCATGCGCGAGCAGGGGTCCGGACACATCATCCAGGTGTCGAGCATCGGCGGGATCAGTGCGTTCCCGACGGTCGGGGCGTACCACGCGTCGAAGTGGGCGCTCGAGGGGATCTCGCAGTCGCTGTCCCAGGAGGTCGGCGGGTTCGGCATCCACGTCACCCTCGTCGAGCCCGGCGGGTTCTCGACGGACTGGTCCGGTCCGTCCTCGAAGCACAGCGAGGAGATCGCCGCCTACGCCGACGTGCGCGAGGCCGCGTCCAAGCGCCCGTCCGCCGCCGACCCGGGCAAGCCGGAGGCGACCCGGTCGGCGATCCTGAAGGTCGTCGACGCGGACGAGCCGCCGCTGCGGGTGTTCTTCGGCAAGGCGCCGCTCGGCATCGCGGAGCGTGACTACGAGTCGCGGTTGGCGACCTGGCGCGAGTGGCAGCCGGTGGCCGAGGAGGCGCACGGCGCCTGACGACCTCCGAGGTCAGGCGCGACCGACCGCCGAGCCGACCACGGCGAGCAGCCGGAGTCGCTCGGCGATCTCGCTGCCGGGTTCGGCGGTGTACACGAGCAGGTTCTGCGAGCTGTCGGGGTCCTGCAGCACCTGGCACTGCAGGGTGAGCAGCCCGACCTCGGGGTGGCGGTAGGTCTTCACGTCTCGCGGGCGGATGCCGACCTCGTGGCGCGCCCAGACCTCGCGGAACTCCTCGCTCGTCGCGAGCAGCCGCCCGGCCAGGTGTGCGGCCCGGGAGTCGGGACCGCGGCGAGCGATGACGGTGCGGAGACCCGAGGCGTACATCCGGGAGAGGAAGGGGTGGTCCTTGACCGGGTGGACGTCCCGGGACGCCGGGTCGGCGAACCACCGGTACCCGATGCTCCGGTCGTCGCCCCGTCGGCCGCTGGCGTCACCGGTGAGTTCGGCGGCGAGTGACGTCTGCTGCAGCGTCTCGCCCAGCTCGGTGACGATCTCGGCCGGGCTGTCGGCGAGCCGGTCGAAGATGCGCATCATGCCGGGGCTGACGTGGTCGCCGCCGGACGCCGCGGTCGGGGGCTCGTGTCCGGCGAGGCGGAAGAGGTGGTCGCGCTCCGCGATCGTGAGGCGCAGGCCCTGCGCGATCGACGCGAGCATCTGGTCGGACGGCTGCGGTCCGCGCTCCCGCTCCAGCCGCGCGTAGTAGTCGACGGACATGTTGCTCAGCAGCGCCGCCTCCTCGCGCCGCAGCCCGCTCGTGCGACGGCGCTGGCCCCGGGACAGGCCGACGTCCTCGGGCTGCAGGGCCGTCCGACGGCTGCGGAGGAAGTCCGCGAGGGACGCTCGGTCGATCATGCGCCCATCCTCTCCCGGGGCGTCGACCGCAGCCACGGATCGTCAGGCCGTGGTTGCGTGTGCACGACGCGGCGACGATCGTCTCGGGTGCCGGATCGGGTGCTCACCACGACGGAAGAGGCGGACCATGGCACGGAACGAACGACTCACCCTCCCGGACCTCGGCGGACGCCGGGTCTTGGTGACCGGAGCGAGCGACGGCATCGGACTGGAGATCGCCGCGCGCTTCGCCGGCGCCGGGGCGGAGGTGGTCGTGCCGGTGCGCAACCGCGACAAGGGAGCGGCGGCCGTCGCCCGGATCACCGCGCAGCACCCGGATGCATCCGTGCTGCTCGAGGACCTGGACCTCTCCTCGCTGGAGTCCGTGTCGACGCTCGGGGAGCGGATGCGGTCCGAGGGCACGCCGATCGACGTCTTCGTGGGGAACGCCGGCGTGATGAACCCGCCGGAGCGGCAGACGACCCGGGACGGCTTCGAGCTGCAGTTCGGCACGAACCACCTCGGGCACGTCGCACTCGTCGGCGCCCTGCTCCCCCTGCTCCGTGCCGCGAACGGTCGGGTCGTGATGCAGTCCAGCGTGGCGGCGCAGCGTGCCTCGATCCGGTGGGACGACCTGCAGTCCGAGCGGGACTACGACGTCGCGCGGGCGTACGGGCAGTCGAAGCTCGCATGCGCGCTCTTCGCCCTCGAGCTCGGTCGGAGGAGCCGGGCCGGCGGGTGGGGGATCACGAGTGCGGTCAGCCACCCCGGCGTCGCACCCACGAGCCTGCTCGCCGCACGCCCGGAGATCGGACGCTCGGGCGACACCGTGGCCGTCCGGCTGATCCGCTGGCTGTCGGCGCGCGGGCTCCTCGTCGGGACACCGGCCTCGGCGGCGGAGCCGGCCCTGCTCGCGGCGACCGACGCGGACCTCGACGGAGGCTTCGTCGGTCCGACCGGACCCGGGCAGCTCGGCGGACCGGCCGGCCGTCGGAAGCCGTGGGCGCCGTTGCTCCGTGACGACGACGCCGCTCGGCTCTGGGACGTGTCGGAGTCGCTCGTCGGGAGTTCGGTCAGCTGATGATGTTCACCGCGCGAGAGATCACGAGCGCCAGCAGGATGAACCCGCCGATCGACTGGTAGGCCATGATCATCTTCGCCCGGATGGTCATCGGCATCGTGTCCGTCGGGCTGAACGCCATCATGTTCGTCAGCGCGACGTAGAGGTAGTCGAGGTACACCGGCCGCCAGGCCGCCGTCTTCGGGTCGGTCTCCTGCGGGAACTGGAAGTCGGCGCGGTCGGTCACCCACAGCCCCGGCTGCCGTCGGGCGACGGGGCCGCCCCGGTCGAGCTCCCAGTACACGAGCCCGAACGCGATGATGCTGCTCACCCAGACCTGCAGGGCCGTCAGGAGCACCGCGCCGCCGTCGGGATGCCCGTGCAGCAGCTCGTCGATCGTGCGGACGACGGTCAGCTGGTTCGCGACGGTCAGCAGGACCGCGAGGCCCGTGGACAGCCACCGCGACCAGGTGGTCTCACGGGTCAGCCGCCGAGGGTTGAACACGATGAGCGGGGTGAGGAGCAGCACCCCGAGGAGCGGGACCACCCAGGACGGGAAGAACAGGACCTCGTCGGGCAGGAACAGGCTCAGCGCGAGGTTCACCAGCACGGCGACGGCGACCGGCCCGCGGTGCTCGTGCCGGGGTGTGGTCCGCGTCGTCGTCACGGCTCCGAGTGTGGCACTCGAACACCGTTCCGGCCCCGTGGTGGCGGGCCGCGTCACCGCCGGAGCGTGGCCCGAGCAAGGATGAAGCCCACCGCTGGGACAACAGCGATGGGCTTCGACTTGCTCTCCGAGTGGAGAACGAGGGACACGATGCGTCCCGAGCTTGAACTCGGAACCAGTGTAACCCGATCACCGTCGGGTCGCACGTCCCTCGGCCCCTGCTCTTCGTGTCCGCCGGCGCTGACACGGAAGGTGGTTCGGATGTCCTCCGACGACGAACCGCGTCGACGCCGTCAGGTGCCGTGGTTGGGGATCGCGACGTTGCTCGTGACCCTGGCCCGGTTCCTGCACGACGTGTGGCGCAAGGGTTGAGCCCAGGGTGCCCCGCGCTCTCGCCGGCGCGGGGCACCCGTCGGACCCGCTCAGCCGACTCGCGCCGGAACCCGGTCGTCCTCGACCTCCGCCCGGATCACCGCGAGCGCGAACCCGCGCCGGCTGCGGGTCGTCCACACCGCGATGACCGACGTCACCGCGAGCACGAAGGCGAGGAACGCGGAGAACGGGACGTCCAGGGCGAGCAGTGCCGCCCACCCGCCGGAGCCGAGCGCCCAGCGCACGACGCGCCTCCCGGTCCCCGGTGTCGGGGCCGGACGGAGCCGGACGACGTGCTCACCGAGGGTCCGGCCCGTCGCGAGCACGACCACGAGCTGTGCGAACGGGGCGACCAGTGCGCCGGCGGTGATGAGCGTGCCGAGCACCGGGTCCTGGTCGTCCCGCCCGGCGATCGCCCACACCAGGGCGGTCCCGACGCTCAGCGTGCCGGACAGGAGCCAGATCGCCAGCACGTCGGCGAGCATGCCGGAGAACCGTCGTGCCGCGGTGACCGGGCGCGGGGCGTCCGCGTCGGTGGTCCGCCCCGACCCGGCGAGCAGTCCCACGAGCGGGGCGAGGAGCGTGCCGACCACGGCGCCGGTCGTGTTCGCGAGCAGGTCGTCGACGTCGAAGAGGCGGTACGAGCACGGGTAGAGGAACCAGTCGCCGGTGAGCTGCGTCGTCTCGATGAGCAGGGACACCACGAACCCGGTGCCGAGCCCGACGAGCAGGCCGGCGAACACGCGCCTCCGGGCGATCGCGTGCCGGGCGAGTGCGCCGAGGGGCACGAAGAGCAGCATGTTGAACAGGACCTGCGCCGACGCCGGGTTGGACAGCAGTGACCGGGGTCCGGAGATCCCGCCCTCCTTCGCGACGTCCCCGAGGAACGCGAACGGCGTCAGCTGCGGCGAGGCCGCGTTCCGGCACATCGTCGCGACGTCGTCGGGCAGGGGCAGCAGCGTGTAGGTGACGAGCGCGAGGGCGTAGACGAGCGTGCCGAACGCGACGAGCGAGCGTCGGAAGCCGAGCTGTCCGTGACGGCGGTACTCCCACGCCGTCCACGGCACGAGCGCCCCGACGGCGAGGACGACCCCGACGACGAACGCGATCACGCCTGGCAGCACGGTTCCCATGCGGTCGACGGTACTGACCGCGCGGGCGGACGGAGCCGATGTCAACCGCTCGGAGGACCCGGGATCGATCCGACGTCGCACGGGGTCGCGTCGCCCGGGGGACGATCCGCGGGCGGTCGGTGCGCAGGCTGGTGGCATGTCCGAACGCAACCGTCCCACCGTCCGTCTCCTCGCCGCCGCCGTGGTCGCCGGCTCCGTCGCGGTGCTCGCGACCGGGTGCAGCTTCGTCCAGCAGCAGACGGGCGATGCCTGGTCCGTGACCTACGAGGTCCGCGTCGACCAGCCGAGCGGGGCCGCCCTCACCGACGTGCGGGTCGAGGGTGCCGAGCGGCGCGGCGAAACGCCCGCGGTGCACCGGCTCGACGCGCAGGAGACCGGGTCCTCGGACGGCGAGGGGTCGCGCTGGGAGCACGACGCGATCGTCCTCGCCGAGCAGCGGGCGTCGGTGCGGGCGACGCCGGCCGCCCGGGCCACGGCGACGTGCCGGATCCTGCTCGACGGGAAGCGCGAGATCGCGAGCGAGACGTCGGCGCGGCCGGGCGACGCGGTGCGGTGCTCGGCGGACACCCCGGCCTTCGACTGACGGGGCGTCACGCCCGACCGGCCGGCGGGTGTCGGCCGGAACCGGCCGACACCGGCCCCGTCCGTCAGCCGGGCAGCGGCCCCGCCAACGACCCGGCCGACACCTCTCGCCCGAGCAACCGCCCCGCCGCCCGCAGCCCGGAGAGCAGCGCCCCGTGCACCGTCGCGGGGTCGTCGCCCCACGTGGCCTCACCGGCGAGCTGCACCCGCCCCGACGGGGTGCCGAGCAGGTCGTGGTCGTCCGGTGACGCCCCCACGTGCAGGTACGAGTACGACCCGCGCGCGAAGGGGTCCGCCGCCCACCGGGTGATCCGCACGCCGTCCGGCTCCGGGACCGTGGGCCCGAACATCCGGCGCAGCGCCTCGACCGCCTCGTCGACGACCAGGGCATCGGGCAGCGACTCGATCCGCCGCGCGCCGGCACCGCCCACGAGCGCCGCGAGCACCGGTTCGCCGGTCACCCGGGACATGTCGTACCAGGAGTGCCAGTCGACCCCGGCCGGACCCTGCTGCCGCACCACCCAGTCGTCACCCCAGAAGCGCTCGGGGAACCGCAGGAACACCTTGTCGTAGACGCCCATCCCGAGTCGGCCCATCGCGTCGAGCACCGCGGGCTCGAGCGGTGGCTCGAACGTGATCGCGCCGGCCTGCAGCACGCCGAGGGGTGCCGTGACGACGACCTCCGCAGCGGACACGGTCGTCCCGTCGGCGAGCCCGACGACCACGCCCGAGGACGACGAGCGCACGGCGGCGACGACGGAGGACAGGCGTACGTCGAGCCCGGCCGCCAGGGCGTGCGCGTACTGGGCGTAGCCGCCGGGGAACACCACCTCGTCGCCGGCGACGTGCTCCTCGTCGAGCCCGTGCGCGTCGAGCACGGTGACCGGGGCGCCGCAGAGGTCCTCGGAGCGGTGCGCCGTGTACTCGCGGATCCGCGCGGCCCGGTCGCCCTGCCACTGCAGGGACCGTAGCGCGGTGTCGACGGCGGACGCGTAGGTCGCCGGCGGCGGGGCGTCGGCGACCACCGCGGCGAGGGCCGCGTCGACGGTGTGCAGGTCCGCGACGAACGACGCGGCCTCGGGCGCGGTCAACCGCCGTCCGGACGGGGCGTGCCAGCCGATCGGCCGGCCGTCGAACTGGAAGCTGCCGACGGTGAACTCGACGGTCTCGATCCCGAACGCGGACGCCAGCGACCAGAGCGGGTTGCCCTCGATGCCGTGGATCCAGGAGGCTCCGAGGTCGACCGGCACCCCGATCTCGTCGTCGGTCCAGGTGCGGCCACCGATGCGGTCGCGTGCTTCGAGCACGACGACGCGCTGCCCGCCCTGCACGAGCGCTCGAGCAGCGGCGAGCCCGGCGACCCCGGCCCCCACGACGACGACGTCGGCATCGAGTGCAGCCATCAGTGTCCTCCGGTCAGCGGTGCCATCAGGCGGGCGGCGAGGCTCGGCCGCCCGGTCAGTGCTTCCTCGCGGTCGGCCAGGTCGGTGGCCACGAGTCCGGCGTTCGCCCCGAGGAACCGCAGCGGCTCCGGCTCCCAGTCCGGCGACCGGTGGTTCACCCACGGCAGCGCGGTCAGCGGCGAGGACACACCCCGCACGAGGTCGGCGAGCGTCCGTCCGGCGAGGTTCGTCGTGGACAGGCCGTCGCCGACGTAGCCGCCGGCGGTCCCGACGTGGCCGTCCCACGTGACCGAGGCGCACCAGTCACGGGGCACCCCGAGGGGTCCGCCCCACGTGTGCGTGACCGGGGCGTCGGCGACGGCGGGGAACAGCTCGACCAGGGACCGCCGCAGGTGTTCGAACACGCGTGGTACCCGGTCGTAGCCGGGGGTGATCGCGGACCCCCAGTGGTAGCGGGCTCCGCGCCCGCCGAACGCCAGTCGGTCGTCCGCCGTGCGCTGCCCGTACACGAGCAGGTGCCGGTAGTCCGAGAACGTCTGCCCGTGCTCGAGCCCGACACGGTCCCACACCGCGGCCGGCAGGGGAGCGGTCGCGATCATGAGCGAGTACAGCGGCAGGATGCGCCGCTTCGTCTGCTCGAGCTGCGCGCCGTAGCCCTCGACCGCGATGACCACGGCACCGGCCGTGACGGTCCCGCGCGACGTGACCACGTGCCCTGGACCCCACGACACGGCGGGCGTGTGCTCCGCGATCCGGACGCCCCGCGCCTCCAGGGCCGCCGCCAGGCCGCGGACCAGCGCTGCGGGCTGGACCCGCGCGCAGTCCGGCGTCCACGCGACGCCCGCCGATCCGGCGGCATCGCCGGGGCGTGCGTCGCGGTACGTCATGTCGTCGCCCCACGCGGCCGAGGCGGCGACCTCGTCGCGGGCCGCGCGTTCCTGCACGGCGGAGCGCGCGTAGAGGACGGTGCCGCCCTTCACGTAGTCGCAGGCGACTCCGGCCTCGGACGCTGCGCGCCCGACCTCGTCGACGGTGTCGCGCATCGCCCGGCGCAGGGCGAGGGCTGCCTCGCGGCCGTGCTCGCGCGCGATCGCGTCAGCGGATCGCGGGAACAGCGCGGAGCACCAGCCGCCGTTGCGTCCGGACGCTCCGAACCCCGCGATCTCGCGTTCCACGACGACGACCTGGAGGCGCGGGTCGGCCTGGTGCAGGTACCACGCGGTCCAGAGACCCGTCAGTCCACCGCCGACGATGCAGACGTCCGCGGTGGTGTCGCCGTCGAGCGGCGGGCGGGGCGTCAGGTCGTCGCGGCCGCTCATGACGAGCGCGTCGAGCCAGAACGAGACGCCCCGGTAGCCGGTCACGGTCAGATCTTCGTCCAGGCCTCGGACAGGACGCTCCGCAGGATCGAGGTCATCTCGCGGAACTCCGGCTGCCCGATGGTGAGCGGCGGCGCGAGCTGCACGACGGGGTCGCCGCGGTCGTCGGCACGGCAGTACAGCCCGGCGTCGAACAGCGCCTTCGACAGGAACCCGCGGAGCAGGCGCTCCGACTCGGCGTCGTCGAAGGTCGTCTTGGTGGCCTTGTCCTTCACGAGCTCGATGCCGTAGAAGTACCCGTCACCACGGACGTCTCCGACGATGGGCAGGTCGCGCAGCGTGTCGAGCTCGGCCTTGAAGAGCGGGGCGTTCTGCTGGACGTTCTGCAGGAGCCCCTCTTCCTCGAAGATGTCGAGGTTCTCCATCGCGACGGCGGCGGAGACCGGGTGCCCGCCGAACGTGTACCCGTGGTAGAAGGTCGTGTCGCCCGTGGAGAACGGCTCGAAGAGCTTGTCGCTGATGATCGTCGCGCCGATGGGGGAGTAGCCCGAGGTCATCGCCTTCGCGCACGTGATCATGTCCGGCACGAAGCCGTAGGTGTCGCACGCGAACATGGTGCCGATCCGACCGAACGCGCAGATCACCTCGTCGGAGACCAGCAGCACGTCGTACTCGTCGCAGATCTCGCGGACCCGCTGGAAGTACCCGGGCGGCGGGGTGAAGCAGCCGCCGGAGTTCTGCACCGGCTCGAGGAAGACCGCGGCGACGGTGTCCGGACCCTCGAACTCGATCATCTCGCGGATGCGCTCGGCCGCCCAGAAGCCGAACTCCTCCTCGCTCTCGCCGGCGAAGCCCATCTCGGCGGCGCGGTAGTAGTTGGTGTTCGGCACGCGGAAGCCACCCGGCGCGAGTGGCTCGAACATCTGCTTCATCGCCGGGATGCCCGTGATCGCGAGCGCTCCCTGCGGGGTGCCGTGGTACGCGACCGCGCGGGAGATCACCTTGTGCTTCATCGGCTTGCCGCGGAGCTTCCAGTAGTACTTCGCGAGCTTGAACGCGGTCTCGACGGCCTCGCCGCCGCCGGTCGAGAAGAACACCTTGTTGAGGTCGCCGGGGGCGTGGTCGGCCAACCGGTCCGCGAGCTCGATCGCCGCGGGGTGCGCGTACGACCAGATCGGGAAGAACGACAGCGTCTCGGCCTGCTTGGCGGCCATCTCGGCCAGGCGCTTCCGGCCGTGGCCCGCGGCGACGACGAACAGGCCGGAGAGCCCGTCGATGTACTCCTTGCCGTGGCTGTCGTAGACGTGGTGCCCCTCGCCGCGGACCATGATCGGCACGTCGGCACCGGCCTGGTTCGCGCCGTGCCGGGCGAAGTGCATCCACAGGTGGTCGCGCGACTTCTGCTGCAGCGCGGCGTCGTCCACCGGTGCGAACGGGTCGTACGAGCCGAGACGGGTGGTGGGTCGTTCGGAGATGGTCATCGCGTTCCCCAGTCGTAGAGCTGTTTGCGGAGTTGCAGGTAGACGAAGGTCTCGGTACCGGCGACGCCCGGGATCGCCCGGATCGTGCCGTTCAGGAGTTCGATCAGGTCGTCGTCGTCCTCGCAGACGACCTCGACCATGAGGTCGAAGCTCCCGGCGGTCATGACGAGGTAGTCGACCGCCGGGAGCCGTTCGAGTTCGTCGGCGACGGTTCGGGTGTCGCCGCTGACCCGGATGCCGATCATCGCCTGGCGGTGGAACCCGAGTTGCAGGGGGTCCGTCACCGCGACGATCTGCATGACGCCGGTCTCGGTCAGCTTCTGGACGCGCTGCCGGACCGCCGCTTCGCTGAGACCGACCGCCTTGCCGATCTCGCCGTACGGACGGCGCCCGTCCGCCTGGAGTTGTTCGATGATCCGCTTCGAGGTGTCGTCGATCGGTCCCGGACGTCGTGGTGCTGCCGCCATGCCGGACAGCATTGCAGCGCCATCGCCCAGAAAGCAAGGGAATCCGTTGTGAACACCGTGTTTCACGACGATTTCCGTTGTTACAAGTCTTCCGAACCGACTTTTTCCGTGCCAGTATCGCCGCCATGCGGGAGACCACGAAGACGAGCGAGGTCCGGAACTTCATCGGGGGCGCGTCCGTCGAGGTCCGTGCCGACGCGGCCTTCGACCTGATCGACCCGACCGACGAGCACGTCTACGGCACGTCGCCGGTGTCCAGTGCCGCCGACGTCGACGCGGCCTTCCGTGCGGCGAGCACCGCGTTCGGGACGTGGGGCCGCACCACACCGGCGGAACGACAGCTCGCGCTCTTCCGGATCGCCGACGCGATGGAGCAGCGGGCGGAGGAGTTCGCCGACCTCGAGTCGCTCGACACCGGGAAGCCCCGCGCCACCCTCGTCGAGGACGAGATCCTGCTCTCCGTCGACCAGATCCGCTTCTTCGCCGGCGCCGCCCGGAACCTCGAGGGGCGGAGCGCCGGCGAGTACATGACCGACCACACGTCGTTCGTCCGGCGCGAGCCGATCGGTGTCGTCGCCCAGGTCACCCCGTGGAACTACCCGCTCAACATGGCGGTGTGGAAGTTCGCGCCGGCGCTCGCCGCGGGGAACACGACCGTGCTCAAGCCGAGCGACACCACCCCGCTGTCGACCCTGCTGCTGGCCGAGGTCGCTGCCGAGTTCCTGCCGCCGGGCGTGCTCAACGTCGTCGTGGGGGACCGGACGACCGGTGCCGCGATGATCGACCACCCCACGCCGCAGCTCGTGTCGATCACCGGCTCCGTCCGCGCCGGCATCGAGGTCGCCCGCGCCGCCGCCGGTGACCTCAAGCGGACCCACCTCGAACTCGGTGGCAAGGCCCCGGTGATCGTGTTCGACGACGCCGACGTCCCGCCCGCCGTGGCCGGCATCGTCGCCGCCGGCTTCTTCAACGCCGGGCAGGACTGCACCGCCGCTACCCGCCTGCTCGTGCAGGACGGCATCCACGACGAGTTCGTGGCGGCGCTCGCCGAGGCGGCGCGGACCGACGCGCAGACCGGCCCGGATGCGCCGACCCCGTACTTCGGCCCGGTGAACAACGCGGCCCAGCTCGCCCAGGTCCGGTCGTTCATCGACACCCTCCCCGACCACGCGTCGATCGAGCTCGGCGGCCACCGTCTGGGCGACCGCGGCTTCCACCACGAGGCGACGATCGTCTCCGGGCTCCGGCAGGACGACCGCGCTGTGCAGCAGGAGATCTTCGGCCCGGTGCAGACCGTCCAGCGCTTCTCGACCGAGCAGCAGGCCCTCGCGTGGGCGAACGGCGTCGAGTACGGCCTGGCGAGCTCGGTGTGGACGACGGACCACGCGCGGGCGATGCGCTTCGCCCGCGACCTCGACTTCGGGTGCGTGTGGATCAACACCCACATCCCGATCGTCGCCGAGATGCCGCACGGCGGCTTCAAGCACTCCGGCTACGGCAAGGACCTGTCCCAGTACGGGTTCGACGACTACACCCGCATCAAGCACGTCATGTCCTACATCGGCTGAGCCCGAACCCGACCCCGAGCAGCACGAGCAGCAGGAGGCACCATGGCAATGACCGGCACCTTCGCCGAATCGGGAGCCGATCTCCGGCTCGACCGGATCACCAAGTCCTTCCCCGGCCACACCGCGGTCGACGCCCTCGACCTCACCGTCCCGGCCGGCTCGTTCTTCGCGCTGCTCGGCCCGTCCGGCTGCGGCAAGACGACGACGCTCCGTCTCGTCGCCGGCCTCGAGGAGCCCACGAGCGGCACGATCACGATCGGCGGCCGGGACGTCACCGACACGAAGCCGTACCAGCGGCCGGTCAACACGGTGTTCCAGAACTACGCGCTGTTCCCGCACATGAGCGTGCTCGAGAACGTGGCGTTCGGGTTGAAGCGCCGGCGCATCCCGGACCCGATGACGAAGGCGACCGAGGCGTTGCGGCTCGTCGAGCTCGAGGGTTCGGCGTCGAAGCGTCCGGCGCAGCTGTCCGGCGGCATGCAGCAGCGCGTCGCCCTCGCCCGCGCGATCGTGAACCGCCCGGCCCTGCTCCTGCTCGACGAGCCCCTCGGCGCCCTCGACCTCAAGCTGCGGCACCAGATGCAGCTCGAGCTGAAGACGATCCAGGCCGAGGTCGGTCTCACCTTCCTGCACGTCACGCACGACCAGGAGGAGGCGATGACGATGGCCGACACGGTCGCCGTCATGAACGGCGGCCGTATCGAGCAGATGGGCAGCCCGCAGGACCTGTACGAGCTGCCCCGCACGGCGTTCGTCGCGAACTTCCTCGGGCAGTCGAACCTGCTCGAGGGCGAGGTCCGCGGCACCGACGGCGGACTCCTCGTCGTCGCGACCGCGGCCGGCACGATCGCCGTCCCGACCGACCGGGCCGTCGCGACGACCGGACAGGTGGTGGTCGGCGTCCGTCCCGAGAAGCTCAAGATCCGCACCGCCGAGCCGGCACCCGAGGCCGGTCGCAACATCCTCGGCCCCGGCCGTGTGGTCGACGTGTCGTTCTCCGGCGTCAGCACCCAGTACCTCGTGGACGTGCCGGGCGCGGGCCGCGTCTCCGTCTTCGCGCAGAACTCCAAGGGCGGACCGCGCATCGCCACCGGTACCGAGGTCTGGCTCACGTGGGGCGTCGACCACGGTTTCGGCCTGGAGGCGCACCCCGCGTCCGACGCGACCGTCACCGCCGGAGCCGACCCGCGCCTCCAGTCCGCACCCGCCACCGCGGGGGTCGTCGCGTGAGTCCGCGGCCGGACCTGGTGCGCGGACTGACGTCCGCACGCGTCAGCCGTCGCGGGTTCCTCGCGGGCGGCGGGGCCGCCGCGGTCGCCGCCCTGCTCGCCGGCTGCAGCATCAAGGGGTCGGCGGCGTCGCTCGCCGAGCACCCGGTGGACTGGGAGCGGTTCTGGAAGGACCAGCAGGCGACGAAGCAGCTCAACTTCGCGAACTGGCCGCTCTACATCGACTCCGACCACGGCAAGTCCGAGTCGATCCAGCTGTTCGAGCGGGCCACCGGGATCTCGGTCGACTACCAGGCCGTGATCCAGGACAACGCCACGTTCTACGCGACGGTGTCGCCGATCCTCCGCGCGCAGGGGGCCACCGGCTACGACCTCGTCGTGATGACGAACGGCTTCGAGCTGACGCAGATGATCAAGAACGGGTTCGTGTGCGAGCTCGACCACTCGCGGCTGCCGAACTTCGCGGCGAACGCGGGTGACTCGGTGAAGGACCCGACCTACGACCCCGGGAACAAGCACTCGGTCGTGTGGCAGACCGGGTTCACCGGGATCGCCTACAACCCGAAGTACATCGACCGCGAGATCACGTCGTTCCAGGACCTGCTCGACCCGGCGTTCACGGGCCGCGTGGGACTGATGAGCGACAACACCGAGCTCGGGTCCCTCGGGCTGCTCGCGAACGGGATCGCCCCGGAGACCTCGACCCCCGCGGACTGGCGGACGGCCCAGGACTGGCTGCGGAAGCTCCGCCCGAGCGTCACCGGGTTCTACGACCAGAGCTACATCAACAAGCTCGAGAACGGTGACACCTGGATCACCCAGGCGTGGTCCGGCGACGTGTTCCAGGCGCAGCAGTCCGGGTTCGAGCACCTGAAGTTCGTCACGCCGGAGGAAGGCCAGATGATGTGGCACGACAACCTCATGATCCCCCGCCAGGCGGCGAACCCGGTGTCGGCCCTGGAGTGGATGGACTTCTACTACACGCCGAAGATCGCCGGCATCGTCGAGGACTACGTCAACTACGTCTGCCCCGTCCCCGCCGCCGAGGCCTACGTCCGGGACGAGCTGGACGACCCCACCGTGGCGGACAGCCCGCTGGTGTTCCCCTCGTCCGAGGTGCTCGACAAGTCGCACGAGTTCCGGGTGTTCGAGAACTACGACGAGTACTCCGAGTGGAACGGCATCTTCAACGCGGTGGTGCAGTCGTGAGCGCCGTCGGGACGGCCGGGACCGCCGGTCTCGGGGCCGGACCGGGACCCGCGCCCGTGCGGCACGGTCGTCGCCTGCGGGTGCCGTTCCTGCTCGCCGTCGTCGGCACCGCGTACCTGGCCGTGTTCTTCGTCATCCCGCTCGTGTCGGGACTCATCGTCTCGCTCATGTCGGGCAACCCGGACGACGGCTACACGTTCACGTGGAACTGGGGGATCTACGGCTCGCTGTTCATCGACCCGCAGGTGCCGTACCTGACGTTCCTCGGCCGGTCGCTCTGGTACGGCGCGGCCGCGACCGTCGTGACGATCATCGTCGGGTACCCGGTGGCGTACTTCATCGCGTTCCGGGTGTCGCCACGGTGGAAGAACCCGCTCCTGATGCTCGTGTTCGTGAGCTTCCTCGTGTCGTTCGTCATCCGCACCGACATGTGGGCGTTCGTGCTCGCCTCACAGGGGCCGGTCGTCACGGCGCTGCAGGCGATCGGCCTGGCCGGCAAGGACTTCCACATCCTCGGGACCGGTGGCGCGGTGATCTTCGGCGACGCCTACAACGACCTGGCGTTCATGGTGCTGCCGATCTACGCCGCGCTCGAACGCATCGACCCCCGACTCGGCGAGGCGGCGAACGACCTCTACGCCGGCAAGGTCCGGGCGTTCTGGCACACCACGCTGCCGCTGTCCCGCTCGGGCATCTTCGCCGGTGTCCTGCTCGTCTTCATCGACAGCGTGGGCGACCCGGTGAACTCGGCGCTCCTGGGCGGCACGAACACGTACACGATCGGGCAGGCGATCCAGGACGCCTACTCCGGCAACCAGCAGTACAACGTCGCCGCGGCGCTCTCGACCGTGCTCATGGTCGTGCTCGGCATCATCCTGTTCATCTACGCCCGCGTCTCCGGCACCGACGACCTCGAGGACCTCGTATGACCGCCGTCGCACCGCCCCGCGCCACCGCTCCCGCCGCACCCGCCACCGGGACGGCCGCGCGCCGACCCGGCCGACACGGGGTGAACCGCCGCGGGCCGTGGCTCGCGATCGTGTACTGGGTCACCATCGCGATCACCCTCGTGCCGATCGTCTACATGATCGTGTACTCGTTCAACGACGCACCGACGAACCGGCTGTCGTTCGCGTGGAACGGGTTCACGACCTACTGGTACGCGAACCTCGTGAACGTCTCCGGCCTCGGACAGGCGTTCGTCACCTCGGTCGTCATCGCGTTCCTCGCCGCGATCATCTCGGTCGCGATCGGCCTGCCGCTGGCCCTGGCGCTCGAGCGCTACCGGTTCCCCGGGCGCGGTGCCGTCAACGCCGTCGTGTTCGCGGACATCGCGGCGCCGTCGATCGTCGTCGGGTCCGCGTCGCTGTCGTTCTTCCTGTCGGTCGGGCTCGGCACCGGGTTCCTGACGATCCTGCTCACGCACGTGGCGTTCGACGTCGCCTACGTCGTCGTGGTCCTCCGGGCGCGGATCGCGGGGACGTCACGGGCGCTCGAGGAGGCCGCGGGGGACCTCGGGGCGACGCCGTTGCAGGCGTTCCGGCTCGTGACCCTGCCGTTGCTCGCGCCGGGCATGCTGGCCGCGGGGTTGCTCGCGCTGGCGATGTCGATCGACGACTACGTGATCACCTCGTTCGTCGCCGGGCCCTCGGTCACGTTCCCGCTGTTCGTGTACGGCGCCGCCAAGGCCGGGATGCCGCCGCAGGTGCTGTGCTTCGGCACGCTGGTCTTCGCGGTGGGGCTGCTCGTGGCGCTGCTGAACGGGGCGCTGAACCGGCGGTTGGCGCGTACCCGCGGTTGAGTGGAGCGTCCCGCACCGGTCTGCACCGCTGCGGGACGCCCTGTCTCAGCCCTTCCGCCACAGGTCGTGCAGGAGCCTGGCCACGGTCACGAGCAAGCTCGCGATCCCCAGCCAGGGAACCTGACGCCTGGGCTTGGATCCGTCGTCGTGCGACATCGATCCCACCTCCGGGTGTCGGCGCCGGCGGACACGAGGAGCGGGCCGGGACGGGCGTGCAGTGGGACCCCGGTCCCGCTACACTGATCCCGAGCGTTCAGACTCGGGAACGGCTTGTGCCCGTCCCGGCTTTCCACTCGGAGAGCACCCAGAAGCCCATCACCGTTGGCGCGGTGGTGGGCTTCACGCTTGCCCCAGGGGTGCAGTCCGGCTGTGCGGCACCCCCGCACCGATCCTACGTGGTATTCCAGTATCAGCCAGGAGGCTCGGGGGATGGACGTCATCGAGGTCGACGAGCGCGACAGCACGTGGGAGGACCCGCGCCCGCGCCTCCGCGTGTACGTCCAGCGCCCCGACGGCGACGTGTTCGCGACGGAGACGACCGACCTGCTCGAGGCCGACGTCCTGCAGGCCGTCGACTGGGCCCAGCGCCGCGCCGCCGAGCACGAGGGCGCGCTCTGGTCGCTCGCACTCGTCTCCGACGACCGGCGCGGGTTGCGCGGGCTCACCTGGCTCGTGGGATCGGACGCGAACGACCCACCGGAGGACGACCTCGACGTCGACCGCCGTGCGCGCATGCGCGCGCGGCGGGCGGATCCGGTCGTGGTGCCGATCGAGGACCGGGCACCCGCCGACTCCTGACCGCCACCGATGACGGACGGGAGGTGCGGTGCGAGCCCGCACCGCGCCTCCCGTCCCTCGGCTCGCGCGTCAGGCGACGGCGGTCGCGGCCTGCTCGCGGTCGGCGGAGGCGTCGTCGCGGAGCAGCCGGTCGGCGGTGCGGAGCGACAGCGCCATGATCGTCAGCGCCGGGTTCGCGATGAGGGAGCTCGGGAACACCGAGTTGTCCACGACCCACAGGTTCGGCACGTCCCACGACCGGCCGGCGGCGTCCACGACCGAGTTCCCCGCGTCGGTGCCCATCCGCGCCGTGCCGACGGTGTGCGCCGTGCGGTCGAGGACCCGGACGTCCGTGCCGCCCGCTGCCTCGACGATCGCGGTCATCGTGCGCACCGCGTGGCGGGTGATGGCCTCCTCGTTCGACCCGGGCGAGAACGTGACGCGGGCCTTCGGCACCCCGTTCGCGTCGACCTCGTCCGCGAGGACGAGCCGGTTGCCGTCGTACGGCAGGCACTCGGCGTTGATGCCGACGCCGGCCATGCGCGGGTAGTCCTGCAGCGCCCGGACGAGCGCGGCGCCGCGGAGCCCGCCGCCCCGCACGAGCGAGGTGGCGAGCGTCAGCGGCTGCACACCGAGGCTCTGGATGAGGTAGCCGCCCGCGAAGTCCGCGTCGGCGGGGCGGACGAAGTCCTCGGTGATGATCGACGACGGGTACCCGCGGTAGGACCGCATCGACTCGTCGAAGGTCGCCCAGACCTGGGTGGCCCCGTGCGCGGTGAAGTTCCGGCCGACCTGGCCGCTGCTGTTCGCGATCCCGGTGTGCAGCAGCAGGCGCGGGGTCTCGATGCCACCCGCGGCGAGGACGAGCGTGCGGCAGCGCTGCCGGTGGTCGCGGCCGTCCTGGCGGTAGACGACGGCCTCGACCCGGCCCCGGGCGTCGAGCTCGATGCCGTGCACGAACGCCTCGGCGCGGATCTCCGCACCGAACGCGACGGCGGCGGGCAGGTAGGTGGTGTCCATCGACACCTTCGCCCCGTTCCGGCAGCCCTGGTGGCAGGAACCGCAGGACACGCAGGCCTGGCGGAGCCCGTGGTGCTCCTGGTGCCGGTCCTCGGTGGTGAGGCCGACGGGGGCGTCCGTGGCGGTGATGCCCACGGCGGCGGCACCCCGGATCATCATGTCCGACGAGGCGTTCCGCGGCGGCGGGCCCATGCGGTAGCGGCGCTCCGGGTCCCACGGGTAGTGCGCGGGTCCGGCGACGCCGACGTCGTGCTCGGCCTGCTCGATCCAGCGGGTGAGCTCGGCGTGGTCGATCGGCCAGTCCTCGCCCTGCCCGGAGTCGGTGCGGAGCCGGATGTCGTGCTGGTTCGGCCGCGGTGTGAACGCGCCCCAGTGCAGGGTCGAGCCGCCGACGCCGGTGCCGCTGTTGTTCGGGCCGAAGGCGGTCGGGGCGCTGCCGCCGCTGATCCGCTCGTCCATCCAGTTGATGTCCCCGGGCGCCTCGACCTCGTCGGGGGTGTACTGCTCCGGGTCGGTGTTCGGGCCGGCCTCGAGCGCGACGACGCTGAGGCCTCGGCGGGCGAGGGTGGCGAGCAGCGGTGCGCCGCCCGCGCCGGTCCCGACGACGACGACGTCGACGACTTCGTCCTCGCTGTGGTGGCGCTGGTGGTCGAGTCTCATCGTCCGGCTCCCGTCGGTTCCCATGCTTCGCGCTCGCCGGCTCCGAGGAGCAGGAAGCCCTGTTTGCGCAGCCCGTCGCCGCCGTTGGCGAAGCCGTCGTAGTCCACCGCGGCCATCGTCGCCGGGTGCGCCATCCACTGCTTGGCGAGGTCGACGCTGGCGTCCTCGAGCCACGCTCGCAGCTGCGAACCGTCGAGCGGACCCGTCGTCGGTGTGTACTCGCCCGCGGTGACCGCGTCGAGCACCCCGGCGAGGTGCTCGTCGCCCTGCGCGGCGTCGGCCTCGAGTGCGTCGAGTCCGGCTCGGTAGGCCTCGACGTCGGCGGGAAGGCCGTCCGGTCGCCAACCGTCGCCGAGTTCGTCGGCCAGCTGGTCGTCGACGCGGAGTGCAAGGTCGAGGTGGCGGTCGCCCGGCTGCGGGACGACGACGCGGGCCACGGCGCGCAACGTGTCGAGCTGCTCGCGGGTGAGGGCACGCGGTTCGCGGTCCGGGGCGTCGGGGAGCGCTCGGACGGCGAGGATGCCGCGGGTCCGTGCGCTCACGCGGGGTGAGGCGATGACGCGGGCGGTCTCGGCGGGGACGAGCGGACCGTGGTCGACCCGGCGGTGCCAGAAGTCGCGGATGCGGTCGGCGACGGCGTCGGGCTGCTCCCACGGCAGCAGGTGCGCGGCGTCCGGCACCGCGTCGAACTCGCCCGCGGTCCAGTGCGGCAGGTTCAGCGTCCGCTGGGCCTCGGGGCCGAGGTCGCCGTCCTCGGCGCCGGCCAGCACCAGGGCGGGGACAGGGTTCGGCGGGAAGACGGTCGACCAGTCCTCGCGGCTGCCGCGGACGAGCCAGTCGGTCCAGGCCTGCGGGACGGCGCGCTCGACGTCGTGCACCGCGATCGCGTGCGGCTCCGGGTCGAGGCGGGACGCGGTGTTGGCGTCGACGAACGCATCCGCCTCGTCGGGGCCGATCTCGCCGTCCGACGCCCAGTCGAGCATGGTCTGCCGGCGCTCGTCGTCCATCGGCTCGGGGGAGAGCGGCGACGCGGCGAGCAGCACCACGGCGCGCAGGCCGAACAGGCCGTTGCTGCCGTCGACGGTGCGCGAGGCGACGACGGACGCCACCTTCCCGCCCATCGAGTGCCCGATCAGCGCCCAGTCGGTGGCACCGCTCCGGCCGATCGCACGTTCGACGAGCACGACCATCTCCTCGACGGTTGTGCCGGTCGCGGCCGTGCTGGTACCGAACCCGGGCAGGTCGATCCCGACCAGGTCGAGCGTCCCGGCGAGGCGGGACCGCAGCCCGACGAACTCCTCGGAACTCGATCCGAGGGCGTGCAGGCAGAACACGGTGGTGGGCATCCTTCGTTCCTACGTGCCGCGGCGCCGGCGCTCCCAGCGGGGTGTACCCCGTGCGGCATTGTTTCGAGCATGCGACGATCTGCCGTCGGGCGGGGCCTTCCACAAGGTGCGGCGATAGGTTCGGCCCATGAGTGCAGAGCTGACGCTCGGCGCCGAGGAAGAACTGCACCTCATCGACCTCGATTCCGGACGACTTTCCGCGAAGGCCCCGCGCCTTCTGCCCAAACTGCCCGCCGACCGGTTCGGCGCTGAACTCCAGCGCACGACCATCGAAACGAACACCCCCGTGGTGCGCACCCTCGACGACCTGAGACGGGTGATCGTCGACCTGCGCAGCGAACTGAGCGCCGCGATCGCCCCCGCCGGGGTCACGATCGCCGCTGCCGGCACCGCGCCGCGGTCGGAGTACGCCGACTTCGAGCTGACCTCCGGTGGACGGTACGGCCGCATGCAGGAGCAGTACCGGATGCTCGTCGACGAACAGCTCATCTGCGGCCTGCAGGTGCACGTCGGTGTGAGCGACCGCGACCTGGCGGTGCAGATCGCCCAGCGGGTGGCCCCGGTGCTGCCGGTGCTGCTGGCGCTCAGTGCGTCGAGTCCGTTCTGGAACGGGCAGGACACCGGGTACTCATCGTTCCGCAGCATCATCTGGCAGCGCTGGCCCTCGGCGGGCAGCTTCGGGCGCGTCAAGGACGCCGCCGAGTACGACGCGATGCTCGACGACCTCATCGCGTCCGGGGTGATCGCCGACAAGAAGATGGCGTACTTCGACGTGCGGCCGTCCTCGCACGCCCCGACGCTCGAGCTCCGGGTGTGCGACGCGACGCCGATCGTGGACGACGCCGTGCTCATCGCCGGGTTGTTCCGCGCCGCCGTCCGCAAGGCGGAGAAGGCGGTCGAGTCCGGTGCCGAGTGGCGACCGCGCAGCGAGCCCCTGCACCGGGCAGCGATGTGGCAGGCCGCCCGCGGTGGCCTGACCGGCGAACTGCTCGGGCTCGGGCAACACCCGGAGCGGCTGCCCGCCGAGACCGCCGTCCGCCAGCTCGTCTCACGGCTCCGTCCGGAGCTCGAGGAGCTCGGCGACTGGGGCACGGTGGCGGAGCTCGTCGAGGACACCCTCGCCCGCGGGAACTCCACGGACCGGCAGCGCACCGCGTACGCCGAGCGCGGCGAGCTCGACGACGTCGTGGCCTCGGTCGTCGAGGACACCGCCGGGACGCCCTCCGGCCGCACCGAGCACCCGACCGTGACGCTGCCGTCGTACCGCGTCCGCGCCGGTGACGAGGCCGTCGGTCCGGGAGCCCGGCCCCGCCCCGCGTTCCGCGACCTCGCGGTGTTCTTCCGCGGGTGGGACGCCGAGACCACCATCGAACGCTGCGCCGCCCGCGACACCTGGACCCGCGAGCACGAGGTCGGCTTCGTGGTCGACGGCGGCGTCCAGGCGTTCGGCTGCGACCTCGTCCCGCGGACCGTCAGCGCCTACGAGTGGAGCCAGCTCGCCGCCGGCCTCGGGCAGCGCGCCCGCGCGATCGAGCTGTTCCTCCGGGACGCCTACGGGCCCCGGCGGATCGTGGCGGACGGCGCGATGGACGAGCGCCAGTTCGTCGGGGCCAACGGGTGGGACCCGGCGGCCGCCCGGCTGCCGCAGGACGCCGTGCGTGCGCCCGTGATGGGGTTCGACCTGGTCCGGAACGAGTTCGGCGGGTGGCGCGTGCTCGAGGACAACGTCCGGTCGCCCTCAGGCGTCGCGTACGGCATCGCGCTCCGCGAGCTGATGGACGAGGTGGTGCCGGACGCCCCGCGGCCGGAGCACCTGCTCGACCCGCACGGTGTGGTCGACCGCCTCCGCGACACGCTCCGCACGAACGCGACCGCCGTGACCGGTGAACCGGACCCGGTGATCGCGCTGATCAGCGACGGCCCCGCCGCCGGCGCGTGGTTCGAGCACCGCAGGCTGGCCGACGGGGCCGGGTTGCGCCTCCTGGCCGGCTCGGACCTGGACGTCCGCGACGGACACGTCGTCGAGGCGCGGACGGGTGACGTGCTGCACGGGCTGTACCTGCGCATCGACCGCGACGTCAGCGCGCTCGCGGCGGAGCACGCACCGGACCTCGGTGCGCGCATCCTCGACGTCGCCGAGGCCGGTGGCGTGCACCTGGCGAACGCGCCGGGCAACGCGCTCGTCGACGACAAGGCGATGTACGTCACCGTGCCGGACCTCATCTGGTACTACCTCGACGAGAAGCCGCTGCTCGACTCGGTCCCCACGTACCGGACCAGCATCGAGGGCGAACGGCTCTCCGTGCTCGACCGCGTCGGCGAGCTCGTGACGAAGCCCGTCGACGGCGAGGGCGGTCGGGACGTCCTGATCGGTCCGAGCGCGAGCGCTCCCGAGGTCGCCGAGCGGCGCCGGGCGATCGCCGCGGACCCCGACCGTTGGGTCGGGCAGGAGGTCGTGCAGCTGTCGTCGCACCCGACCATCGGCCCGGCCGGCCTCGACCCCCGGCACGTCGACCTGCGTGCCTTCGTCTACGTCACGGGCACGGGGCCGGACGACACCCACCTCGCCGACGTCGCGCTCACGCGGGTGGCGCCGGAGGGGAGCATGGTCGTGAACTCCTCGCGCGGCGGCGGCGCCAAGGACACCTGGATCACCGGAACGGCAGGGGACAGCTGATGTGCGGACTCGCGGGAGAACTCCGGTTCGACGGGACGGCGCCGGACGTCGCGGCCGTGGCGCGGATGACGGGCTGCCTCGTGCACCGCGGCCCCGACGGCGACGGGCTGTGGGCGCGCGGACCGGTCGCGCTCGGGCACCGACGGCTGTCGATCGTCGACCTGTCCACCGCGGGCGCGCAGCCGATGGTGCACCCCCGTGCCGGACTGACCATCGCCTACAACGGCATGGTCTACAACTACCGACAGCTCCGCGACGAGCTGCGCGGCCGGGGCCACGAGTTCTTCTCGACCTCGGACACCGAGGTCATCCTCGCCGCCTACGCCGAGTGGGGCACCCGGTTCGTCGACCACCTGGTCGGGATGTTCGCGATCGCCATCTGGGAGCACGCCAGCGGCCGGCTCGTCCTCGCCCGCGACCGGCTCGGCATCAAGCCGCTCTACGTCGCCGAGGTCCCCGGCGGGGTGCGGTTCGCGAGCTCACTGCCCGCTGTCCTGGCCGGTGGTGGCGTCGACACGAGCATCGACCCGGTCGCCTTCGCGTCGTACATGACCTTCCACTCGATCGTCCCGGCGCCCCGCACGATCCTGTCCGGCGTCGGCAAGCTGCCGCCCGCGACCGTCCGGGTCATCGAGCGCGACGGGACCTCCCGTGACGAGACGTACTGGGAGCCCCGCTTCGAGCGCGACCCGGACAAGGCCGACTGGACCGACCAGGACTGGCAGGAGGCCTTCACCGCGAAGCTCCGCACTGCGGTCGAGCGCCGCATGGTCGCCGACGTCCCGGTCGGCGTGCTGCTCTCGGGCGGGATCGACTCCTCGCTGGTCGTGGCACTGCTCGCCGAGGCCGGGCAGCAGGACCTCGCCACGTTCAGCATCGGCTTCGAGTCGGCCGGTGGCGAGTCCGGCGACGAGTTCGAGTACTCCGACGAGGTCGCGCGCCACTTCGGCACCGACCACCACCGCATCCGCATCCCCTCGTCGCGCCTGCTCGACGGCATCGACGGCGCGATCAGTGCGATGAGCGAGCCGATGGTCAGCCACGACTGCGTCGCCTTCTACCTGCTCTCGGAAGAGGTGTCGCAGCACGTCAAGGTCGTGCAGTCCGGGCAGGGTGCGGACGAGGTGCTCGGCGGCTACAGCTGGTACCCGCCGCTCGCCTCCGTCCCGCGGGACCAGGCCGCCGAGGTCTACCGCTCGGTGTTCATGGACCGCCGGTGGCCGGCACTCCAACCCCTGCTCGGGGAACGCTGGCGGAGCGACGACGACACGCCCTCGGCGTTCGTGGACGCCGCGTTCGCCGTGCCGGGCGCCGAGACCAGCGTCGACGCCGCGCTCCGCAGCGACACGATGACGATGCTCGTCGACGACCCGGTGAAGCGCGTCGACAACATGACGATGGCGTGGGGACTCGAGGCCCGCGTTCCGTTCCTCGACCACGAGTTCGTCGAGTTCGCCGGCGCGATCCCACCCGAGCTCAAGCTCGCGGACGGCGGCAAGGGCGTCATGAAGCGCGCGGCCCGCGGCATCGTCCCCGACGCCGTCATCGACCGGACGAAGGGGTACTTCCCGGTGCCGGCGATCCGGCAGCTCGAGGGCCCGTACCTCGAGCGCGTCCGGCAGGCCCTGCACGCCCCGGAGGCGCGGGAGCGCGGGCTCTTCGATCCGGGTACGGTCGAGCGGATGCTCCAGGACCCGAACAGCACGCGGACCGAGATCGGCGCGAACGCGCTCTGGCAGCTCGGCCTGATCGAGATGTGGCTGCAGCAGCAGGGGGTGCGGTGAGCGGGCCCGCCGTGCGGCCAGGAGGCGCGACCCACCTCGAGCCGTCGGCACGCGCCCGGCAGGCGGCCGACCTGGGCGAGCGCCTCGTCGCGGCCTGGGGATCGTGGGGGCCCACCATGACGCGGAACGCCCGCCGCGTCGCGTTCGTGAGCGACCGGCACGGCACCCCCGAGGTCTTCGTGCAGGACGTCGTCGTCGGCGACGGAGCACCCGAGCCCGTGCGGATCCGGCTGTCCGACGACCCCGTGATCCGGGTGACGTGGTCCTCCGACGGGGAGTGGCTCGCCGTGGCCATCGCGACCGACGGCGGCGTGAAGCAGCAGGTCTGGGTGGTCCGACCCGACGGCACCGACGCCGCGCAGATCGCCGGGTCGCGGTACCAGCACGCCGAACTCGGCCCGTGGAGCCGCAGCGGCCACCGGGTCGTCATCACCCTGCCGTCCACCGAGGCCGACCAGCCCGCCCGCTCGTACCTCGTCGACCCCGTCTCCGGCGACCGCGACGACCTCGCGGTGGGGGAGCTCATCCACATCCTCGACCTCAGCGTCGAGGAGCGCCTCGTCGTGCTCCGGGACGGGCAGCGTGGCCACGAATTCGTCGTGGTCGTCGACCGGCTCACCGACGAGAGCCACGCGCTGCTCGCCGACTCGCCGGACGGCTCGGCGGAGATCGCCTTCCTCCGACCGGCACCCGCGAGCGAGACCAGTCCGCTCGTCGCCTACGTCGCCACCGAGGCCGGGCTGCCCCGTCGCGGGCTCGTCGCCCAGCCGGTCGGCCCGCACGGATGGCGCGGTGCACCCCGACGGATCACCGAGCGCGACGACGCCGAACTGGAGTACCTCGACGCCGACGACGCCGGCCGGACCCTGCTGCTCGTCTGGAACGTCGACGGCCGGAGCGAACTCGACCTCATCAACACGCACGACGCCTCGCGGACGCCCGTGCCGGACCTGCCCGGGTACGTCGTCACCGACCCGGTGCTCAGCCGCGACGGGCGCAGCGTGCTGCTCGCCGTCGAGGGACCCCTGCGGCCCCGTGAGCTCTGGCGCCTGGACACGAACGCGCTGACGTGGAGCCGGGTCACCGGCGTCCCCGGGCTGCCGGACGTGCCGCTGGTCGAGCCGACGCTCGAGCGCTTCGCGGCGCGCGACGGACTGGAGATCACCGGCTGGCTGTACCGGGCGGTGGAGCCGGCCACGTCGTCGACCGGTGGTGGTCCCGACGTCGGTGCCGTGCCTCCCGAGCCGCGCGCAGCGCTCGTCCACCTGCACGGCGGACCGGAGTCGCAGGAGCGACCCACGTTCTCCCCGCAGCACCAGGCGCTCGCCGCCGCGGGCATCACGGTGTTCGCACCGAACATCCGCGGGTCCAGCGGGTACGGACGCGACTTCGTGCACGCGGACGACCTCGGGCTGCGCTGGAACGCGCTCGCCGACGTCGTGGACTGCGCGCGGTTCCTCGTGTCGAACGGGTACGCGGACCGCTCCCGCGTCGCCGTCGAGGGCCGCTCGTACGGCGGGTACGCGACGCTCGCGTCCCTGGCGTTCACGCCGGACGTCTTCGCGGCCGGGGTCGCCGTGTGCGGGATGAGCGACTTCGCGACCTTCTACCGGGACACCGAGCCGTGGATCGCCTCGGCGGCCGCGACGAAGTACGGCCACCCCGTGGACGACGCCGCGCTGCTCGACTCGCTGTCGCCGATGCGGGCGATCGACGACGTCACCGCGCCGCTGCTCGTCGTGCACGGCGAGCTCGACACCAACGTGCCGATCGGTGAGGCGCACCAGGTGGTCGAGGCGCTCACGGCGAGGTCGCACGACGTGGAGTACCTCGAGCTCGCGGGCGAGGGGCACGAGTACCGCCGGGCCACGTCGCGCGCGGAGCTCGTGCGGCGGATGGTGGCGTTCGTGGCGGCGCGGCTGGCGTAGCGCCTGCCGCTGGCCGCCTGCCGCTGGCCGCCGGCCCCCCCCCCGGGTGCTGTGTCACGCGGTGCAACGATGTGCGGTCGGTGTCCGCGGCGTCGCAGGATGGACCCATGACGACCGATGCCCCGACGACCGACCTGACCCGACCCGGAGCGGTCGTCCTGACCACCGCGACGGACGTCGAGGCCGTCGTCGCCCGCGCCCGCAACACCTACGCCGCCGCCGTCGTCGCGGACACGGCCGGCTGGGAGGACGGGGACCGGCGTCGCCTCGAGGACCTCGGCTTCCGCGGCGGCGACCCCCGCGGCGCGGCGGTGCGGACGCTCGACCTCACGATCGCCGACGACGGCACCCCGACCCGGCTCCTCGACAACCCCGCGCTCGCGTCCCTGAACGGCGAGCACGCCCGGTTCGCCGAGCGTCGCGGCGACATCGCGCGGTACCTGCCCGACGTGTCGGTCTGGACCGGGATCCCGGAGCGACCGACGGCCGCGGACTGGGACGACGTGCGCGCGCTGCTCGGACCCGGCGCGGTCTTCGGCGTCGGTGCGTCCGCCGTCCTCCCCGAGGGCTGGCACGCCGTCGAGGGTTCCGGGGGCGTGCAGCTCACCGGCGAGGACATCGAGGGCGCTCCGGACCCCGAGGCCGTCGAGCTCACCCCCGACGACGTCCCCGAGATCCTCGAGCTCATCGCCCGCACGAAGCCCGGGCCGTTCCTGCCCCGCACGATCGAGCTCGGCCGGTACGTCGGTGTCCGGCGCGAGGGCCGCCTCATCGCGATGGCCGGGGAGCGCCTGCACCCGCCGGGGTGGACCGAGATCAGCGCGGTGTGCACGGACGCCGACTTCCGCGGGCAGGGGCTCGGACGACGCCTCGTGCTCGACGTCGCGCACGGCATCCGCGCGCGGGGCGAGACGCCGCTCATGCACGCCGCCGCCGGCAACACCGGGGCGATCGGGCTGTACCAGCACCTCGGGTTCCGGTTGCGGGAGCGGGGTGCGCCGCGGTTCGTGCAGGTGCCCTGAGCACAGTCTCCGCGCGTGCGCACGGCCAGTTCGGGGGGTTGACCGCGCCGTCCGGGGGTCCGCACACTGACTGCGCCCGGCAGGGGGCTGCCGGTACAGGGGACCAGGAGGGTCGACAACGTGCGGATGTCCACCGTGACCGCAGGGGCGGTCGTGCTCGGGATCGCGCTCGCCGCGGTCGTCTCCACGTCGGTCGGCGTCCCGCACGCCGATGCCGCACCGTCCTGCCGCGGGGACCGGATCACCGTCGCCGCGCTGTCGTCGGGGTGTGCCGTGTCGTCCGGTACGGTCGTGCTGCCGGACGGTCGGCAGTTCCGGGTGCCGCCGGTCGGGACGACGGTCTCCGCGATGCCGGTCGGCGCAGCGGGCAGTGCCGACGACGGGGACGTGTCGGTGACGAACACCGGCCGCTCGGGCGTCGCGGTCCTCGTGCACGACCAGTGGTCCGGGGCACCGGCAGCCATCCGCCAGGAGCGTGCCGCCCTCGCGCACCGGACGCTCCCGGGCGGTTCCGGACTCCGGGCCACGGGCGGAGCGGCATCGTCGACGGCGGCCACGGGCGGGACGTCCAGCTGCTCCGCGACGGCGTACACGAAGCTCGGCTTCCGCTGGGCCAACACCGTCGAGTGGAGTTACAACCCGAACAACCAGAAGGTGTCCGGCGCAGCAGCCATCGGCGCCGGTGCCGACGCCTGGACCGGGACCACGTCGGCGTGCGGCCGGACGGTGAAGTCGACTGCGGACGACAAGCCCCTCGGCAGCCGGAAGCGCGCGATGGGCGTCACCGCCACCGGTGGCTGCGGCGCGTCCGACGGCTCGAACATGGTCGGGTGGGGATCGCTGCGCTCCGGGACCCTCGCGGTGACCTGCGTCTGGTCGCGCTCGGGCGTCGCGGTCGAGGCCGACCAGCGGTACTCGACGTCGGTCGACTGGTCCGCCGCGTCGACCTGCTCGGGGAAGCGCTTCGACCTGCGCGGGGTCGCCACGCACGAATGGGGGCACGCGTACGGCCTCGGGCACACCGCGGCGACGAGCGGCCTCGTGATGAAGCCCGCGTCGACGACGTGCGAGACCGGCCAGCGGACCCTCGGCCTCGGCGACCTGATCGGCATCGACGCGCTCTACTGATCCGGAGCGGGGCGAGGCGCCCGCGATCCTGGATTCTCTAGGATCGATGCATGTCGACCACGATGCCGGGCTTCGGGACCGAGCGCATCACCCAGCTCGGGCTGCGCGACCGCGTCTACGACCGGGTGCTCGAGGTCCTGATGGGGCACGACGTCGAACCGGGCATGCGCCTGTCGATCGACGGACTGGCCCGCTCCCTCGGCGTCTCGCCGACCCCGGTGCGCGAGGCGCTCGTGCAGCTCGAACGCACCGGGCTCGTCACGCGTGAGGCCAACAAGGGGTACCGGGTGTCCCCGCCGCTCGCCGGCGACCAGCTCGAGGCCCTCTTCGACGCCCGACTCATCGTGGAGTCGGGGGCCGTCGAGCTGGCTGCGCGCGGCGACGTCCCCGCCCTGCGGTCACGGTTGGCGACGGCACTCGCCGAGCAGGCGGCCGTGGCCGAGGAGATCGCCGCGATCGGTGCGGGTGCGGCGTCCGAGGAGCTGATGGCGCGGTTCTTCCGGGCCGACTGGCAGTTCCACCAGGTCGTCTTCGACGCGACGCGCAACCCGTTCCTCGAGGAGATGTCCGAGATCATCACGACCCGCGTCCACCGGATGCGGCAGATCGTCGAGGGTGGTGGCGACGACACCGACCGTGCCGTGCAGGAGCACCGCGCCGTCCTCGACGCACTGGCCGAGGACCCCGCATCGGCGGTCGCGGCGATGCGGCACCACATCGATGCCGTGCGGCTCCGGTCGCGAGCGGACGCGTCGCACACCGCCTGATCCGGCCCGGGCGGACGCCCGTCCCGAGGTTCGGGTCAACGGGACGGGCGTCCTGATCCTCCGTGCCCGCCCTCCTTCGGAGCCCCCCGGACGAGGGGTTTGGTCCGATCGATTGCGAATCTCCGACGACGGAGTATCTTTCCTATAGGAAAGAGGTTCGATGACGAACCCCGACATGCGAAGGAGCATCCCGTGAGCACACCGCAGGACTGGGTCGACCAAGACTGGGACTCCAGCAGCTGGACGGCCGACACCTGGCCGATCGCGACGTGTCTGCACGGGTTCCCGCAGGTGACGCGCGACGGCGTCGCCTTCCACGACGCGGACCCGGCCGTGTGGGACGACGTCTTCGCCCAGATCGAGGCCGTCGGGTTCTCGCTCGCCGAACTCGCCGACAGCCACATCCGGCCCGCCGACCTCGAACGGTCCCGCCGCGACGAGCTGTTCGCGATCGCGAAGGCTCACGGCGTCGGCATCCCGTCGGTGCACCTGCAGCGCAAGAGCGTCGTCCAGCCCGGGCACGAGGAGGACAACCTCGCCTACGCCCACCGCACGATCGATGCGGCGGCCGAGTGGGGCATGCAGGTGTTCTCGACGGGGCTCCACCAGCCGTTCAACGAGGCCCAGCGGAAGGCGCTCTGGTTCTGGACCGCGCAGGGCCCGAAGGACCCGGACGACGCGGAGGTCCGTGCCGCCGCCGTGTCCCGTCTGCGTGAGCTCGGCGAGCACGCCGCGAGCGTCGGACTCCCGATGGCGCTGGAGCTGTACGAGGACACCTACCTCGGCACGGCGGACAGCGCCGTCCGACTCGTCGAGGAGATCGGCCTCGACAACGTCGGGCTGAACGCCGACGTCGCGAACCTCATCCGCCTGCACCGTCCGGTCGAGGACTGGAAGGAGCTGTTCGCGAAGACCCTGCCGTACACGAACTACCTCCACGTGAAGAACTACACGCGGGACGAGGCCGGCGACGGAAGCTGGGCGACGAGCGCGCCGAGCACGATGGAGGCCGGACTCATCAACTACCGCCAGGTCCTGCGCGACGCGGTCGCCGACGGCTTCCGCGGGATCGTCATGACCGAGCAGTACGGCGGGGACAGCCTCGGCGTCTGCGCCACCAACCAGCAGTACATCCGTTCCGTCCTCGCCACCTCGGTGGTCGGGGCGACGAAGCAAGGAGTCACCCGATGAGCACCCTCGACATCGCCGTCGTCGGATCCGGCTACATGGGCGGCGGGATCGCCCAGGTCCTCGCCCTCGCCGGTCACACCGTCCGGATCGCCGACGTCTCGGCGGAGATCGCCGCGTCCAACCGCGCCCGGCTCATCACCGAGACGGAGCAGTTCGTCGCGGACGGGCTGTTCCCCGCTGATGCCGTGTCGCGGGTGGAGGCCCACCTCAGCGCCGCCGCCTCGATCGAGGAAGCGGTCGCCTCGGCCGACTTCATCGAGGAGGCCGTCCCCGAGAAGCTCGAGATCAAGCACGCGACGCTCCGGCGCATCAGCGAGGCCGCCCGCCCGGACGCCGTCATCGGCTCGAACACGTCGACGATCCTCATCGAGTCGCTGGCCGAGGCCGTCGTGGGTCCGGAGCGGTTCCTCGGCGTGCACTTCTCGAACCCGGCGCCGTTCATCCCCGGCGTCGAGCTCATCCCGCACCCGACGACGAACGAGCACGCGATCACGGTCGGCGAGGCCGTCGTCGCGGCCACGGGCAAGCAGTCCGCGCGGGTGAAGGACTCGACCGGGTTCGTGCTGAACCGCCTGCAGTACGCGCTCTTCGAGGAAGCCACGAAGATCGCCGACGAGGGCATCGCGACCCCCGACGACATCGACACCATCGTGCGGACGACGTTCGGCTTCCGCCTGCCGTTCTTCGGCCCGTTCGCGATCGCCGACATGGCCGGACTCGACGTGTACGCGTTCTGCTTCGAGTCGCTGCAGACCCGCTGGCCCGAGCGCTTCGCGACCCCGCCGTCCCTGCAGCAGCACGTCGACGCGGGCGAGCTCGGCACGAAGTCGGGTGCCGGGTACCTCGAGGTGCCCGCCGACCGCACGCCGGAACTCGTCGCCTACCGCAACAAGGCCTACGTCGCGATGCAGAAGCTCCTCGACGAGCTCGGCCCGGCCCCGATCCACTGAGGCGGAACACCATGGACAACGAACAGCAGCACCGCACCGCCGTCCTGACCGGGGCCGCATCGCCCCGGGGGATCGGCCGCGCCACCGCCCACCACCTCGCCGAGGCCGGGTGGGACATCGGGATCATCGACGTCGACCAGGACGCCAGCGCGGCGGTCGCCGCCGAGATCCGCGAGCAGCACGGCGTCCGGGCCGTCGGCGTGGGCGCGAACGTCGCCGACGAGACCGCCGTCCGGACCGCCTTCGACACGATCGAGGCCGAGCTCGACCCGATCGTCGCCCTGGTCAACCTCGCCGGGGTGTCCTCGGCGCACGCCTACCTCGACCTCCCGGAGGGGGAGTGGCACCGTGTGTTGTCGATCAATCTCGACGGCGTGCACTTCGCGAGCCTGCGGGCGGCGGAGTCGATGGTGCGGAACGGCTACGGCCGCATCGTGAACCTGTCGTCGGTCTCCGCCCAGCGCGGCGGCGGCACGTTCAGCAAGACCCCCTACACGGTCGCGAAGGCCGGCGTGATCGGTCTGACCCGTGGCCTCGCCCGCGAGCTCGGGCCGAAGGGCGTCACCGTCAACGCGATCGCGCCCGGGCCGATCGACACCGACATCATGGGCGGCACCCTGACCGAGGAGCGCAAGACCGCGATGGCCGCCGACGGCGTGCTGCCGCGGATCGGCACCCCGAGGGACATCGCCGCCGCGATCGCCTACCTCATCAGCGAGGACGCCGGGTTCGTCACGGGCCAGACGCTGAACGTCGACGGCGGCCTGTACATGCACTGACGGGTCCACCGTCCCCTCCCAACCCACCGCACCGTCCCCTCCCAACCCACCGCACCGTGCTCGCAAAGGAGCGAACCCGTGTCACTTCCCCCTGCCCCCGCGCTCGGGTCCACGCACGACCCGGCCTTGAAGTCGGCGATCGGCAAGGCGACGAAGCACCTCATGCCGATGCTCGTCATCCTGTACTTCGTCGCGTTCCTCGACCGCACCAACGTCGGGTTCGCCGAGGAGGCCCTGAGCGTCGACCGCGGCATCTCCGACGCCGCCTTCGCGCTCGGTGCCGGCATCTTCTTCATCGGCTACGCGATCTTCGAGATCCCGTCCAACCTGCTGCTCAAGCGCCTGGGTGCACGCTTCTGGCTCGCCCGCATCGCGATCACGTGGGGCATCGTCGCCGCGCTGTTCTCGTTCACGACGAACGACACGATGTTCATCATCCTGCGGTTCATCCTCGGCGTGACCGAGGCCGGACTCTTCCCCGGCGTGATCATGTACCTGTCCGAGTGGTTCCCGAACAAGGTCCGCGTGCGGATGTTCGCGATCTTCTACCTGGCGCAGCCGTTCTCGCAGATGATCGGCGCACCGCTGTCGGGCGGACTGATCAGCTTCGGCGACCAGGCCACCCCGTTCCACGGCTGGCAGGTGATGTTCGCGGGTGAGGGACTGCTCGCGGTCCTGGCCGGCATCGCGGCCCTGGTGTTCCTGACGAACAGTCCGCAGCAGGCGAAGTGGCTCGAGCCGGGGGAGAAGGACTCGCTCACGGCGGCGATGGCCCGCGAGGACACCGCCCGCAGCGAGGACGGCCCGACGGGCATCTGGAAGGCACTGGCCAGCGGTCGCGTCTGGTACTTCACGATCATCTACTTCTGCCTGCAGGTCGCCGTGTACGGCACGACGTTCTACCTGCCGCAGCAGGTCTCGTCGCTGCTCGGCCAGGACGTCGGCTGGCAGGTCGGGCTGGTCGCGGCGATCCCGTGGCTCGTCGGGCTCGTCGCCTGCTACCTCGTCGGCTCGCGGGCGGACACCGTCGGGCGTCGTCGACGCTGGGGCACCTGGTTCTACATCACCACCGGCCTGTCGATCCTCGGGTCCGCCTGGGCCGGCGCGAACGGGCAGCCGATCCTCGGCATCCTGTTCATCACGCTGGCGGTCGCGAGCTTCCTCGCGGTGGGACCGATCACGTGGGCGTACCCGACGGCCTTCCTGACCGGGGCCGCAGCGGCCGCGGGCATCGGGCTCATCAACTCGCTCGGCAACCTCGGCGGGTTCGTGGCGCCGATCATGCGCACGGCGATCAACGACGTGGTGCCCACGGACAGCGGAGCGTTCGGCATCGTGTCGCTCGGGGTCCTGGCGTTCGTGGCCGCGGTGATGATCTTCTGCACGAAGTACTTCCGTGGTGCGAAGGCGGACGAGCTGCTCGACACCACGCACGTGCGCACCCAGGGGGACGAGCGATGACCCGGCTCTTCAACGACCCGGCGGACTTCGCCGACGAGTCGACCGACGGGTTCGTCGCCGCGAACGAGCGGTGGGTCCGGAAGGTCCACGGCGGGGTCGCCCGGTCGACCACGTCGCCGGACGGCACGGTCGCGCTCGTGATCGGCGGCGGGTCCGGGCACTACCCGGCGTTCGGCGGGCTCGTCGGGCACGGGCTCGCGGCCGGTGCGGCGATGGGGAACCTGTTCGCCAGCCCGAGCGCGCAGCAGGTCACGGCGGTCGCGAATGCATCCGAGCACGGCGGCGGGGTGCTGCTGAGCTACGGCAACTACGCCGGCGACGTCCTCAACTTCGACGCGGCCGCACGCACGCTCGAAGCCTCCGGGATCAGCGTCCGCACGGTGCGGGTCACGGACGACGTGGTGAGCGCGCCCGCCGATCGCGCGCACGAACGGCGCGGGATCGCGGGGGACCTCTGCGTGTTCAAGGTCGCCGGAGCCGCCGCCGAGCGGGGCGACGACCTCGACACCGTCACGGCGATCGCGGAGCGGGCGAACGACCGCACCCGATCGTTCGGCGTCGCGTTCTCCGGCTGCTCCCTCCCCGGCGCCGAGGAACCCCTGTTCACCGTCCCCGAGGGTCGCATGGCGATCGGCATGGGCATCCACGGCGAACGCGGCATCGACGAGACCGACGTCCCGACCGCCGACGGACTCGCCGCGCTGCTCGTCGACCGGTTGCTCGACGAACTGCCGGCCGGGGTCACCGCCGCCGGCTCCCGCGTCGTCCCGATCCTCAACGGGCTCGGGAGCGTGAAGTACGAGGAGCTCTTCGTCGTCTACCGGTCGGTGCAGCGCCGGCTCGTCGACGCGGGCGTCGTCATCGTCGAGCCCGAGGTCGGGGAGCTCGTCACGAGCTTCGACATGGCCGGCGTCTCACTGACGCTGTTCTGGCTGGACGCGGAGCTCGAGGAGCTCTGGGCCGCCCCGGCCGACACCCCCGCGTACCGCAAGGGCGGTGCCGTCCCCGCGGAGCGCGTCGCACCCTCCGTGGCGGCGGCCGACGCGGCACCCGACGAGGTCGGCCCGGCCAGCGAGGACTCCCGGGCCGTCGCCGTCCAGGTCGCCGCCGGCTTCGCCGCGGTCCGCTCGGTCATCGACGAGCACGCCGACGAACTCGGCCGCATCGACGCGGTGGCCGGTGACGGGGACCACGGCATCGGCATGCAGCGGGGATCGCAAGCCGCCGCCGAGGCCGCGTCCGACGCGGTCGAGCGTGGAGCCGGCGTGGGCAGCGTGCTGCGGATCGCCGGCGACGCCTGGTCCGACAAGGCCGGTGGCACGTCCGGTGCGATCTGGGGCGCGGCCCTGGAGGCACTGGGTCGCGTGCTCGGGGACGACTCGCGTCCGACGGGTGTGGACGTCGTCGAGGCCGTCGGTGCGGCGACCGAGGCGGTCCTCGCCTTCGGCGCGGCGCCCGGGGACAAGACGATGGTGGACGCGCTCGTCCCGTTCCGCGAGGCCCTCCGTTCGCGGGTCGACGACGATGCGGCGCTCGCCGATGCCTGGCGTGCGGCGGTGTCCGCCGCGCAGGACGCTGCGCAGGGCACCGCCGAGCTGCTGCCGAGGAAGGGCCGGGCCAGGACCCACGCCGAGCACGCCGTCGGGACGGTCGACCCGGGAGCGGTGTCCTTCGCGCTGATCGTGGAGGCCGTCGCGCCGTGATCACCATCGGGGTGTCGCTCAAGACGTACTTCTCGCACGCCCGGACGCTGTCGTGGGCGGCCGAGGTCGCGGACGTCGCCCGGCGGCACCCCGCGGTGACCTCCGGTGCCGCGTCGCTCTTCGTGGTGCCGACGTTCCCGGCGCTCGTCCCGGTCCGCCGCATCCTGACCGACGCCGGTGCTCCCGTGCTGCTCGGCGCCCAGGACCTGTCGTGGGCCGACGCGGGGGCGTACACCGGCGAGGTCACGGGTGCGGAGCTGCGCGAGATCGGCGTCGACCTCGTCGAGATCGGCCACGCCGAACGGCGCTCCCTGTTCCACGAGACGGACGACGAGGTCGCGGGGAAGGTGCACGCCGCCTTCCGCAACCACCTGCGGCCGCTGGTCTGCGTCGGGGAGGCGAGTCGCGCCTCCCGAGCGGAGACCGTCGCCGAGGTGACCGCGCAGCTCGACCTGGCCGTCTCGACGGCGGTCGCGGACGGACTGGCGGGGCCGCTCGTCGTGGCGTACGAGCCGGTGTGGGCCATCGGCGCCCCGGCACCGGCGCCCGACGAGCACGTCGTGGGGGTGCTCGCGGGGATCGAGGAGCACCTGGCCACGCGGCCGGAACTCGCCGGGTCGGTCGTGATCTACGGCGGCAGTGCCGGACCGGGGCTGCTCACCCGCGGGCAGGGGCGGATCGGCGGCCTCTTCCTGGGGCGGTTCGCGCACGACCCGGCGGCGATCGCCACGATCCTCGACGAGGTGGCGGCGCTCGAGGGACGCTGAGCCGGCCCGCCGCTCAGGCGTCGCGAGCGCCCGCCAGCCCGTGGTCGTGCGCGTAGACCACGAGCTGCACCCGGTCCCGCAGCGCGAGCTTCCCGAGGATGCTCGAGATCTGCGTCTTCACCGTGGACTCCGTGACGAACTCCTTCGCCGCGATCTCCGCGTTCGACAACCCGCGCGAGGCCCAGCCGAACACGATGCGCTCCCGGTCCGTCAGCGACTGGAACGCCTCGGGCTGCGGCGCCGGCGCGCGCTCGACGTCGGCGCCGAACAGCTGGGATAGGTCGTTCGGCGCGATCACCGAGCTCCCCTCGTGCACCGCCCGGACGGCCGCGAACAGGAACGGCGGCGTGGTGTCCTTCAGCAGGAAGCCGCTCGCGCCGAGGCGGATCGCGGTGGCGGCAGCGGGGTCGAGGCCGAACGTCGTCAGCACGACCACGCGGGGGAGCGGCCCCTCGACCGCGCCGGAGAACAGCTGCCGGACGGTCTCGACCCCGTCCATGCCCGACATCCGCATGTCGAGGAGCATCACGTCCGGTCGCAGCTCGGGGATGCTCGCCAGGGCCTCGGCGCCGTCGGACGCCTCGCCGACGACGACCATGTCGTCCTGGGCGTCGAGCACGACGCGGAGGCCTGCTCGGAACAGTGCCTGGTCGTCGGTGAGCAGGATGCGGATCGGATCGGTCATCGGTTGGTCCCCCCAAGGACGTCGAACGGGATGCGGGCACGTGCGGCGAACACGTCGTCGAGGACGGCGGCGTCGAAGGACCCGCCGAGTGCGGTGAGCCGGGACTGCATGCCGGCGAGGCCACGGCCGGACCCGCGGGTGCTCACCGGCGGGACGGCGACCGGGCCGGTCCCGACGGTGCTGGCGCCGGGCGCGGCCGTCCCGACGGTGCCGGCGGTCGGGACGAGGTTCTCGACCTCGAGCACCAGGTCGGCCGACCGCCAGGTCTCCCGCACCGTCACCGGCATCCCGGGGGCGCCGTGTCGGAGCGCGTTCGTGAGCATCTCCTGCAGTACCCGGCGGGCGGCGGTCCCGCTCTCCGGCCCGAGCACCACCGGGACCCCGCGGACGGCCTGGTCGACGTCGACCCCGGCCTCGCGGATGCCCTGCACGATCTCCTCGAGCGACCCCGGGTCGGTCGAGGCGCCGGAGCCGTCGATGTGCCCGAGCACCTGCCGGACCTCGACGAGGGAGCTCCGGGCAGTGCTCGCGATCGTGGCGCTCACCTCGCGGATGCGGGCCTCGTCGGCGAGGAACGGCACCGAGTCGGCCTGCGCGATGATCACGGCGAGGGAGTGGCCGACCACGTCGTGCACGTCGCGGGCGATGTCCGCACGGATGCGCTCGGACTCGGCGACGTCGATGGCCCGGGTGGCGGTGGCCTCGGCCTCGGTGGCGACGGCCTCGGCGCGGGACGCCGCGGCCTCGGCGTCCGCCCGGCGTTCGGACTCGCGGTCCCGCGAACGGAAGGCCCGGACGGCGACCCCGCCCGCCCAGACCCCGAGGAGCGCCGTCACCGGAGCGGCCATCGCCAGGAACGCCTGGTCGCGCGGGCCGTTGATGAGGACGAGGAACCGGAAGCCGGTGAGTGCGAGGTAGAGCGTCGCGCTGATGCCGGCCACGAACGCCAGTAGGCCCGACACGATGACCTCACCGCGCGTGCCGACGACCGCCGCCGTGCCGATGACCACGAAGATGGCGATGTCGACGAGCGACGGCCGCTCGCCGCCGCCGACCTGGACGATGCCGAGGACGACGATCATGAGCATCGCCGCGGACGGCGAGACCCGTCGGAGCGCGATCGCCCCGGCCGCGGCCAGGACCGCGAAGAAGCTCGCGTGTTCGAGCTCGAGGTCGATCGGGAGCAGGAAGACGAACGCCGCGAAGACCGCCCAGGCCACGTCGATGATGATCGAGCGGGTGGCGAGCGGCCGGATGAACGTGCGCCGTTCCGTCACGGCACGATCATCGCACGGGGGCGTCGTCCGCCGGTCACGGGACCGGCGACATCGCGATGAGGGCGGTGGCCGTGACCGTGACGATCGCGGCGCAGACCAGCAGGGTGGCGATCGTGTGCTTCGTCGAGGACTCCATGCTCCGAGCCTCGCCGAGCGGGGCGCGCAGGGCATCGGGCGCACGGGTGAACGCGTTCATCCGCACGGATGAAGGCGTCTGGTCCGTCGCGACGCGACCGGGTGGCGGCCTGGAGGCGCGGGTCGGGCCCGCACCGCGCCTCCAGGCCCGCAGGTCGCACCGGTCTGCCGGACCCGCCCGTCGGTCAGATGGTGATCTGGCCCAGCACGCGGTGGGCGATCGAGATCGACTCACCGGACACCACCGACAGCGGCGACGCGAGGAACGCGACGAGGTCGGCGATCTGCTGCGGGCTGGAGTCGCCGGGGCCACCGGGGCGGACCTCGGTGCTGGGGGTGTCCGTCACCAGCCCCGGGTTGACGACGTTCACCGTGACACCGGAGCCGGCGGCCTCGTCGGCGAGGTTCTTCGCGATGACGCTCACCGCGGTGTTGCGGAGCGATGCGGTGATGTTGCCCGACAGGTAGGCGTTCTGTCCGCTGACCACGACGACGCGCCCGAACCCGGCCTCGCGCTGGGCCGGCAGCACCGCGTTGGCGACGCGGAGGAACCCGAGTGCCTTGCCGTCGATCGCGGTGAGGACCTGCTCGGGGTCGGACTTCTTCGCCGGGTCGAGGGTGCCGGCGCTCGGGGCCGCGGTGACGACGAGGGCGTCGATGCGGCCGTGCTGCTCGAGCACCCGCGCGACTCCGGCTTCGACGGAGGCCTGGTCGGCGGTGTCGATCGCGACGCTGTCGGGGGAGTCGCCGGCGCTGCGGGAGGCCACGACGACGGTCGCCCCCTCGGCCCGGAGTCGATCGGCGACGGCGGCGCCGATGTACCCCTTCCCTCCGACAACGAGCGCGACACGGTTCTGCAGTTCGAGGTCCACGACGTCACGCTACGCCCGGAACGCCTCGGGCTCGGCACACGTCGTGCACCGAGCCCGAGGCGTCCGTCGGTTCGATCAGCTGCGGTGGCCGCTCCCGCCGACCGTCAGGAGCGCGCCGGTGTCGGTCTCGTCCGCACGCGGCGGCTCGAACAGGCCCGAGTACGCCCGGACGGCGCTCCATCCCGCGATGAGCAGGACGGTGCCCGCGACGGCGGCGACCCACGGCACCACGGCCCACCGGTCCCAGAGCGACGGGACGGCCAGCCACGTCAGGAAGTTCCCCGCGAGGCCGCCCGTCGCCCCGAGCAGGACCGCGGTCCGTCGGTCGAGACTGGACAGCGCGAGCGCGACCGTCACGGCGGCGATCGCGGCCAGGGCGTTGACGAGGTCGAACACGGCTGCCGCTCCTACTCCCCGCTGCCGACGGCGAGCTGCTCGCGTCCGCCACCCGTCGTGACGGCGATCTTGCGCGGCTTCGCCGACTCCTTCACGGGGATCGTGACGCTCAGGACGCCGTTGTCGTAGCCGGCCGTGATGCGCTCGGCGTCGAGGCCGTCGCCGAGCGTCAGCTGACGGACGTACGTGCCCGGCTGGCGCTCTCGGGTGAGCCACTGCGAGCCCTCGGGAGCGCCGAGGGTGCGCTCGGCGCGGATGGTCAGGACCGAGCCGTCCACGTCGATGTCGACGGAACCCGGGTCGATGCCGGGCAGATCGACGTCGAGGACGTAGTGGTCACCCGTGCGGTAGAGGTCCATCGGCATCGAGCGGGGGCCCGCGGTGCCGAGGAGGGAGCCGGCGAGACGGTCCAGCTCGCGGAACGGATCGAAGTTCATCGTCATCGGTGTCAACTCCTTCGTGTCTGGTGTTGAGTCCCCTCGACTCAACTGCGACATTTTTTAGCACTCAAGCCTGGCGAGTGCCAAAAGAACGCTCGGAATCCGCTCGGAGCCGGGGATCCGCGGCGACGGCGAATGACAGTGATGTAGTTCGGATGGGCTGACTGTTCAGTGCGTGAACCGTACAGAACACGAATTGTTCGTTTTGCTGATCGTTCACGTTGTGAAAGACTTCGGGCGTCCGATGGGGACAGCAACGACGACGAGGGGCGGTATCGCAATGCACAGCACGTACACCGGGATGCCGCGACAGGCACGGCTCGGCGGCACCCACACGCGCGTCGGTCTGACCGACCCCGCGATCATCGACGCCTACGTCGAGCGCCGCATCCAGGACCCGTCGCTCCTGTCCGGTCGCTCCGAACCGTCCTACGCCGACTTCTTCTCGGTCCCGGCGGCGTAGGCCCCGCACCCCCGATCCGCACCAGGCAGAGAGCACACCCGACCAGATGCCGTTGACCGTCGTCCGCCGTGAGCACATGCACCTCTACGCCCGGGAACCCCGGTCGCGTGCCGCGAAGGGCGCCGTGGACGCGCTCCTCCGCCTGCAGCACGCCGAGGAACAGCAGCTCGAACAGGCACGGTCGGAGAGCGGTCTCACCAAGAACGAGTTCCTCGCCGTCCGGTACATGCTCCAGGCGCACCGGGACGGCCGGGCGATGGGGCCCAAGGACCTCGCCGTCATGCTCAACGTCTCGAACGCGTCGGTGACGAAGATCGTCGACGGGCTCGTCGAGAAGGGCGACCTCGTCCGCGCCCCGCACCCCACCGACCGTCGGGCACAGGTGCTCGAGCCCACGGTGCAGGCGGCGAAGAAGATCGACGCGTCCTACGCACGCTTCCACGAAGCCGTGGTCGAGGTGATGGACCACCTGTCCTCCGAGGAGAACGACGTCCTCGCCCGCTGCCTCGTCCAGATCACCGAGGCCCTCGTCGGTGGCGCGCCAGCTCCCGTCGACGAGTACACGGTCGACCCGGACGGCGACGCGGAGCCGTACGACTCCTGAACCGGGCGGTCCGTGACGGCGCCGAGCCGCGCCTCCCGGAAAAAACCTTCCAGCGGTAAGTTGGGCGCATGACGCACCCTGCCGACGACGACGCGGCCCTGCCGCGACGCGGCTACCGCAAGGGTGCCGAACGACGGACGCAGATCCTCGACGAGACGATCCGCATGGTCGCCGAGCAGGGTGTCGACGCGTCCTCGCTGCGATCCGTCGCCGACGCCCTCGGGATCACCCACGCGGCGCTGCGGCACTACTTCCCGAGCCGCGACGAACTGCTGCTCGCGGTCTACCGCGAGCACGAGGTCCGCGAGCAGGGGGCACCGGACCGGATGAAGTCCGCGATCGGGGACATGCGGGAGAGCGCCTCGCGGAATCGCGCGGTCCCGGGGCTGGTGCAGCTGTACACGACCCTGGCGGCCGATGCCGTGCAGGAGGGGCACCCCGCCACGCGGGAGTTCATGCGGGAACGGTTCACCCGGCTGCGGGCGGACCTGGCGGAGTTGATCGAGGCGGACCAGGCGTCCGGGCGGATCCGGGCCGACCTGGACCCCGTCGACCTGGCGTCCCTGAGCATCGCGGCGTCGGACGGACTGCAGGTGCAGTGGCTGCTCGACCCCGACGCGGTCGACGGCGAGCGGGTGCTGCGGTTGCTCGAGCAGATCGTGCCGCCGGCGGGCTGACCGGACCCGCCGGTCCTGCCACACTCGTGTCAGCGGGGCCGTGGGTCCCGCTGACGACCGGATCGGAGCAGGACCATGCACGCCGTACTCGAGTACACCTACGTCGACGACTACCTCGAGCGCCGAGATGCGTTCCGCCAGCAGCACCTCCGGGCGGCCTGGGCTGCGGCGGAGCGCGGCGAGCTGCTCCTCGGCGGTGCGGTCGGCGAGGGGACCGGACCGTTCACCGCGCTGATCGTCTTCGTCGGCGACGACGCGCTCGGGCGTGCGCGGGCGTTCGCGGCGACGGACCCGTACGTGACCGGGGGACTCGTGACGTCGTGGACCGCGCGACCGTGGACGACCGTGGTGGGCGATCTCGCGGCGGGACCGGTCCGCCCCGACTGAGGCTCTCGGGAACCGGCGACGTCGTCGGGTCAGCCGTAGCCCTCGTCGGTCAGGCGCCAGCCGGCCGGCGTGTGGCGGAAGCAGAACTGCCACCCGGGGAGCACGCCGGGTTCGGCGCCCGTCATGTTCGTCTCGGTGACGTCGACCGGGATGCACTCCTCCGCCGCCCGGCCCGTCTCCTTCGCGCTCAGTCGCGAGACCGCCCCGATGTGCCGGTAGCCGAGCAGGTCGGGGTGGTCGTCGAACCACGAGGACGGGGTCCGTCCGCCGCACCAGGCCGTGTCCGAGCCGCCGCTGTCGTCGGTGAGGGCCTCGGTGACAGCACAGTCGTGGGCCTTCGCGGCGCGGAGGTAGACGCGGAGGACCTGTTCGGAGGACGCGCTCGCGGGCGGGAGTCGCGCGGCCACGGTCTGCGCGTGCGTCACCGACAGCACCGTCGCCGTGCCGGCCGCCACGAGCACGGCGGCGACCACCCCTCCGAGCACGAGCCGACGTCTCCCCACGGCGCTCATCCTGGCAGGGGGTGGACCCGCCGATCGCCCGGTGCAGCTGCGAGTGGGTGAGGGCGCGTTCAGTTGCGCGGCAGCCCTGCGACGTACGCGCCGAGCACCGCTCGGTCGTCCACGGGCGCGACCCCCGCGACGCGGTAGAGGAGCAGTGCATCGACGAGTCCGACGAGGTCGACCGCGGATCGCCGGGGGTCGTCGACGCCGATGCGGTCGAGCAGGTCCTCCGCCGTGGCGAGCAGCGCGGCGCGCACCGGGTCGGCGCCGGTGAGGGGTGCGCGGAGCGCTTCGTCGTCCCGGAGCTCCAGGAGGAGGGCCAGGCGAGCGGCTTGCGCCTCCGCCCGCTCTGCGAGGCCCTGGAGGAACGTGGCGGCGACCTCGACGACCGTCGCGTCGTCGAGTGGCTCGGGGAGACGCAACGCGCCCAGCTCCGTCGACAGCTGCTCCGTGATGCGCGCGACGACGAGCGCGGTCAGTTCGCGCCGCGTCGACGCGTAGTACGAGGTCGATCCGGCAGGCACGCCGGCCTCGGTGTCGACTGCCCGGTGCGTCAGGGCTCGGACCCCACCGCGAGCGGTGAGCCGTACTCCCGCGTCCGCCAGGTCCTCGCGTCGCCCCATGCTCTTCCCCTCTCGCCTCTACCATCGTAGTGTTCTCTACGGATGTAGAGCCGAAGGGGGCAGGATGCGGGTTGCAGTGGTCGGAGGCGGGATCTCCGGAGTCGCGATCGAGGCAGCGCTGGGGGCACACGGCTGCTCGGTCACGAGGTTGTCCCGGTCATCGGGGTTCGACGTGCTCGCGGACGACGCGGTCGATCGGCTGGCGTCGGTCCGGCCGGAGGTCGTCGTCGAGGCGACCGGGCGGTTCACGACGAGTCGGCGGCGTGCGACGGACTTCTTCACGCGCTCGACGGCGGTGGTCGGTGCGGCGGCCGAACGGTCCGGGGCGCGACACGTGCTGCTGTCCATCCTCAACTGCACCAGGTCCGAGGTGCAGGGCTACGGGTACTTCGCCGGCAAGACTGCACAGGAGCGGGCAGCGGGAGCGGCGGGCCGGGGCGCCACGATCGTCCGTTCGGCCCAGTGGTTCGAGTTCGCCGCGCAGAACCTCGAGCGGTTGCGCGTCGGGCCGATCGCGCTCGTGCCGCGGATGACCATCGCTCCGGTGTCGCTCGAAGCGGTGGCGACGGTGGTCGCCGAGGTCGCGACGGGCCGGCGGTCCGCGCCGGTCGTGGAGGTCGCCGGGCCCGAGACGACGTCCCTGTGGGCGATGACGACGGCGCTGCCGCATCCGGGCGTGGTGCCCGTCCCGATGCCGATCCCGGGCCGGACGGGCCGGGCGTTCCGTGACGGTGCACTCCTGCCCGCGGACGACGTCGAGGTGATCGGCCCGACCTTCGATGAGTGGCTCGCAGCTCGCGACCGGTAGCGCTCGCCCGACCGAACGGTCCGGTCGTCATCTCTAGGCGGGGCGTTGCCCCGTTCCTCTGCGTGTCACGCGAACGGGGAGCAGAAGGTGAGCTTGTTTCTGCCCTAGCGTAGGCGGGGGTGCGATCGATGCGCCCGTATCTGTCGCGGCGCATGGGGCGTCCGGAGGGGGACGAACATGCGCACGACCCGTGGCCACCGCTCTGCCGTGATCACGGCGGCCACTGCCGTCCTCGCGGTCATCGGTGCGCTCCTACCGGGCGGTGTGCAGGCCGCTCCGTCGCCCGGCAACGACGCGCTGCGTGGTGTGCGGTACGCCGCGTACGGTCACTCGTTCGGACAGGTCCAACTCGGTTCCGATTCGGTGCCGAGCCGGATGTACCCGTCCATGGTCCGGACGAGCCTCGGCGCGGATCCGACGCTCTGGTCGAACGAGACCATCAGCGGGGCCTCGACGGCGCAGATCCTCGACCGCGCGCGCTCGACGTGGAACCGCGGCGACTACGGGGTCGTCTCGTACCTCGGGAACCAGAACGACGTCGGCCGCCACGTGCCCGAGGCCACGTTCAAGGCGAACGTCCGGGGCTTCATCGACTGGGTGCGGGGAACCGGGCCGTTCCCACCCACGATCGTCATCGTGCTCGACACGCCGTCGACGACGAAGGGCTACGCGTGGTACCCGTCACCTCCGACCGACGCTGACGTCGTCCGGTACAACCGCTACCTCCGCAGCGTCGTCGCGGCGTACCCGAAGGATGGATCGGTCATCATCGCCGATGCCTTCACCGGATGGAACAAGGCGACGATGATCGGGCCCGACGGGCAGCACCCGAACGACGTCGGGCAGGCGCACATCACGGAGACGATCACCTCAGCACTGAGCGGGGTGCGGCTCCGTGAGGGGCAGAACGTCCTGACGCCGGCGCCGGCGGTTCGCTACGACTCGTTCAACCGGCCCGACATGATCACCGGGCTCGGCAAGGACCTGCACGGCTGGTCCTACTCCACGGTCGGCGGAGTGAAGTACGGCATCTCTGCTGGCCGTGCCTACCGAGCCAGCAGCGGGGCCGTTCGTGAATCCGCGGCCACCGTCGACACGAAGAAGGCTGCGGTCGACATCAGCCTCACCATGACGGCGATCTCCTCGAAGGGTGCGGGGCCGGTGTGGCGACTGAGCAGCGCCAAGGACTACTTCGTGCTCGACGTCCACGGGTCGGGCAAGGGCAACGCGAAGGTCTACAAGCGGGTCAACGGGCGGTTCATCCAGATCGGTAAGGCACTGAGCCGCGAGGTCAAGCCGGGGTCGACCGTGCGGGTCAGGGCCGACGGCGCGAAGATCAAGGTCTACGTCGACGGTCCCGCCGTGTACTCCAGCGCGGACAGCTTCAACGGGTCCGCCACGAGGAGCGGTGTCCGGATCACCGACACTCGAGCTCGGCTCGACGACCTCGTGATCCGGTAGGGCCGGAGCCCTATCGGTTCGGACGCGGAACTTTCTACCCCCTGTAGTGGGGGAGCAGTGGTGAGGGATGCTCCGTAGCGTTCTGTGTGGTTGCACAGTGCCGTCATGGGGGCGGATTCGCTGGTGGTGACCTGTTGAGGGGTTCTGCGCGTGTTCGCGACGTCGCCGTTGTCTGTTCGTTCTCGTTGGGTCGTGCTGGCCGTCGTCACGCTGGTGGCGCTGCTGGGGTCGTTGTTGGCGGTGGTCTCGCCACCTGCTCCGGCGCAGGCGTTCGCGACGGGTACGGGTGGGCAGTTCGTGCCGATGCCGACCAACGCCAGGATCTTCGACGGCGCCACGCCTGCCGGGTCGTCGACGACGGTGCCGGTAGCCGGGGTGAAGGGGATCCCCGCTGACGGTGTCGGCGCGATCAGTGTGCTGGCGACGGTCGCGGACGCGAACGGCACCGGGCAGCTGAAGGGTCGAGCGGAGTCGAGCGACGGGCCGACGCTGCTGATGATCTACGGCAGCGGAGTGGCGGGGAACACGTCGAACACGTCGTTGCTCGCGGTCGGGGACGACGGATCCATCCGGATCGACACGACGACTGCGCAGTCGCGGGTGATCCTGGACGTGACCGGCTACTACACGTCCACGGCGAACGGTGTCGGCGCTGGCGGGTTCGTTCCGCTGTCCGGGACCCGGATCGCGAACACGGCGGACGGCACGAACGTGCGGCAGGGTGCCCTGTCGGGTGGGGACAGCATCACGTTCCAGGTCACCGGCAAGGGTGGCGTTCCGACGAACGCGGCCGCGGTGGCGGTCAGTGTCGTGGTGCAGAACACCGGCGGTGGTGCCGGGTGGGTGCGTCCGTCGCCGTCCGATGGACCCAAGAGCACAGGGTCGTTGAACTACCCGTCGACGAAGCTGACCACGGCGATGAGCGCGCAGGTCGCAGTCGGCTCCGATGGGAAGATCACGATCGACAACGCTCCCGACGGTGGCACGGTGCAGATCCAGGTCGACGTGCAGGGGTACTTCGTTCCCAGCAATCCGGGTGGCGGGTTCACTCCGGGAACGGGCCGCATCGTCGACACCCGCACGTCCTCGAGCGTCGGGGCGAATGCGTCGGTCGCGGTGCAGGTCGCGGGAGTTGCTGGGATCGGGACGGTCGAGGGTGGCCTGTCGGCGGTCGCGGTGACGGTCACGGCGATCCACTCGGGCACGACCGGCGGGTACGCGAAGGCATGGGCGGACGGTTCCTCCGAGCCCACCGGGGCGGTCATCGGGTACGCGCCGACGTCGTCGATCCGGACGACGACGGCGATCCTGCCCGTGGGGTCGAACGGGAAGGTGCGGATCCAGAACGTTTCCTCGGGGACCACGGACTTCGTGCTCGACCTGCAGGGCACCTACAACTGGCTGCCGGGCGGACCCGTGTCGACGAACGTCACCGGGCAGCGGACGTCCTCGACGACGTTGCCGTTCCCGATCTCGGACCAGACCAACGCAAGCGTCGACGTCGGCACAGGTAACCTGCTGGTCACCACCAGTGCGCTGACGCTGCCGGGTGTGACGCAGAGCACGACGATCGGTGCTGCGTACAACTCGCGGTCGACGACGACGGCGAACAGCAACACGATGGAAGCGAACCGGTGGCAGTACGCCCTCGCGGGTGCGGGGGACCTGTCGGCGAACGCTGCGGGTGTGGTCTACACGGACGCGGTCGGGACGGCGTGGCAGTTCAAGCCCACCGGGACCGCTGGTGCGTTCACGTCCCCGCCGGGCCTGCAGATGACGTTGGCGCGGGTCGCGAACGCGGACACGCGGGAGTACACGCTGACGTCGTGGACGACGAACCAGGTCATCCACTTCACCCTCGGCGGCCAGCCCAAGTCGGTCAACGACCGCAACGGCAACCAGGTCAGCTTCAACGTGGCGGCGGACAAGTTCTCGCTCGGCACCCTGGTCTCCACTGCCGGCACCGATGGCGCGAAGACGGCGAACGTGTCGTACGCGAACGGGAAGACGACGTTCACGCAGACCTCCGGCTCGTCGTCGCGGAGTGTTTCGTGGACGAAGAACGCCGCGGGTGACATCACGACGTACACGGACGCGACCGGAGCGACGACCACGTTCGGGTACACGAGCGGGGACCTCACCTCGATCACCGCACCGACCGGCGGGGTGACCTCGTTCACGTACGACTCCAACAAGCGGGTCACGAAGGTGTCGCAGGCGAACACCACCGCCGGATCCCCGGGTACCGCGGTGACCCGGTTCGCGTACACGGACGGTGACACCACGCAGGTCGCCGACCCCCGCTCTGACCAGGCTCAGCCCGTCGCGACCGCGGACCACACCACATACACGCTCGACGCGAACGACCTCGTCTTGAAGACGGTCGACGCGGCAGGGCGTGAACGGTCGAAGACGTACAACGCGGCGAACAACGGTGTCGCCAAGTCGACGATCGGTGCGGCCGGCGACAGTGGGACGGGAACGACGTCGAATGAGTACGGCAAGAACCAGAGCCAGTCGCTGACGAAGTCCACCACCGGCTCGGGCTCCTCGAGCTCCGCGGAGTACGGGTCGGGATCTGCGACTGCGTACCTGCCGTCCAAGGTCACTGACAGCTCCGGCAAGAGCACAACCATCGGCTACGACGGTGTCGGGAACCAGACGTCATCGCAGTCCGGGTCGGACTCGAGCGTCCAAGCCAAGGTGGCGTACAACGACGACGGCACAGTGAAGAGTGCAACGGCGCCGGGCAACGGATCGAACTCGACCACGTACACGTACGACGGCAACAAGCAGCTGTCGAAGATCACCCCGCCCACTGGCACAAGCCTGGGCGTGAAGACCTACACGTACGATGCGTTCGGCCGGGTCGCGACCGAAACCGACGGACGTGGGAACACGACCACCTACGGGTACGACAAGGCCGACCGGAACACCACCACCGCGTTCAGCGACGGCACGGCGACGGTCACCAACGTCTACGACGGCAACGGCAACCAGACCAGCCAGACCTCCGCCCCGGGCACGATCACCAACACGTACGACCAGCGCAACCGGCTCATCTCCACGGTGAACACTGCCGGTGGCGGGACCGTGTCCTACGGGTACGACCTCGCCGGCAACATCGCGCAGGTGACCGACTCCACCGGCACTGTCTCCCACACATACGACGCGTCCGAGGTCCTCACCGCGACGACATACCCGACGAGCTCCGGTACGGCGAAGCAGATCTACCTCACCGACCCGCAGGGCCGCCGCACCGACACCTGGCTCGGCGCCGACACGTCGGCGACGCCCGGTGTTGCTCCGACGACCTGGAGCGCACACCAGAAGCTGTCCTACGACAAGTCCGGCAAGGTCACCAAGGTGCAGGCCTGGGCCGCCGAGGAGGACCCGCAGCTCGTGGTCGACACCGACTACTGCTACATGGCGTCCACCACTGCTCCGACCTGCACGGTGTCGACGGCGAACGACCGCACGAAGCTGCAGTGGGCGAAGGACAACATCACCGGGCAGGTGACCAACTACGCGTACAAGAACACCGACGGCACCCCGAGCAGGCACCTCACCGGGATCACCCAGACCGGCGGCACCAACCCGACGAACTGGACGTACACGTACGACGACGCCGGCAACCGCACCGAAGCCAAGGCAACCAACGCTGCCACCGACGCGGTCATCAGCGACCAGAAGCTGACCTACAACGCCGCCTCGCAGATCACCACCGACGGGTACTCCTACGACGGAACCGGCAACCTCACCAAGGCGCCGGGCGAGACGTACACGTACAACGGCGCGCAGCAGCTGACCTCCTCGACGAAGGACGGGGTGACCACCAATTACGAGTACGCCGGCGCCGACATGAACAAGCTGCTCACGCAGTCCACGGACGGAAGTGCGGAGTACGACTACACGTATGGCACCACCGACCAGAACGGCGTCCCCGTGATCGCCACCCGCGAGCAGATCGGCACCGGTACCGCATCGGTCGTGTCCGACCCGGTGACCGGGCAGCCGCTGGATCTCCGCACCAGCGACGGCGTCACCAGCCTCTACGTCCTCGATGGCATTGGGAACCCGACCACGTCGATCGCCGACACCGGCAAGATCGCGTACCAAGTCTCCTACGACGCCTATGGCGCCGAGGCCGTCACCAAGGGAGGGAGCAGCACGCAGTGGCAGCAGAACCCCTACGGGTACAAGACCGGCCTCCGCGCCAGCAACAGCGATAGCGGGCTCACGAAGTTCGGGTACCGCTGGTTCTCTGCAACAACCGGATCGTGGGCAGAACGAGACACGCTCGATGTACCGCTCGACCCGGGCAACGCGAACCGCTATGCGTTTGTCGGCTGCGACCCCGTTAATGGAGCTGACCCGTCAGGCCAAGCTCTATTGAGCTCCGCTGCTTGCGATGCGGGGAAAAAGACTGCTGACATTGGCATCCTTGGAGGGGCGACTGCAGCAGTAGCCGGGGCTATCACGGCTAACCCCTTTGTCGTCGGTCTCGGCCTAGGTGCAGCACTCGGCGGCGCCGCCGTAACTGTCGCACTAGACTTTGCATGCTAACAACTCGTAGAGGGACTTCAAATGACGTGGGCTTTGATCTTAGCAGTTGTAGCCACCTGTGTTTCCTCGCTGCTCCTCTTCCTCCTTCGCCCTAGCCTTCGGGAAAAGAGGCAAGGAACGCTCCGGGTCCTTCAAGTTTTAGTGATTGCGTTTGCGACCACTGCCGCAGTTCTTGCAATAATGGATTTCATTAGTCGTTAATTGTAATGGACCAAGTTCATCAAGGCCGCGAGCGAATTCGGAGCGGTAGCGGGCGGCGATCGCAGCGGATGGTCCGGTGCCGTTCAACCTGCCCGTGATCCTGAAGGGAATCGGCCGGACGGGGGAGATCCTGCTGTGGCGCGGGTGGGAGGTCGAATCGATCGACGCGTACGGGGCCGGGTTCCTGCGTCCACCATCCTTCGTCAACGAGGACGACGAGTACGAGGACATGGAGATGCTTTGGTCGACTCTAACCGTCGAGTACACGCTCGGCGGCTATCCCGTCCTCACCGAGTACCCGCCGCTCAGCCTCGCCGACGTACTGACCGAGAGCGACCGCCTGCAGGCGATCGAGGCGTACCGGTGGCCCGCGAGCGTGCCGAACGGCGCTGTGCCAGGCGGGCCGTCACGTGCATGACGAAACCCTAATCTGACATAAGATATATTATCGGCTACCCGGGATCACGATTTTCCTGGCGACCGTGAGGCTGTGGGAGCCTGGGTATGTCGGTGGTCAAGCCGCTCGCGGTCCGTGAGCTGCGCCGGGCTGCAACCGACCGTGATGGAGCAGCCGCTCGCAGGGCTGACCGAGCCGCTGCGGTAGCGGTGAGTCGATTTGATCCACCTAACCTTCGACAGCACGACACCCTCCGCCGCTCCAAACTCGCACGCGGGGACATATCATCGCCAGTGCCTTGGACGCCGAATTCGCGTCCCGCGACAGTCCATCCGTCGACTAGGGCTCGTGGGGCTCGTAGGCTCGGATACCTTCAGTCTCGAAAATGCCACGTTTCGCGCTCTCTTGGCCGAAGGTGATCCGCATCTTGCTTTCGGGATATCTGCGCCTCAGTGCTCTGACGGCGGCCTCACGGTCGGCAGGGGCTGCGTCCGCCTTGCTCGACAACACGGCGTAGATGTTGCCATCCGTCTCACCAAACTCGATGAGGCTCACGTTGCCGGCTGACGCTTCGTCAACGAGCTGCGTCAATCTCGCCGCGGAGGCATGCGCTACCTCCATTGAACGGCGCCGCTCTTTCGCCTTGAAGGAATTGGAGGGGTACCGCGCCGCGATGGCTCGATCAAACATGGGACTCGTTGCGTCGGCCAACTGTTGCGCTTCGATTGCGCGCACCCGCTCGACGAGTTCAGAAAGCATGTCGCGTTCCGAGCGGGGGTCGGTTGTCTCTCCGTCGCCATCGCGGGGCTTCCACGAATCGCGAATGGTCGGCCACACGGACGCGAGGAGGGTGGCAAACGTGCGGTCGTTCATCGACGGATTTGCGACTCGAACGATCTCGCGGAGCAAGGTCTCCATGTCAGCCGGATCGCTGAACTGCGTCGCCTGGCGGGGTGCAAGCGGAGAGGTGATGTCGCTTGGGCGCAAGTCGAGGCAGATTGTCGCTACCGGCCGATCGAGGGTGCTTGCAAGCCAGCCAGCCTCGTAGTTCAGCCATGCTGCCGACTGGTTCTTCTTCGAGACGAGCACGATTCCGAACGCAGAACTGTCAAGGTTTGCCTCGATTACGGCGATTCCATTCGCGCCCTTCGAGATGCTCCGGCTCGACACGAACACCTCGACATCCGAGGCGCAGAGCTCCGTTAGCGTCGACTGCAGTGCTTCCGCAACGGCTTGTTCGCTACTGCCGGACCAACTGATGAAGATCTTCACGAGACGACGCTATCGGCATCCTGGAACCATATGTTCGTGGCCGGCGCATGCCCCTTCGTCGTCGGGTTGTTCATCCGGGCGCTGCTGCTGCTCGTGTTCGCGCGTGAACCGCTCGCCGGTCGCCGCAGAAGCACCAGTGGTGGCGGCAGGAACTCATCAGCCACATCGGCGTGGACGAGTGAGGCGTCAAGGCCGAAGGAGCGGATGAGGTAGCGGCGCTTCAAATCCCACCGCCCCCATCGCCGTAGCGTGGTGTGAGGAGAACGACTCCCCTTCGTCCCTTGAAATCATATCCTGTCCTGGTCGAGCACTCTCGCTGCCTTGGTCCGCGTTCGAAGAGCTGCGGCGAGCTGATCTGTCACCGGCGAACCACCCAAGTGATTCGCGAAACACTGCCTCCTGAGGGCTTTTCCAGTGGGAGCGGTTGCTTCGCGATCGCCTCGGCGACCGCACGGAACACCCCTGGGGTGAGCCCAGCGCAAGCCGACACTGAAGCGCTTCCGCCTCCGCCTCCGCCTCCGCTCCAGCGTCATCGAGACCGCGCTCGAAGGCCGAGGTAGCGATCGCAGCAAGCCCTTCGGCGCTGATCCCGTCCTCGTCGCTCACATCATCGCCGTAGTGGTGGCTGAAGCTCCCGAGCACTTTAAATGTGCCTGTGGAGAGCGCTCGCACCCTCCACAGGCACATCAAATGAAGTACCCCGACGTCAGTGGTGGATGACGAACGTCGAGACGACGAACACCATGAGGTTGACGACCGGGCCTGCGAACTGGGCCACGAGCTCGAGCCAACGCGGCGGAGCCGAATTTGGGTCGTTCGCGTGTCCGGTGTTGGACACACCCCCGCCGGGGGGCGATGATGACTTACGCATGTGCGTACTTCCTTCTGTGAGGACGTGCTGTGAGTAGGGCCGGGCGAGCCTGGAAGCGATACCCGGTTCTGTGTTCTGTGACGCGCTCGGAGGTGGCAACCTCCGAGCGCGTCTCTATGCCACCGCGTTCACCTGACAGACGGCAAGCGACACGCGGTTCAGCGAGTTACGGTCGCATGAACCACCCTTCGATGTGGACGGGTGCGAGCCGCGCCGGCCGCACAGGTCCGTGCTCATCACGCGGACTGGTGCAAGCAGATGCGGCGGAACTGGTCATGGAACAACGGTAGCTGGGGTGACTCGCGTTTCGGGGCTGAAACTGGCCCCTCAACGGCCAATTTCGGCCTCAGGGGATGATTTCGTCGGCTCACCCGTAAGTATCACTAGGGCAGCACCCCTGGACCGGTTGTCCTGCCGCGGTGCACCCATATAGTCGTCGCGGTTCTTCTTGGCCAAGACCTTCACTCCCGGTTCCGGCGGCCGACGGGTTACCCGGGTACCGACGAACATGTCCGCGCTTCGCTGGTACCTGCCCGACAGGGATCCAGCGTGGTCTTGGGCATGGACCCGACCGGTACCGCCGTTCCGTTCCCCAATCAGCGGGGCCCCTACCCGTTTGTCGCGCTCGCCCGCGACGCAGTCGGCGGCGACAGCGAAAGGTAGCTCAGCGCGCCGAGGCTCGAGGCGCTTGTGCCGCCAGTGACCGTACTAGAGCCCCGCAGCGTCAGCTACGTCGATGCGATCGCCCTCATCACAGACGTACCGTGACGACGCGCATGACGCAGGCGGCCGGCGACATGGGTGACTGCGCCTGCGCTGTCGAGCTACCGGGCGGCGCTCGACTCGGATACAGAACAAGCGCGGCTGGCCAGCCTGACGTCAGCGTGCAGAACGGTGCGCATCATGGCCCTTATCCATCACGTTCGACCCGATCCTCCATGCGGTCGTCATGGGGACGCCGCGCTCGAACGTGCCACACACAGGACGGTGCCGTTCTGACAGGATGCAGCCATGGATCGGACACCCCGTGAGGCACTCTGGCAACCACTCGGCGAGCTCGCCGGCGCCGTGCGGACGGGGCAGCCGGCGCTTCACCAGGAGGTACTCGCTCTCCGAAACCGGCTTGAAGATGACGAGGTCACGCCCACGGAACTCGCAGCGACTGCGCAACGTTGCGCAGCTCAGGCGAAGTGCCCCGTGTGGGTTCGAGAGAGCGTTCTTAACGCAGCTGCTCACTGGTTCTAGCGGGGACGTTAGGAGCACCACGGCGACGCACGGCGCAGTCGCGGTCGTGCTCGCGGGAATCGATAACGCTTCCGCCCGCGACTGATGCCGCTCCCCATCCGCCGCGGGTCGCGTCCACCTCACCTAATTGGCTGGGCGGGATACGCCCTCAGCCAAAGTGGGCGCACGAGCGAGTGGCTGGAGAGGACTGGTGGTCAGCGCTTGAATGTCAGCAAGGCTGACATGCTCAATATTATCGACGCCGCCACCAGCGCGCTCGAGGGACCAAGGTGTTGTCCTCCGTAGCTGCGTCCTCAACCTCTAAGTACGCCTCGAGCCACGCGGTTGCGATGGCGTGAAGCGCTGCGCGATCTCGGGCGATGAGCCAGGCGAGGAAGATCGATCCCACTACGACCGCGCCCATGGTGAGGAGTAGCTCTCCGCCGCTGCTCAACAGGCTGTCCAAGCCTTTCAAGACGGTCTGAGGGATGTTCTCGCCTCTTCCAGGTTGCCGGCGTCGTGAAGATCATCCGAACGGACCTGTGCATCTCTCGCGGCAGCGACGCCGGACTGCATGAGGAAGATCGTGTAAGTGCCGATGAGGCCGGTGAGTGCCACGATCGCGGTAAGTCCCGCGCCGAGGACGGTCCCGGGAAGGGTGCTGCCGGCTGCAGCGGACCGCTTGCGCAGGACGGCGCGGGCCTCGGCCCGGGCCGCATCGCTCGCGTTCCGATACGCCGTGAGCCGTTGCTCGAAGTTCCGCAGGTCCGAGTGGGCGTGCTCAGGCGTCTTCGGGAACGCTCTGCGCCACCAGCTCCGAACTCCACGCCCGGGCATCAGCAGGATCCGCCCCAACATCCTCACTCGAGCAGTCTGGCATCTCCCAATGGCCACGCCGCCCAACCGGCGGCTGCGTTCATTTTCGCGGCTTCCGGCAGGTACGCGGAGATGTCCCAGATGGAGTGTCCGATGGCTGCCCCGAGGACGGCCCAGAGGCCGAGGCAGCGGACGAGGAGCACCATCAGAAGCGGCCACACCGCGGTCGTGGTCGTGGTCGCGGTCGCGGTCGCGGTCGCGGTCGCGGTCGCGGACGAGCCATAGTAGAGGTGGAAGGGCACGCGAAGTAACGCTGCGGTGATAAATACCGCCCCTCATGGGTAGTCCTTGGTTCGCAGAGCGACCACGATGAGGCCGAGCAGGAGGAACTCTTCTATGGGGCCAGCGATGAAGGCGGATGCGACGTCTGCGGTGCGGGTGAGCGCGTCAGGATGCGTGGGGATCGGGAACGACTGGTTTGGCCACCCGGTGCTGGCTTCGACAAGCTCCACGGTTATCGACGAGTGTGCGTAAGCCGGCGACGATCGTCGAGTCCCAGCCTTCCTCCGACGCGACGACCCAGGCGTGATCCTCCGGCCAGATCATCGACGTGTACGGCCCCTCCTGGTTGGAGCGGCTGCACTCCCATCCAGGCACGGTGCGGTGCGCCCACGTCGGCTCCGCGAGCTCGCCCAAGCTCGAACCGAACAACCACATGTCACGGCCCGGCCAATGGAACTGCATGCGGTCGCGCGCGGGCGTCTCGACCTCCCTCCGCCCATGGCGGGTTGCCTGTGCCCTCCCACGCTCCGACGACCAGGTCATTCGGGGTGAGGGTCGCGGCGCGCAGGTGCGTCGTCAGGACCGCGAGATCCTCCGGGTCGAACCACCCGTCGTCGGACTGGCCGACACTCCACCCGTCCGCCCAGCTCCTGGTCTGCTCTTCGTCAGTGATGCGCCACCACTGCACCAGGGGATGCATCACCCGGCCATTGCGTCGCGCGACCTCGGCCCACCCCCAACGCGTGTACTCAACGTTGACGGGATTCCCCCACTCGTCGACCGTGTTCGGATGGGTCCGGTCTGCATCCACCGGGTGCAGCAGCCTCGCGTACGCCTCGAAGCCCGTGCCAGGGACACCTCCGACGGTCGCCCAGCGGCCGGCGCGCTCGACGATCCGCGCCGCGTGCGGTTCGTTCAGCAGGATCACCCCGCCAGCATCGCACCGCAGACACTGGTGCGTCGCGCGAAGCAGTCTCAGTTGACGATCCCCGCCAAGCGTCGCTCTCGTCGTGGTTGATGCGTCACTGAGGACCTACTGCAACCGTGGGTCCTGCAGGACGAAGGGTTCGATCTTGCGGCGCAGGAGGACGCTCACCTTCCGGCGCTGAGGCTTGGTGATCGCATCTTTGTCGTGCTTGTTGAACATCTTGAGCATGAAGAGGTACTCCTGCTCTGAGTCACCGCCGTTCCATGCGTCAGCGAAGAAGACGTCGTTGTCGTAGAAGTACTCCAACATGGCGCGGGAGAAGTACTCACCAGTGAGGGTAACGAGCGCACCGTCCTGCAGAGCTGCTCGGAGCGTCAGGAGATCACCAAGGAGCGAGACGTCCCGATCGAGATCTTGCTGCCCGAAGTGATTGATGCAGCGACTCCCGATCGGGAAGAGTTCCCGGCCGTTCCGGCTGTTCCGGATCGTGAACAGCTTGACGAGGTTCTGCTGCCCGCACACGCAGACCCCCTCGCCGGCGGCGTCTTCGCGAAGGTCGATGACACGCCACTCCAACACGGCCGTGTCCCACCGGTCGGTTTCCGATGCGCCGACGACGACTTGGCGGAGTGCTTCGAAGTTCTCTCCAGCCATCGCCGCTTTCCTTTCTGCCGGGGTGGGTTGGTGCTTATACGAACGTGGCCCTATCGGCGGTGCCGACAGGGCCACGTTTCCTCCTAAGTGGAGGAGGTGCGGGCTAGGAGCGGGGCCGCGGGTTGCGGCCGCCGGTGGCGCGAGACTTGGCGACCATGTCGCGCATCTCGGTGTTTTGCAGGGCGGCGAGCTCGACCTCGGTCAGAACGACTGCGGGGTCAAGGATGATGCGGCCGCTTTCTTCCCGGGTGACTTGGTACGAGTCGCGGGTCGCAATGGAGGCGAGGTTGATGCGCTTGCGGGAGTCAAGGGTGGTGAATGTGGTGAGCGTCGACATGGTGTGGTAGCTCCGAAGGGGTCTATGAAATTTGAGTGCTTGAGTGTTTGTGTGTCGGCGTGGGCGCGTGGGCCCTATCTGCAACCCAGTATGCACCCCCAGGGTTACAATTGCAACCCTGGCACACTGGTGCAGTGAGACATCTGGTACAATGGTGACATGTCTCACTCTCTTGCCCTCTCCGACCTGGCTCTGTCCACCTGGGAGAACATCGTTAGGCCCGACGCGAAGCTCGCCGAAACACTGAACAAGGTGTTTGACGAGATCGAGAACGGGACCCGCCGCTACCAGCAGTACATGAACCACGCTCGCTTCACAACGCTCAGCGTCCCCGGTCGTGACGACCAGTACATGGTCGTATGGGAGGTCGAGGACGAGGGCCCGCTCGTCCTCGGAATCGGGAAGGTCTAACCCTGACAGGGCTAAATGGATAGCTGCTTCGCCGGCGCTTCAGCGAGCCACCGGGCACTTCTATAGCCGATCGATGATCGAGACGAGAGCAGGATCTTTCATCGGCAACTGATTTCATGGCGAGTGTGCGACAACAGCTTGGAGAACCGACCGCCCGCTCGAGGAAGCTGGCGCTCGTGCTGGGACTCGCGGCGGGGCTCTTCTGGCTTGTCGCACTTGCTCTACCGATTTACGTGACCGTTCTCATCGGCAACCTCCCCGCCGAGGATCCCGGACGCCCCGAGCGGTCCTTCGTGATCGCGTTCGGTGCCTTCTTGTGCTTCGCGCTCCTCGCGCTCCCAGCCACGATCGGCTTCTTCGTTGTGCGCCGTGCGGATGTCCGCAGCAACAGCGCCGGAGCAGACCAACACTGAGATTCGCGTCCGTTAGCCGACTAACGGATGCCGTCCCCCAGTCGTCGTTTCGGCCGATGACCGCCGGTGACTGGCCAGCCGTCGAGGTGATCTACCGGGACGGCATCGCTACCGGGAACGCGACGTTCGAGGCGGAACCGCCGACATGGGAGGCGTTCGATGCCGGGAAGCTACCCGAGCACCGGTTCGTCGCCGTCGACGGTGACGAACTCCTCGGCTGGGTGGCGGCCTCCCCGACCTCCAACCGGTCGGTGTACCGGGGCGTGGTCGAGCACTCCGTCTACGTCGCCGTCACAGCTCGCGGCCGCGGTGTTGCTACTTAACGCCCTGATTGCGTCGACGGAGGCAGCCGGCATCTGGACCATCCAGTCCGGGATCTTCCCCGAGAACACCACCTCCCGCGCCCTCCACTCCCGACACGGCCTCCGAGAACTCGGCATCCGAGAACGCATCGGCCTCATGACGTTCGGCCCCTGGGCCGGACAGTGGCGCGACAACGTCCTCGTCGAACGACGGAGCCCACTCGTCGATGACTGAACGACGCCGACCCATTCCGATCCGCGTGCTTGCAGGTATGTTCCAAAACCCGCTATGCTGTGGCACGCGTCATCAGTGCGCGCCTAAGCCAGTCCATCGGACTGGCTTTCGTCATATCCGGCCCGGATCGTAGGCTGGAACCGCTCGAGGCGACTCTGCACTCAGCGCAGCACCCGAGCACCACGAACAGGCCGGTCCCGTCAGGGCCGGCCTTTTCCATGCCCCCAACGCGGGAACACACAGCAGACCACTCGCTCCGCGCATAGGGCGTACTACGCGCCCACCGGGCGCTCGCGTCGACTCCCGACGCCCTAGACCCCCGCCCGTAACGGGCGGGCTGGCCACCCGGCCAAACCCGAAGGAGGCAACATGCTCATCACCGACACCTCGGTGGACATGCTGACGGCCTTCGGCGGCACCATCCTGACCGGCGTCATCACGGTCGTCCTCACCGTGCTCGGCTTCCTCCTGCGCAAGCAGGTCGCGGAGCTGATTAAGCACATCGTGGACATCATCGACGACCGCACGCTGGCCAAGGACCCCGAGCGAGCACGCATCGTCGCAGCACTGCGACGAGCCCGCCTCGGCAAGAAGTAGCCGCCGAAAAAACGCCAACCCTCATTCGGGAAGGAGAGCTCTGCCTTCTGCCGTATCGATAGGGGTGCCCCTTATGAGAATCGAACCTACGCTCTGCCGTCTCGCTAGGGCGTGTTGCTAAATGTCCTGCTCGACCAGTCGCGGGCCAGTGCCGACATGATGACCTCGTCATGGAAGCGGCCGTCGTGGAAGGTTGCCTCGCGGCGCACGCCTTCGACTTGATATCCGGTCTTGGCGTAAACGGCGCGTGCTCGGTCGTTGAATGCGTGTACCTGAATCTCGATGCGGTTCAGTCCCATCTCGCGGAAGCCGTAGTCCGTGAGGAGGCGGACAGCGTCTGTGCCGTATCCGTGTCCGACGTGCTCGCTGCCGATCATGACTGCCAGGGTCGCGGCACGAACCGGTAGCTTCGCGCCGAACAGCGTCATATGGCCCACAAGCGTGTCCGAAGTGCGGTCGACAACGCTGAAGCCCACATCACCGCTTCGTTCGCTCTTGCTCCAGTTACGGAACATCTCGATGACCGAATCCGCTGGGCGTGGACGGACGATGATCTGCTGCAGCACGGCCCACTCAGGATCGCGCCACCAGCGCACCAAGTCGGGGAGGTCGGCATCGTCCAAAGCACGGAGCCGCACGAGGTCCCCTTCGAGCAGTGTTGCCCCATACCCCTGAGCAGCGTCTGCTCCGTCCCACTCCATCGTCATGAGGCGACTCTCTCATGGAGTCTGTCTCAGTGATCTTTCGCCCAGAGCAGTGTTGCTGCGAGGCAGAGCGCTGCGTGGTAGTTCCGTGCCGTTTTGTCGGAGCGCATCGCGATGCCGCGCCACTGCTTGAGCCGGTTGAAGCACCGCTCGACGACGTTGCGGCCCTTGTAGTCGTCCGGATCGAACACGATGGGCCGACCAGGACGTTTCCGACGGTGGGCAATCTGGTCGTCACGTTCTGGGATCGTCGTCTTCACGTCCCGTTCCCGCAGCCAAGCCCTGTTCGCTCTCGACGGGTATCCCTTGTCCGCGCGCAGCCTGTCCGGCCGACGGCGCGGGCGTCCCGCAGTGGGAACGCGGATCTGCTCCATTGTCGCCGGCAGCATGATCGTGTCCGCCACCTGTCCGCCTGTGAGGGCAAACCCGAGCGGCCGCCCCTTGCCGTCGCAGACGAGATGCGTCTTCGTCGTCAACCCACCACGCGACCGGCCGATCGCATGATCCGACGGTTCAGGGCTGGTCTTGTTGTAGTTCGACGTGCCCCTTTTTGACTCGGGGCAGGGTCGCGCCGTGCTGGTGCACCCGGGAGATCGTGGAATCGATCGACGCCGCCCAGTCGATGTCGCCACGGCGTTCCGCTGCGCCTTGAACGTGTTCGAGCAGGCGCGACCAGACACCGTCTTTCGCCCACCGGTCAAAGTTGCGGTAGATCGTGTTCCAGTTCCCAAAACGCTCCGGCAGGTCCCTCCACGGAGCCCCTGTTCGGAACCGCCACGCCACCGCTTCAACCACAACTCGACGATCTACCGGTGGGCGCCCTCTCGGCTTCGCCCGCGGGAAGAGCGGACCGATCACCGCCCACGTCTCATCGGAGATCACGTCACGCGACACACCTCAAGCGACACACCTCAAGGGTGACGACTACTGCCGCCCAAGCGTTTAGCAACACGCCCTAGCCGATCCACAACCGGACGACTGACCGGCTGATCGACGTAGATGCGTTCCGGCGCTTACTTCGACGTCTTCGCCGCTGAGCTGGCACTCATCGATGCCCGCCCGGAAGCGGCAGAGGCAGGTCGCACGACGGTCGTCTTCGATGCCCCGCTACTGCTCTTCATGACTCCGTAGCCGCCGGTGGTCTTCACCACGCGCCATGTCGACTTGTTTGCCATGTGCTGATCGTACCTCTCCGGACTGTCACACAGCAGATTGGCCATCGGACGGGCTGTCGCTGTCCTGCCCAATCTCGAACGGGATGCTCATCAGCTCGGCGGTGAGCTCGGTGAGCGCGACGTCGCCCTCGTCGAAGCTGTCTGCTTCTGGGGCATCGAGGGTCACCATGCCGTACACGCCGTTGTCGGTCCAGATGGGCACTGCGATGAAGGTCCGGTAGTCGGACATCGTGCCGTCATAGCCGTCCGGTCGATCCTTCGTCAGGTCGGGGTAGAACGCGTTATGCACGCTGTTCAAGAAGTCCAGTGCCCCATCCCCACGTGGGGTTCCAGCCTCGAAGGGTCGTGGCCGGTTGCCGCGACCTGCATGACCGATGGATTCCATTGCCACCGGGTCGGAGTCGGGGTTCAGGAGGTACACAACCGCTCGAGGTCGGTGCACGTGACCGGCAACGATGCTGCTCAACGCAGCCGCGGCAACCCGGGCAACGGACTTCAAGTAGGCCTCGCGATCTGCGAGGGGCTGCAGCGCCATGTCCGCGGTGGTCGACGCCACCGGCATCAGCTGGTCCCGCAACTGCACGAGCTGCTCCCGCTTCGCCTGGTCGACGCTCGAAGCGCGACGCGCGTCAACCACTTTCGCGGCGATCGTGACGCCCACCGCTGCTGCGAACGCCACACCAGCTGAAACGAAGAGCCAGAAGCGAGCCGGGCCGCTCGCCCGCAGGGCGAAGGACACGAGCTGAGATGCGGCCGCACCGCCCACGAGCGGCACCACCGCTGAAGTCACCGTCCACCCCAAGCCGCGCCGCCGCCGTTTCGTCACGGAAACATCGTAGGAGTCATGCACCATCAGTTCAGACTCCTTTCGACACGTACTTGTGTTCGAACTCACGTAGATGCTATCGTAAACACGTAGGACACGTAGAGGGAGGTTCGCGATGAGCACCGGAATCAACACGGAGGGGCTGTCTCTCCCGCTGGACATCCGCAATGTCGCAGCTGTCGATGACGCCGGCGGCGAGCACTTCGAATGCCAAATGACGGGCGCCTACCTCATCGACCTCTACCGCTCGGGCCTACTCAAGCTCACCGGGAACATCCGGCCGGCGCACTCGCAGGAGCAGGTCACCGGCAAGACCCGCACGAAGATCGAGAAGTGGACCCGTGAGCTGCTCGCGAACAACGCGATCATCGGCAACATCTCCGTCCGCCTCGACCCCACGAAGTCGGAGTTCTCCGTCTGGGTCGACGAAGAGACCGGCGACAAGTGCCTCACCATTGAATCCGGTGTCCTCGACTGCGCCGTCGATTCGCTCTCTCGGATCAAGTCGATCCTCAGCGCCGCGGACAACCCGTTGGCAAGCTTCAATCTCGACACCCGCTTCCAGGTACGGGTGTGGCTGCTCGACGACGACGGTGCGAAGAAGGTCGCCACGATCTACAACACCCGTGGTGACAAGGTCAACGACTCCACCGCCAAGTACGCCTACTCCGAGACCAACGAGCAGGAGCTCGCCCGTCGCCTGGTGAACCTCAGCCCCCACCTCGGACAGGACAACGTCGAGGTGCTCTCGAACTCCGTCTCCGCCAGCTCGCACAAGCTCACCGCCTTCAACACGATCAGCAAGGCGATCGAGGTGTCATGGAAGGGCGGACCGGTGACGGCGAACGACCTGGACGAGCAGGCCGCGTGGCTGATCGACGCGTGGGATGCGCTCGTGTCCGTCCGGCCCGAATTCGGCAAGCTGTCAACGCCGGCTCGCCAGGAGTACCGGCGCAAGTCGATCGCGTCGACAGCGGTGGCGATCTACGGCCTCATCGGCGCGATGTCCGTGATGTACGCAGATGGCATCGACCCAGCGACAGCATTCGCACGCATCCCAGCCGGCGACGACGACATCTTCTCCATTCACAACCCCGCATGGAGCGAGGCCGGCGTCGTCAGCCCGGGCGGCTCCGGAAACCTCACCACTCGCAACAGCTTCGCAGCACGCCGTGCCACCACCCGGATCCTCCGCCAACGGATGGGTCTCGGTATGGAGGCGGAGGACTGATGCCCACCATCGTTCGGGCGAACCACCCGCTCCGTGCCCTGTCCCACCCATGGCAGGACACGCCCCCGGAAACCAACAAGTCCTCCCGAGGTCGTTCGGAAGGACTGTCGAGCGCACTGGCACGTGGCGTCTCGACACTACTGGACGTGGGTGAGGAAGGAGTACGCCCATGGCACACAAGAACGCAGCGAACCGCGTGACCAGCAAGTCCGTGGCATCGAAGGCCTCCAAGGCCCTCAGCGACGGCCGGTCGTCGGCTCGCACGAAGAGCGTCGCCGCCAGCGCCCTCTCCCAGCGCAAGAAGTAGCCGCGCGTGACGATGCTGGCGACGACCCGCCAGCATCCCCATCCCACCGATCAACGGAGATCCCGATGGCACCCGAACTTCATGTCCCCTCCCTGACACACCTCAGAGACTTCGCTCGAGCCCGCGTCGCTGGCCGCCCACACCACGTCGCGCAGGACAAAGCGCAGGTGAACGCCGCTGCCGGCGACCGGTTCTTCGCCTTCGCCTACGAACGCCTACTCACCAGCACCATCCAGTTCGTCGACCATGGCCGACGTGGAGACGCACTTGACCGAGCCCACGAGTCTGCGTCCCCACGCATGGCGGCCAGCTACCGCTCAGTCGCGCAAGGTCTGACCCAAATCCTGCACGACCAGGACGTCGTGACCGCTAGACGGCAGCAGCGCAACGTCGTCGTCATGGACCCGGACACCGGCGACAGTCTCGTCAGCCTCCGACTCCACCTCATCCTCACGCCTCAGCACGGGCCGGCGATCGGCACGCACGTGTACTTCCCGGAACAAGCTCTCGCCCCCGTCGAGCGATCCGTGATGGAAACAGCCGTCGCTCTCGCGACCGAACAAGCCGACCCCACCCTCTCCCCCGGCATCGCGTTGGCGCGCGCGGGAACGATGGTCCTGGTCGGTAACGAAGCTCTCTCGACTGATCGGCTCGAGATGCTTCGGGCGGTTTCGAGGGACTACGTCGACCAGTGGGACACCCAGGAGTAGGAGTATCACCTGTCTCGATAGCCGATCGCTTACCGAGACGGCACGAGCTCGAGGACGAAGCCCGAGATAGCGCATAGTCGGCCAGTCTCAGATAGGTAGTCCGAAATAGGTTCCGGTGACGGTGCCCTATGCGAGACTCAAGGCATGGAGTCCGGATGGACCCTCGGCTACGCCCGCGTCTCGACCGACAGCCAGGACCTCATTGCACAGACCGACGCCCTCGTAGCGCTCGGAGTGCCGGCAGAACGGGTCTTCACAGACAAGGGCATGACCGGCACCAAGCGCGATCGCCCAGGACTCAAGTCGGCGCTAGCAGCGTGCCGACCGGGAGACACCCTCGTCGTCACGAAACTCGACCGGCTCGCAAGATCCCTCCGCGATGCGACAGACATCGCAGAGGAGCTCACGCGCCGCGGCGTGAAGCTGAACCTCGGCGGATCCATCTACGACCCCACCGACCCGGTCGGGCGACTCCTCTTCAACGTGCTCGGCATGGTCGCAGAGTTCGAATCCGACCTCATCCGGGCACGCACGCGAGAAGGCATGGCGACCGCGAAGGTCCGCGGGAAGCTCAAGGGACGGAAGCCCAAGCTCTCCCCTGCCCAGGAGCGTCACCTCGTCGCACTACACCGCGCCGGCGACCACTCGATCGCCGAGCTCGTGGAGCTGTTCGATATCGGCCGTGCGACCGTGTACCGAGCACTTGATCGGCACCCCGTGGCAGACGCCGCGGACCTCACTCTCCCCCGCGTCGACGCATGATCGAGCCGGGTCTCGGTGCGATCGTCGGATCGTCGATCGCATCAGTCGGGGCGCTCGTCGTCGGCGTCTGGGCCGCTTGCTCGAACCGGCGGACTGCCCTGGAAGCACAGCGATCGGCGGATCGGGCGGAAGCTCTGGTACGTGTGCTGCACATCGCGGAAGCCACTGGCCAGGGAGAGCAGGATCGCATCTTCAACCTCTCCGTTGCGCGGGCCTCACACGAGTCAGGATTCGACCCTGTGACCAGTGAGCCGGACGACCCGTACGCGCCTGCGCGGCGCAAGGGGATCCACGAGCTGTCACGGGAGGAGCTGGCCGAAAGTGCAGCCCTTGTAGCGGCGTACGGTTCCCCCGAAATTGACCGGACGTGGGACGAATGGCAGCGCACCCTCGATGCGATCGCAGACGCCTTCGTCGATGCCGAAGCGAAGTACTGGGAGGACCAACTTTGACCGGAGCCCTCCGACTTCGCGACGGCTGCTGGAGCCGAGTTGCGGGCTCGGAGTGCGCTTGCCGCTGAGGTTCGGCGAGAGCTGACGGAGAGCCGCGGTCGGGCACGACGGTGACATGAACTGAAGTACGATCACCGTCATGACGACGATCGGTCCGGATCTCAAAGCGATGCTCACCCGAGATATTCAGGGCGCACAAAGCCCGGCCGATCGTGCCGCGCTGCTGTACGAGGTGGCCAAGTTGTTCTTCGACCGACTGCCCCCGCTCCCGGAAGGCGCCGATGGGGCTACGTCCGCCAGCGAGCGTACGTCCATCGGAGCCGTCGTAGATGCTGCACGAACTCACTACGAGGCCGCAGATGCGGGCCAGTTGGACTAGAAAATTCTGGGGCCCTCGTCGTCGTTGACGAGCCCGTTCTCAGCGACCATGACCGCCTGGCGGAGGGCGTGTTCGGTCGCAGCTAGGCCCTCTCCCGCGCGCCAAGCAACGACAGCTCTGGCAAAAAGGCCGTAAGCGTTCGGTTGCGGACTTGCTTCACCGTTGGCAATGCGGTCCCACGCGGCGCTCAAGCGATCGGTTGCGTCACGCTCAGAGGCTGGGGCTCGGAGCTTCACGAGCTCCAACGCCATCGACACGGCACCCATCTGAGGTCTCCCCTTCGGGTATGTGGCTGGGTTTCCAGTCCAGAGGTCTACCAAGCGACGCCACTCATCCGCAGTTGCGGTGACGTCTACAAGGCTCCGAAGCAGGTTCTCAATCGCGTGCTCCAGCGCGGTCGCGCGTGCCTGATCTTCAGCATATCGACGAGCGTTACGCGAGACAGATGCAGTGCCGACGACACCGATAGTGGCGCCCACGCTCGCTCCTATGACTGCGGCGAGAACTTGGCCAAGATCAAGAGTGAAGACGACATTTGACCCGGCGGCGCGAAAATTCACATTGCTAGCAATCGACAGCATGTCATAGCACGCGATATCGGAAGGTAGCATCAAGTTCTCGGTGAGCGCCGGGGATCGTACTGAGCCGCGCTGTCCGCGTCGTCGTTGCCGTCCGTCGGTGCAGCTTCCACGCGGATGCTGACCAACTCACCCGTCGCTGAACTTACAATTCGGAAGCCGGCCTTCGGCGTCACGTCGAGGGCATCCCAGAGCTGTCTAGGCAGGACTCCTCGAACACCAGCCAGAGACCCATGCTCGATGCCTTCAACCGCGAGAGGGCCCGACGGCCTGGTTTCCGCCCGAGCTTGTGCCGGCAGTTCAAAGATCCACTGTCCCGAATCGAACCTTGCTCGCGCCAGGTCAGAGGACAGCCGTTGACCCGCGCTGAAGAGCTGGGGTATCGCATTGGGCAAATCGACGTAGGGGACCTTGACCACACTCGGATCCTCGCTCTTCTCGCCCGCAGGTGACTCGCTCTTCTCTGCCGCCGGTGACGCGGCTCTATCTTCGGCGCCATCGAGCGAGATGCTGGCGATGTCGGTGAGCCATTGTGGCGGCTTGGTGCCCTCGTCCTCGAGGAGGGCGACCCGGGCACGTGCAGCAGCGATCTCTGACTTCTTCATCGCGGCTCCTTCGGTCCTAATGCCGTTGAAACTTCGGTCAACAGGTGCTTGTCGAACTTCGTTAGCCGAGCAGGTGGAGCCTCGGACCACTTCAAGCGGTTCGATTTCACGAGTTCCTCGACAAGGAGCATGCCTACTGCCCTTGTCTCATCATCGGTTGAAGTCGCGAGCGTCAGCGCCTTGTCGATCCGGTCCCACAGCTGTGAGCGGCGGTCGGCCCACATGCGCTGAACCACAACCGCAGCCGCAGCCGACGCGGTGAGTAGGGCGGCGCTGCCTGCGATGACCAGCGTGAGGGTGAGGTCCCAGGGTCCTGGCATGTCGGCACCTCTCCACTCGCTCTAATACCGTCGGACCAACCTAGCGACTAGAGGTCCAACGCCCGTCCGATTGCGCAGAGGACACCGTACCCACGAGCACCAGCACCGTCGCATCGCCCCTTACGCTACCGCGCACGGGTACGCGGAGATAGCGCACCATAGCCTGAGATAGCATGTGCTATCAGGCACTTGATGGTGCCACTCCGTGATAGCGACTGCTAGCAGTCGCTACTCCATTCCGTGCTCCTCGATGTGCGCCAGCAACACGTACGACCAGCGCAACCGCCTGGTCGCCACGGTGAACACCGCCGGCGGCGGGACCGTGTCCTACGGGTACGACCTCGCCGGGAACACGGCGCAGGTGACGGACTCCACGGGCACTGTCTCGCACACGTACGACGCGTCCGAGGTCCTCACCGCGACGACGTACCCGACGAGCTCCGGTGAGGCCCGGCAGCTGTACTGGACGGACAAGAACGGCCGCCGCACCGACACGTGGCTGAACGCCACACCGAATGCCGACCCCACCCAGGATCCGACGTGGTGGAGCGCGCACCAGAAGCTGACCTACGACAAGTCCGGCAAGGTCACCAAGGTGCAGGCCTGGGCAGCCGACGAGGACCCCCAGCTCGTGGTCGACACCGACTACTGCTACATGGCGTCCACCACTGCTCCGACCTGCACGGTGTCGACGGCGAACGACCGCACGAAGCTGCAGTGGGCGAAGGACAACATCACCGGGCAGGCGACCAACTACGCGTACAAGAACACCGACGGCACCCCGAGCAGGCACCTCACCGGGATCACCCAGACCGGCGGCACCAACCCGACGAACTGGACGTACACGTACGACGACGCCGGCAACCGCACCGAAGCCAAGGCAACCAACGCTGCCACCGACGCGGTCATCAGCGACCAGAAGCTGACCTACAACGCCGCCTCGCAGATCACCACGGATGGGTATACGTACGACGGGACCGGCAACCTCACCAAGGCGCCGGGGGAGACGTAAGACCGGTTGAACCTTTACGCCGTCCGGACTGCGCGCGAGCCCGGGAATCTAGGACCGACGAACGGATTGTTTGTCGGATTAGATGATTCATCGTGCGGTCCGCGGATCTACTGAAACGTCGCGGCGACCACCCGAGGGCCGGGCGTTCCGGGACGGTGCGCTCCTGCCCGGGGACGACGTCGACGTGGTCGGCTCGACGTTTCACGAGTGGCTCGCGACCGCACGGCCGTAGCCGACGCACCGGAGCCGCGCCGCGCCTCCTGGCCCCCCGTACGCAGAACGGCCGGCCCCTGTCGGAGCCGGCCGTCCTGCGGAGCGCAGAAGCTACGCGGTGAGCACCGCAGCCGACGGATCGAAGTCCTCCGGCAGCGGCGGGACACGGTCCACCGTCGACGTGATGTCGACGGCGGAACCCGACGCCGCAGCGTCGCGGATGCCGAGCAGCACGTCGAGGACGTGCAGCGCGACCGCACCCGAGGCGCGCTCGGGACGGTCCTCGGCGATGGCGCGCGCGAGCTCGACGACCCCGGTGCCACGACCCCAGGTGGAGCCGATCGCCTCGAGGGTCTCGGGTTCCTCCTGGCCGTAGCGCCAGAGCTGCGACGAGCCCTCGAACGTGTTCGGGTCCGGCAGCGAGATCGTGCCGAGCGTGCCGTTGATCTCGACGAAGCCCATGCGCGGCAGCGCGTGCTGGAACGAGAACGTCGACTGGGCGGACTGCCCGCCGGCGAACTCGATCAGGGCGGCGTGGTGCGTGGGGACCTCGACCGGGAACGTCTCGCCGGCGCGGGGGCCGGACGCGATCGTGCGACGGTCGAGCGACTTCGAGGACACGGCCTGCACGCGGCTGGCGGTGCCGAACGCGTGCACGAGGGTCGTCACGTAGTACGGGCCCATGTCGAACAGGGGACCGGCGCCCTCGGCGAACAGGAAGTCCGGGTTCGGGTGCCACGCCTCGGGTCCGGGCACGTGGAACAGCGTCGTCGCGGTCAGCGGCTCGCCGATGTCACCGCGGGCGATGGCACGGAGCGCCGTCTGGATGCCCGCGCCGAGCACGGTGTCCGGAGCGGTCGCGACCCGGAGTCCCTTCGACGCAGCGGAGGCGAGCACCGCGGCGGCCGACTCGTGGTCGGTCGCGATCGGCTTCTCGCTCCACACGTGCTTGCCGGCGTCGATGATCTGCTGGTCGACCTCGGCGTGGGCCGCCGGGATCGTCAGGTTGATCACGATGCTGATGTCGTCGCGGGCGAGGAGCTCGTCGACCGAGCCGGACGCGCCGACCCCGTACTCCGCTGCCTGGGCCGCTGCGCGGTCGAGCAGCACGTCGGCGACGAACCGGACCTCGACGTCGGCGAACTTGGTCAGGTTCTCCAGGTACTGCGTGGAGATGTTGCCGGCACCGATGATGCCGATCCCGACACGGGTCACTTGTCGTTGTCCTTCAGCCAGGCGAGGGACTCGGTGATGCCCTCGAAGACGTCGCCGGAGTACGCGTCGAACTCGACGACGCGGATGGCCTGCGGCGCCGCGGCGAGGATGGCCGGGACGTCGACGTCGCCCTGACCGGCGGGGGTCTGGTTCTCGAAGGCACGCTGCAGCGCCTCGGGGACGACGAGTGCGCTCTCGGACGAGGGCAGCGCGGTGAGGATGTCGCCGTCGACCTTGCCGTCCTTGACGTGGATCGCGACGACGCGGTCGCCGAGCGACTTCAGGACGGCGGGGGCGTCGGCGCCACCGACGGTCGCCCAGAAGGTGTCGAGCTCGAGCACCGTCTCCGGGCTGATCTGCGAGACGAAGTGGTCGTAGACCGTGCGGCCGTCGACCTTGTTCGTGAACTCCCACTGGTGGTTGTGGTAGCCGAACTTGAGGCCGCGCGAGGCTGCCTCGGCGGTGAGGACGTTGACGCGCTCGGCGATCTTCGCGACGTCGTCGGCGGTCTGCCAGCGGTCGGTCGGGATGAACGGGTCGATGACGGTCTGGATGCCGAGGCGCTCGGCCGCGTCCCAGATCGGGGCGGTGTCCTCGGCGTCGATCACGGCGACGTGGCCGGACGGGGCCGTGAGGCCGGTGGCGGCGAAGGCGCGCTCGAGGTCCGCGGCACGCTCGACGAACGCGTAGGGCTCGACGTTCTCGTACCCGATCTCGGCGACACGGGCGATCGCCTTGTCGAGGTCTTCCGCGATGGCGTCGCGCAGCGAGTACAGCTGCACAGAGGTGGTGGGCATTGCGTGAGGCTCCTTCGGTCCTGACTGGGTGTCGCGGCACCGGGTGTCGCAGCACCGGGTGTCGCAGTCCGTCGAGGAGCGATGCTCCACGGCGAGATCGATGACGACGCTACCCCAAAAACCACCCGGTGTGTAGTTTTTGCTGCGCTCCGTGACGCACGCCGCTGCATGAACGACACCTGTCGATGTATGCTCAACCAGTCAAAACCGTGCGCAAGACGGTTTTGGACGGCGAAGCATCGACTCAAGGAGGCGTCATGAGCACACCCGAACCCGGCAGCCCGGCACTGCTGAACCCCGAAGAGGGCATCACGCAGCCGGTCAGCACGATGCGGGTGGGCATCGGCTACCAGATCGCGCTGTTCCTCGGGCAGTTCGGCCTCTTCGTCGCGCTCATGGCACCGGTCTACGTGAGCATGCAGCTCAAGGCGCAGGCCCTGGTCGGGGACGACGCCGCGAACGTCATCGGCTCCGTCCTGCCGATCGGTGCGTTCGGCGCGCTCATCATGAACCCCCTGGCCGGCGCGCTGTCCGACCGCACCCGCACCCGCTGGGGCCGGCGTCGTCCGTGGCTCATGAGCGGCGTCGTCGTCTTCGCGATCGCACTCGCCTGGATCGCCTACGCACCCGACGTGCTCAACCTGACGCTCGCGTGGCTGCTCGCCCAGCTCGCCGCCAACGCGACCCTCGCCACCCTGCTGGCGAGCTTCGCCGACAACGTCCCGCAGCTCCAGCGCGGCCGGTCGTCGAGCATCATCGCGCTCGCGCAGAACCTCGCCGTGCTCGCCGGCACCTACCTGTCGGTGTTCTTCGTCGCGAACCTGCCCGTGCTGTTCATCGCGCCCGGCATCCTGGCGATCATCCTCGTCGCCGTCTACGCGGTCGTCGCCCGGGACGAGCTGCCGACGTACACGCTCAAGAAGTTCACGTTCCTCAACCTCATCTCGTCGTTCTGGACGAACCCGATCAAGAACCCGGACTTCGCGTTCGCGTGGTGGTCGCGCTTCCTGATCATCCTCGCGACGTTCATGTTCACGACGTACCGGTTGCTCTACATGCAGGAGCACATCGGCATCGAGGACGCGAAGCAGGCCACCGAGGCCGTCGCGTTCGGCGTGCTGCTCTACACGATCGCGCTCCTGGTCAGCGCGGCGCTCTCGGGGTGGGCGTCCGACAAGCTGGGTCGCCGCAAGGTGTTCGTCGGCGGCTCGACGGCCCTCTTCGCGGTGGGCCTCGTCGTCCTCGCGCACGCCGAGACCGTGAACGGCTTCTACGTCGCCGAGGTCATCATGGGCTTCGCGTACGGCATCTACTCCGCGATCGACACCGCACTCGTCGTCGACGTGCTCCCGAACGCCGACCGTCCCGGTAAGGACCTCGGCGTCATCAACATCGCGAACGCGCTGCCCCAGTCGCTCGCGCCGGCGATCTCGCTCTTCTTCCTGTCGATCGGCAGCTCGCACGCCGACAACTACGTCCTCATGTGCTGGGCCGCGGGTGTCGTCGCACTCCTCGGCGCCCTTGTGGTGATCCCCATCAAGCGGGTTCGATAGCCGGATGCACCAGCTCGGGGTCGACGAGGACCGCAGACAGCTCGCCGGGTGGCGGAACGCCATCGTCATCGCGTTCGCGATCGGTGGGGTGAGCCTCGCAGCGTGGGGTCCGCGGCTGCCCGAGCTCCGGCTCGAGCTCGGTGTGGACGTCGGGACCATCGGGCTCATGCTCGGCGGGGTCACGATCGGGTCCATCGGCGGCCTGCTCAGCGCGGCCCCGCTGCTGCGCCGACTCGGCGGGCGCCGGGCGCTCACCGCGGTGGTCGTGCTGGTCCCGGTCGCGATCGCCGTCATCGGGACGGCAGCCGCGCTCCACTCCGTCCCGCTGGCAGCGGTCGGGTTCGTGGTCGCCGGCGCGGGCATCGGCTCGCTGGACGTGATGGCGAACGTCGAGGGCACGGCGATCGAGGCGCTCGCCGGTCGCACGCTGCTCCCGCTGATGCACGCGGCCTGGTCGGGAGGCGCGGCCCTCGGCGCCGGGATCGCCGCCCTCTGCGCGTGGCTCGGCATCACCCCGTCGGCGCAGCTCCTCGGTGAGGCCGTCGTCATCCTCGTGGTCGGTGTGCTCGCGATGCGGGGCATCCCGGACGGCACCCGTGCCGAGGAACACGACACGACGCTCACACCCCGGCAGCGACTCCGGCAGTGGGCACGAGGGTGGGCGGACGTCCGACTGCTCCTCATCGGGGTGGTCATGCTCGGCGTCGAACTCGGTGAGGGCTCGGCGAACAACTGGCTCGCCCTCGCCACCACCGACGGGCACGGGCAGACCGCGGCGGTCGGTGCGCTGTTCTTCACGGTGTTCGCCGTCTCCGAGGCGGCCACCCGCGTCTTCGCCGGCCCCGTCGTGGACCGGCTCGGACGTGTGCGGACCGTGCGGTGGACGACCGCGCTCGGCATCGTCGGCGCCGTGCTCTTCATCGTCGGCGGGAGCTGGTGGCTCACCCTCGTGGGCGTCATGCTCTGGGCGGTCGGCGTCTCGATGGGCTTCCCGCTCGGGATGTCGGCGGCGGCGCAGAGCGGCCCGAACCCGGCGGCCCGTGTCAGCGTGGTCGCCTCGATCGGGTACTTCGCGAACTTCGCGGGGCCGCCCGTCATCGGTGCGATCGCGGAGCACGTCGGCGCGCTGAGCGCGCTCTGGCTGGTGGCGGTGCTGTTCGTCGCGGCGTTCGCCGCGTCCGGCTCGTTGCGGCCCGTCGTGCGCCGCGAGTGACGGAGGGACTGCGGGACGGGAGGCGCGGTGCGGGCCCGCACCGTCCCTCCAGGCCGTGCACTGGTCACGCTGGCTAGCGTGGACGGATGCTCGACGCCGCCTCGCTGACCTGGGACCCACCTGCCGGACGCATCACCGGCGTCGCGGACGGGAGTGTCGTCCGGGCCCTCGGCATCCCCTACGCCCGTGCCGAGCGCTTCGCCGTCCCGGAGCCGGTCCCCGCGTTCGCCGAGCCGTTCCCGGCGACCACCCCGTCGCCCGTGGCGCCGCAGCCGCAGGCGACCTTCGTCGACCAGCTGCTCCACCCGGTGGAGGGCCTCGTCGTCGACGAGCACTGCCAGCGGCTGTCGATCACGATGCCCGCAGACGCCCGGTCGGGCGAGCGGCTGCCCGTCATCGTCTGGATCCACGGCGGCTCCTACGTCATCGGCGGTGGTGACCTGCCGATCTACGACGCGCGCGACCTCGTCACGGAGCAGCGGGTCGTGTTCGTCTCGGTGACGTTCCGGCTCGGTGTGCTCGGGTTCCTCGGCGACGGGGAGACCGTCCCGGCGAACCTCGGGCTGCTCGACCTCGTCGAGGCGCTGCGGTGGGTGCAGGCGAACATCGCGGCCTTCGGTGGTGACCCGGACCTCGTCACCGTGGCTGGTCAGTCCGCCGGGGGCGACGCCGCGGCCCACCTCATGATCAGCGACGGAGCAGCCGGCCTCTTCCGGCGGGTGATCGTCCAGAGTGCACCGCTCGGGCTGTCGCGGGGTCGGGCGCGGATGAACCGGGCGATGGTCCGGGCCGTCGGAGCCGTGCTCCCGGACACCCCGCTCGACGAGGTGCTCGATCGCCAGGCCCTCGGCAGCCGGGCCGCCGCACCCTTCGGGTTGCCCGGAGGCATGCCCTACGGCACCCAGTACGGGTTCGCGCCGCTCCCCGCCGAGCGTGACACCGGGCAGGCATGGCGCGACGCGGCTCCGGACGTCGACGTCCTGATCGGCTCCGGTGCGGACGAGACCGCGATGTACGTGCCGCTGATCCCCGGGCTGCGATCACTCGCCCGGGTGCGAGCCGTGCGACCGCTGTTGCGCTGGCTGCTCGTGCGCCCGCTGTCCGAGGTCATCTACGGGCGGGACGTCCGTCGGTTCGCGGCGCGGCACCGGGCCGCCGGTGGTCGGGCGACCTCGTACCGGCTGCACCGCGGCGTGACCGTGCAGCCGACCGGGGCCGTGCACATGAGCGACCTGCCGCTGCTGCTCGGCGGTCGCGAGGCCTGGGCCGGCTCGCGCTTCGTGCCGCAGCGGGACTGGCCCGAGGTCGAGCGGCGCGGGCGGGCCTTCCGGGCGATCTGGGCGGAGTTCGCGCGGACCGGCCGGGTCACCGCGGCGGACGACGAGACGCTGACGTTCGACCGGGGCTGACGGGCGGCCTCGTGCTGGCGTGGCGGCGGTCCGCGGGGCGGGGCTGACGGGGCGCCGGGTACCTGCCCCTCTGGCTGGGCCGGCGCGGTGCGCCTGGTACCACCCCTGAACTGGCGACTCGCGGGGCCGCCGGGTCCCCCGGAGAATCGACGGCATGCCCGAGTCCGACGCCGACCTGCGCGCCCGCATCGTCACGGGCGCCATCGAGGCGTACCGCGCGTCGGACTTCCACACCGTCGGTCCCGCCGAGGTCGCCGCCCACGCCGAGGTCCCGGAAGCCGAGGTCCGACGGGTCTACCCGCTGTGGGAGCTCCTCGTCGTCGCCGTCATGGACCGGTGGAACAACGGCAGCCGTCGTGCGCTGTGGGTCGTGGCCGAGCGCTCGGGCGCGGTCGCGTACCTCCGCGCGCGACTCGAGGTCGGCCGTGACGACCCCGCACTGGTCCGGCTCCGGGTCGCGCTGCTCAGCGCCGCCTCGAGCCCCGACCACCCCGCGGCCGGCTGGTTCCGCGGGCAGTACACCCGCTCGTTCGAGGACGTGACGCTCGCCCTCGTGCGGGACGTCGTCGCCGGACGGGAGCCGCGCGGCACCTCGCCCCGGCACGCCGCCGAGCAGCTCGTCGCCCTCTACGAGGGGCTGCAGCTGCAGTCGCTCCTGCGCGACGACGCCGATCCCCTCGCCGGGTTCGACCGGGCGGTCGCACGGATGCGGGTCGGCTGGGCGTCTGCCGCCGCGACCGTCTGAGCGGTCACGGGCCTGGTCGTCAGCAGTCCTTCCGGTAGACCCAGCGACGCGGCGTCGGGTGCGACACCTCGGTGAAGCCCGCCGCCTCGAACACCGACCGCGGCCCGACGAACATCGCGCCGCCGCCGTCCGTCGCACCCGGAGCCGGTTCGGTCGGGTACCCCTCGACCGCCGTCGCACCCGATCGACGCGCGTGGTCCACCGCCCCGCCGAGCAGCGCGCGGCTGACGCCCTGCCGACGGAAGCCCCGCCGGACGACGAAGCACGAGACCACCCAGACCGCCGGGTCGTCGGGGTCCTCGTCACGCCCGCTCCACGGCACCTTCGCGCCGCGCAGCCGCACCAGCCCGGGCCGGGGTTCGACCGCCACCCACCAAACCGGCTCGCCGTCGCGGTAGGCGACCACACCGGTCGACGTGCGTGCCGTGGAGTCGTCACAGCCGGTCTCCCGGTGGAAGCGCTCGCGCCGTTCGTCGTTCGGCATCGCCCGGAACTCCGCCGCCGAGGCCTTGAACCACCGACACCAGCAGTGCGCGGGATCGCCGCGCTCGCCGAAGACCAGTTCGAGGTCCGTCCACGCCGCCTCGTTCGCGGGCAGGCAGGTGATCGCGCCGAGGGGCGTCGGGGTCGAGGTCGTCATCGTCACCGTCCGGGAGAGCGTCGGTACGGGGCACGGTAGTCCGGTCCAGGCGCGTCGGTCCTGGAGGCGCGGCGCGGCTCGCCGACGTCGGCGCACGCACCTGGCATGGTCGGCTGATGGAGTACACGGACTACGACACGCGGCTCGCCGCCTACGGCGTGATCACCGACGGTGACCGGGTGCTCCTCGCAAAGCTCCGGATCCCCGAGGCGGGGACGTGGACGCTCCCCGGCGGCGGGGTCGAGTTCGACGAGAGCGTCGAGCAGGCCGTCGTCCGGGAGATCCGGGAGGAGACCGGGTACGAGGCGTCCGTCGGGGAATTGCTCGGTGTGCGGCACCACATCGTGCCGGCCGAGCGTCGCATCCACGCGAACGGCCGGGCGATGAAGGCCGTGCAGGTGGTCTTCCGGGCGTCGATCACCGGTGGGGCGCTGCGTTCCGAGGAGGACGGGTCGACCGACGAGGCCGCGTGGATCCCGATCGCGGACCTGCCGCTCCGTCGGCACGGGCTCGTCGTGCCGATCGCCCTCGGCTGGGCCGGCGTCCTGCCCCGCTGACCCGCTGCCCCGCCCGGATGCGGGCCGGTGCGTTTCAGCAGGGCCGTGGCCGACTGCGTTCGCCCAGCAGGAACGAGATGTTGTCCAGGGTCTCGCGGGCGCAGTACTCGTCGTGGTCGAGGTCGCGCCACGCCTCGATGGGGGCGAACTCACGTTCGTCCAGGTTCCACTTGCGGTACAACTCGGCGCGCTCAGCACGCAGCTCGTCGTGATCGGCGATCCGTATCAGCATTGCGGTCTCTCCTTCGTCGGGAGAGCGAGCGTAGGACGGCCTCGAACGCGCGCGCGAGCTTTCTGCATACAGAATGTCGCGCGACTCCCGCTACTGCTCGAGGACGCTCAGCACGTTGCCCGAGGGGTCGGTGAACCACGCGATGAGCGGGCCGCCCTTGCGGTTCACGCCCTTCTCGTCGGTCATCCCCTCGTAGTGCAGGAAGGGCACGCCCTTCGCCGCGAGCTCGTCCACGGCGTCGTCGACCGACGGCACCGGGAAGTTCAGCACCGTGAAGGACGCCGGCTCGTGTGCGGGACCCTTGGGGTAGACGAGCACACCGTGTCCGTCGCCGAGCTGCAGGAAGAGCATGCCGTGGTCCTCGGTGACCTCGACCCCCAGGACGTCCTCGTAGAACGCCTTCGCCTCGGGCACGTCACGCACCGAGAACCCGCTGAACGCCTTCGTCGCATCGACCATGCGGCAAGTGAACCACCCGGGACCGGTGTCGGCGCGCTCTGCCAGGATGAAGCCGTGCTCCCGCCCGAGATGTCCGTCGACGACGCGGTCGACCGCGCGATCCGGCTCGCCACGGACGGGCAGCGCACCGTGCTCGGCATCGCCGGCGCTCCCGGTGCCGGCAAGTCGACGCTGGCCCGCCGGCTCGTCGCGGGGGTGGACGCGGCGCTCGGTGCCGGCACCGCCGTGCAGGTCCCGATGGACGGGTTCCACCTGGCGAACACGGCGCTGGACGCCCTCGGCCGCCACGACCGCAAGGGCGCGATCGACACCTTCGACGGTGATGGCTACGTCGCGCTCGTCCGTCGGCTGGTCGCAGGCGACGAGGCCGTGGTGTGGGCACCCGACTTCGACCGGCGCGTCGACGAACCCGTCGCGGGCAGCATCGCCGTCCCGCAGCGCACCCGGCTCGTGGTGTCCGAGGGGAACTACCTGCTCGACGACAGCGGTCCCTGGGCAGCGCTCGCCGACCTCTTCACCGAGACGTGGTTCTGCGCTGTGGACGACACCGTGCGCGTCGATCGTCTGGTGGGCCGGCACATGCGGCACGGCCGCGACCACGAGGCGGCCCGCACCTGGGCGGTCGAGGTCGACGGTGTGAACGCGGTGCGGGTCGCACCCACGGTGATCCGCGCCTCCAGGACCGTGCGGACGTGACCACGAGACCCCAGCGACGACCACGACAGGAGCGACCATGACCATCGCACTCACCGGCGCGACCGGCAAGATCGGCGGCGCCGTGGCGCGCGCCCTGGCGGACGGCGGTGTGCCGTTCCGGATGATCGTGCGGGACGCCTCCCGGGCGCCGGATCTCCCCGGAGCCGAGGTCGCGGTCGCGTCGTTCGGCGATGCCGAGGCGAGCCGCGCGGCGCTCGAGGGCATCGACCTGCTGCTCATGGTCTCCGGCGCCGAGGCGGTGGACCGTCTCGCCCAACACCGCTCGTTCGTCTCCGCTGCCGCGACCGCTGGCGTCCGGCACGTGGTCTACACGTCGTTCGTGGGCGCGGCGGCGGACGCGACCTTCACGCTCGGTCGCGACCACTGGGCGACGGAAGAGGCGATCCGGGCGACCTCGATGGCGCACACGTTCCTCCGGGACTCCTTCTACCTGGACTTCGTCGAGGACCTCGTCGGCGAGGACGGCGTCATCCGGGGGCCGGCGGGCGACGGGGCCATGGCAGCGGTCGCGCGAGCCGACGTCGCCCGGGTCGCGACCGAGGTCCTGCGGAACCCGGCGGCGCACCTCGATCGGACGTACGAGCTGACGGGGCCCGCGGCGATCACCCTGCACGAGGCGGCTGCCACCGTGTCCGAGGTGCGTGGGCGCGAGGTCACGTACCACCCGGAGACGCTCGAGGAGGCGTACGCCTCGCGCGCGCGGTGGAACCCGGAGCCGTGGCAGGCGGACGCGTGGGTGAGCACCTACACGGCGATCGCCGAGGGGGCGCTCGCGCGGGTGTCGGGCGACGTCGAGCGGGTCACGGGGCGCCGGCCGATGTCGTTGCGCGAGGTGCTGCTCGCCGGCTGACGGTGCCCGCGCCGGCGGGTCGGGTGTCGAACCACGATTCCGACACCGAACCATGTGATCGGCGCGGTTCGATGTCGGATTCGTGGTTCGACCCCGTGCGCGACCCCGCCGAGCGCGCCGCCCCCTCCCGCGACCGCGGCGCCGCCTGCCCGCCCAGCCGGTCCACCGACCGGCCCGGCAGCCCGCACCGCCACACCGTCCACCCGATGCCCGTCACCGCCCACGGGTGCGCCGGCACCCGCGCCCCCGGGTCGACGTCGGCGACCGCCCGACATCCACCCGCCAGCGCCGCCCGCAGCACCGGATCGGTCCGTGGCGCGCCGGCCTGCACCACCAGCACCCGGAGCCCGCTGGCGATCCGCTGCCGCACCTGCCGCGCCGTGAACACCGGCACCGTCCCCGAGAACCCGCCGTCGGTCAGCACCGGCAGCCCGGTCGCGTCGATCACGGGCGACGAGATGCGCCACGTGTCGGTGAGGAAGAGCGGCACGCTGGCGCGGTACCCGTCGAGGCGCCGCGCCGTCCGGACGAGGTGCCGGAACACGACCGGGTACGGCGCCGAGGACCCACCCCACCAGTCCGGCCGGGAGACCCGGAAGGCCTCGGCCCGACCGTCCGGAACCCGCCAGCGCGGGACCCACGATCCGACCGAGGCGTCACTCCCGCTCCCGTCGCGTGCGGCGTCGAGCGCCTGCAGCGAGAAGGCCGCGGGGCCGGCGACGAGTGCGAGTCCGGCTGCGAGGGCGATCGCGGCCCGGGAGGCGCGGTGCCGGCCCGGCCCGCGCGTCCCCTCCCAGCGTGGTCGCCACAGGAACGCGACCACCGTCGCGAGCACGGCCGCGACCCCGACGACGAGGGCCGGTGTCGCGAGCACCGCCGGCATCGCGGCACCTCGGGCCAGGAACGCCCACCACGCGAGCTGCGCGGTCGCCAGGAGCACCGGCACCACCCGGAGCCACGCCGACTGCGCCCGCACCAGGCCGACGGCGCCGCGCCACCCCAGGGCCGCGAGGACGGCGAGCTGCACACCGACCGCAGCGACGTACGCGGTGTGCGGCACCTTCGCCACCGAGAGCACGACGGCCGCGGTCACGAGCCAGACGGTGACCACGAGCAACGTGGCCGAACCGGCACGGGTGTCGAACGCCCGACCGAAGACGCTGCCGACCCGTGTGCCGGTCCGGCGGACGAGGAGCAGGACGACGGCGAGCATGACCGCGAACAGGGCTGCGGGGAGGAGCCAGGCGACCTGCGACGCCAGGTGCGGCTCGATGAGCTTCGTCACACCTCCGGGGCCGCCGAGGCGTGCCGGCCGGGCGGCGGGGCCCTCGGTCGTGCTGACGGAGCCGGGCACCGCTCCCGGCAGGAACCGGTCGATGCCGTTGTAGCCGAACACCATCGCGAACGGGCTGTCGTCGGTCGAGCCGTCGATCCAGGGTCGGGCGCCCGCCGGGGTGAGGGCCAGCCCGACCACCCACGCGAGCGACGCCGCGACCGACACCGCACCGAGGACCACCGCGCGACCGATCCGGGCGCCGGTGCCGAGCCGGGTGCCGTCCCGGCCGGCCGTGGCGACGAGTGTCCCGAGCACCAGTGCGGGCAGCACGAACCACGACTGCAGCATCTTCGCCTGGAACCCGACGCCGACCGCGAGCCCGGCGGCGATGAGCGGCCACCACCGGCCCGTGATCGCCGCCCGCTGCCAGCAGAGCAGGGCGACCGCCAGGGCCGCCGTGACCATGCCGTCCTCCATCGGGTGGGCGAACATCGACACGAAGATCGGCGTCGTCGCCGCTGCACCCGCGGCGACGAGCCCCGTCCCGACCCCGGCCCACCGGAGTCCGACGAGCGAGCAAGCCCACAGCGTGACCAGACCCTCGACGACCTGGGGGAGCGCGAGTGCGGCGGTGGAGTCGCCGAACAGCCGGATGCTCAGCGCCTGGGGAACGGCGAACCCGCTGAGCTTGTCGAGGGTCACCGTCGCCGAGGGGTCGAACGCGCCGGAGAAGAGCGCCGGCCACGATTCGGACATCGACCGGGCGGACGCCTCGTAGAACCCGGAGTCACCGCCGCGGGCCAGGTTCCACCCGAGCAGCACGGTCATGCCCGCCGCGATCAGGAGCAGGGCGCAGCGTGCCGCGAGCGGCTGGTCCCACCACCGTGCGGGTCGTCGAGTGTCCACCCTCCGGACCTTGGCCGCCCGGGATGACGGTGGACCGGGACGGTGCCGCCAGCTCGCCCCGAAGTCACGCGCGGCGCTGAGACGACGTGCGGGTGCGACCGGGCGGCACCAGCGGATCCCCGGTCGAGCCGGAACCTTGTCTCAGGCCACCCGTCGGGCCGCGAACGTCCCCACGATCCCGAGCGTCAGCACGGCGACGAGCACGACGAGCAACGGTGCCGTCCAGTCTCCGGTGATCCCGTGCAACGAACCGGCGACGAGCGGCCCCGCGGAACCGAGCAGGTACCCGCCACCCTGCACGAACGCGGACATCCGCCGCGCGTCGGCGTCGCTCGACACGATCCGGACGATCACGATGAAGATCACCGTGATGCCGCCGCCCTGTGCCGCGCCGCCGAGGACGGACCAGAGCAGCCAGAGCTGCGGGGCGAACAGCAGCCCGAGCGGCATCGCGAGCCAGAGGAACGCGACGAGGGCGATGATCGCGCGCGGACGCCACTTCGCCGCGAGCACCGGGACACCGAGCGCCCCGACGACCGCGAGGATCTGGAACACCGACGAGCTCGCCCCGGACGACGCCTTCGAGAAGCCGATCTCGTCGTGCAGCAGCGTCGGGATCCACGCGGTGAGGGCGTAGTACGAGAACGCCTGGCCGCCGAACGCGAGGGTCAGCCCCCAGGTGATGAGCCGACGAGCGGGGCGCACCTGCGCGGACCCCGCACCGCCGTCGACCGTCCGGATCGCACCCGTGCCGAGCACCTGGTCGATCGGCCCCGTCTCGACGACGGGCTCGGACGCCGTCGGGCGGCGCCACGCGGCCCGGGCGCCGACCGCGTAGGTCCAGGCGAGACCGGCCACCACGGCGAACACCGCCCAGACCGCGATCGCGACCGGCCAGCCCCAGCTCGCGGCGATCGGCGCGGTGCCGAGCGAGGTGATCATCGACCCGACGTTGAGCGCGGACGTGTAGACGCCGGTGACCAGGCCGACCCGCTCGGGCGAGGTGTCCCGCCGGATCACGACGGGGATCACGACGTTGCCGATCGTGATGCCGATGCCGATCACGGCGGTGCCGACGAGCAGCGCCGCGGACGAGGGCATCGAGCGGACGACGGTGCCGACGAGCACGATGACGAGGGAGAGCGACACCGCGCGCTCGGGGTCGGCCTTCGCGATGACCCAGCTGGCGAACGGCGTCGCGAGCGCGAAGCAGAGGACCGGGATCGTCGTCAGCAGCCCGGCGACCGTCGCGGTCAGGCCGAGGTCCACGCGGACGTCGCCGATGACCGGGGCCGTCGCGACGATCGGCCCGCGGAAGTTCAGCGCGATGAGGACGATGGCTGCCGGCAGCAGCCAGGCGGCACCGCGCAGTCCACCCGCGGTCCGGCCGCCCGCCCCGGTCGTCACGAGGACGGCAGCAGGATCGGGAGCAGGTCGAGCGGGGTCGCAGCCTGCGCGATGGTGCCCTCGGCCTCGGCGGGGGAGCCGTAGCCCCACTCGGCGAAGATCGTCGGGACCCCGTGCACGGCCGCCCCCTGGACGTCGTGCAGGCGGTCCCCGATCAGCACCGGGCGGCTCGTGTCGAACCCGCGGGCGTCGAGGCGGCGCAGGGCTTCCTCGACCACGTCGGCCTTCGACGAGCGGACCTCGTCGTCGCTGGCGCCCGTGATGATGTCGATGTCGCCGGTGAGGCCGTAGTGCTCGAGGATGTACGTCGCCGGCGTCTCGGGCTTGCTCGTCGCGGTCGAGATCGGCAGCCCGGCGTCGTGCAGGGTGCGCAGGACGACGTCGATCCCGGGGAACATCGCCGAGTCGAGGGCGCCGTGCGAGAAGTAGTGCTCGCGGTAGACGGACAGCGTGTGCTCGGCCTGTTGGGCGTCCATGCCCATCGCCGTCGTGAAGGTGTCCATGATCGGCGGGCCCACGAACGACAGCAGCGTCGCGTGGTCCGGCACGGGGACCCCGACCTTCCGGAAGGTGTGGGTGAGGCTCTCGAGGATGCCCGGCGCGGAATCGCTGATGGTGCCGTCGAGGTCGAAGAGGATGGCGGAGAACGGGCTGGTCATGTCCCGCTCAGCCTAGCCGGGGCCCTGGCGGCGACCGCCCGGCGGGCGCGACGGCACCGGCGGACGCGAGCCGCGCCTCCAGTCCGACCGCTCAGAAGAGGCGGGTGTGGCCGCCCTCGATGCCGCGCATCGCGTCGTAGTCGAGCACGAGGACGCGGATCCCGCGGTCCTCGGCGAGGGTCCGTGCCTGCGGCGCCACCGTCTGCGCGGCGAGCACACCCTGCACCGGCCGGAGCAGCGGATCGCGGTTCATGAGCTCGAGGTACCGGGTGAGCTGCTCGACCGCGTCGATGTTGGCGTTCCGCTTCATCTCGACGGCGACGCTCGCCCCGGCCTCGTCGCGGGCGAGGATGTCCACCGGGCCGATCGCGGTCATGTACTCGCGGCGGACCAGCGTGTGGCCGTCGCCGAGCAGCTCGATCTGCTCCGCGAGGAGCTGCTGCAGGTGCGCCTCGACGCCGTCCTTCACGAGGCCCGGGTCGACGCCGAGGTCGTGGGACTCGTCGGAGACGACCTCGTACAGGGAGACGATGAGCTTGTCCTGCGTCTTCTTCTGCGTGACCGTCCACACCTGCGTGATGCCGGCGCTCGACTGCTCCTCGTCCGGCTCGGTGATCTCGATCGAGCACGGCGGGCTCATCCAGTTGAGCGGCTTGTAGCTGCCGCCGTCGGAGTGGACGAGCAGCGAACCGTCGGCCTTCAGCATGAGCAGACGGGTCGCGAGCGGCAGGTGGGCTGAGAGCCGGCCCGCGTAGTCGACGGAGCAGCGGGCGATGACGAGACGCACCCGGAGAGCCTAACCGGCGTCGCGACCGCCCGTGGTGCTGTCGGCGCTCGTGGCCGCGTCGGCGCGCTGGGCCTGGAGGCGCGGCTCGCCCCCGCCGTCCGCGTCGCCGCCCCGGCGGGTCGGCCGGGCGGCGGCGCCGCGCTCACGGGCGGCACCCGACGCGAGTCCCGCCGCGATGATGAACACGAAGACCACCAGGAGCGCACCGAGCAGCCCCACCTGCTCGCCGAGGAACCCGATGAGCGGCGGTCCCGCGAGGAACGCCACGTACCCGATCGTCGCCACGGCGCTGACCCGGGCGGCGGCGGTCCGGGGGTCGTCGGCCGCGGCGGACATGCCCATCGGGAAGCCGAGGCTCGCGCCGAGACCCCAGAGCACGACCCCGACGATCGCGAGCGGCACGTCCTGGATGAAGATGAGCATGCCGAGGCCGACGACCGCCACGGCGGCGCTGATGCGGAGGATCGGCACCCGCCCGAACCGGTCGATGAGCGGACTGCCGGCCACCCGACCGACGGTCATGGCGGCGAGGAACACCGTGAGGACGGCGGCGCCCGCGGCGTTGTCGAGGCCGTGCCCGTCGATCATGGCCAGCGGCAGCCAGTCGTTCGCCGAGCCCTCGGCCAGGGCCATGCCGAGCACGATCACGCCGATGAGCAGGGTCGACGGCTGGGCCCAGACCTGCCAGCGGCTGACCGGCGTCGGCACCGGGCTGGTGTCCGTGGCGACGTGCTCCTCGAAGCGGTGCTCGTCCTGGAAGTGCGTGACGGCGACGAGCATCGCGGCACTCGTGACGACGACGAGGACGATGAAGTGCCACGCGACCGGGACCTCGAGCGCCTCGGCGAGGGCTCCGAGGCCGGCACCGGCGAGCGTGCCGAGGCTGAACGCGGCGTGGAACAGCGGCATGATCGTGCGGCCGCCGGCCTTCTCCGCCGCGGCGCCGGACACGTTCATCGACACGTCGCACAGGCCGTTGCCGAACCCGAACGCGATGAGCGCGATCCAGATGGCGGCGAAGCCCCACCCGAGGCTCACCGCCAGCCCGGCGAAGACCATCCCGAGGGCCAGGCACGCTGCGGCCACCTGGACGCCCCGGCGAGCCCCGAGCTTCGCGACGATGTGCCCGGCGAAGGTCAGGCCGCCGATCGAGCCGACCGCCATGCCGAGCACGAGCAGGCCCATCTCGAAGGTGCTCGCTCCGAGGGAGTCGCGGACGCTCGGGATCCGGCCGAGCCAGGTCGCGATGTCGAGGCCGGACAGGGTGAACACGACGAACACCGCGGTGATCCAGGCCCGTGTCGAGGGTGTGGTGCGGGCGGACGTCGTCGTCATGGTGGTCCCATCGTGCTTCGCTGCTGTGCTGCCGTGCGTGTCGCGGCTCGGTCGAATCGATTCGACCGCTGTTTCCGGCTACGCTAACGGGCGATGGACGAACCGGCAACAGGACCCGGCGCGTCGCGGACGGAGCACCACCGCGAGGACGCCGCCGATGCCCCGCGCGCCGGTGCGGTCCCGGCCGGTCCCGTCCCGGTCCGCCCCCGACGTCCCACCCTCACCGCGGTGGCCCGCGCTGCCGGCGTCGCGCCCTCGACGGCCTCGCTCGCGTTCAGCGGCAGCGGCCCGGTCTCCGAGGACGCCAAGGCCCGTGTGCTGGCCGCCGCCGCCGAGCTCGGCTACGGCGGCCCCGACCCGCGTGCCCGTTCGCTGCGCCGCGGTCGCTCCGGCGTCATCGGCGTCGTCATGGACGAACGGCTGAGCGATGCCTTCCGCGACCCGGTGAACGTCCTGACGCTCGACGGCATCGCCGAGGTGGCCGGTGCCGCCGGTGCCTCGCTGCTGCTCGTCCGGAGCCCCCTCGACGACGAACAGGGTGCCGTCCCCCTCGTCGACGCCCCCATGGACGCCGTCGTCCTAGTCGGGTGCAACGTGCGGATCGACCCCGCGGTGGCCGTGCTCCGGCGCCGGCAGATCCCCGTCGTCGCGATCGAGGCGGACGACATCGAGGGTGCGGTGCCGATCCAGCTCGACAACCGCGAGGCCTCCCGCCGCGCGGCCGCCTTCCTGCGCGATCTCGGGCACGAGGCGGTCACCGTCGTGTCGCTGCCGCTCGACGGTGCGCACCGCCGCGGGCCGATCGACGCCGAGCGCGAGGCTGCTGGCATCGCCTTCACGTCCCTCGAACGCCTGCGCGGGGTCCGTGGGGTCTACCCCGGCTCGGTCGCGATCGAGGCTGCCGGCAGCTCCGTCGAGGAAGGCCGAATCGCCGGCACCGCGCTCTTCGCCGCAGACGGACCCCGGCCGACCGCGGTCATCGCGCAGAGCGACGTCCTCGCCGTCGGGGTGATCTCGGCCGCCCTCGACGCCGGACTCCGTGTGCCCGAGGACGTCAGCGTCGTCGGGTTCGACGGCATCACCGTGGACGACAGCCTGTTCCACCGCACCCGCATCCGGCAGCTGACCACGCTCGTGCAGCCGTTCGTGCAGAAGGGGCAGGCGGCGGCCCGTGCTGCCCTGGCGATGCTCGAGGGGGCTGAGCCCCAGCCGGCGGCGTTCCGATCGGAGCTCCGCATCGGGGACACGACGGGGCCGCCGCGGGCGGAGGGGCCGGCGGACGGGAGCCGACGCTGAGGTGTCCCGCGCGCTACGCTGCACACGAGGCTCGACCGAGAGCCTCGTGACCGATGGGGGCGCTGCGTGTTCTTGACCTTCCTGGTCCCGGTCGTGCTCGTGCTGGTCATCGTGATGATCGTGCTCGCAGCGCGGGGATCGATGCAGAAGAGCCCGCTCCAGGAGCAACAGGACGCCGAGGCGCGAGCCCGTCGCGCTGCCAAGCGTGCAGCTCGCGAAGCCGACCGTGAAGCCGACCGTGACTGACGGCCGGAGACTCGTGACGACGGGGGTCGTCGTCCTCGGGATCGGCTTCGTCGCGACGGCCGTCGGGTCGGTCTGGGTGATCCTCAGTCCGATCGGAGGCGGCGTGAACTTCGGCGCTGCGGCGGTGTACTTCGGCGGGATGCTGTGCGGTGTCGTGGGCCTCGTCCTGGGCATCGCCGGACTGGTCGCACTCCGGCGGGGACGAGCGCGCTAGCGTCGCGCCTCGGTCGTCGGCTGCGCTGCAGCAGTCGATCGGAGGTCGTGCCGCCGACGTTCGCGTCTGCGGTGGGCAGCGACGACGAGCAGCGTCGACACGGCCGTCACGGCTGCCACACCGATCACCTGAGCCGTCACGGGCCACGGGAACAGGTACGGCACGAGCAGTTGGGCGAGACCCGACGTCCCCGCCACGAGCAGCGTCAGGATCATCACGGCGGCCACGTCGCCGGTGACGCTCGGACGGCGTCGACCCAGCCACCGGTCGGGCAGACCCGCGAGTGCGCCCGCGGCGAGTCCGAACACGAACACCGCCGCCGCCCCGCCGATCATCGCCGGCGTCATGATGAGGATGAACGGCAACGCGGCGGGGGAGCGCTCGACGACGGCACCCACCACCACGCTCGCGGTCGGCACGACCACGACGGCCGCCGCTCCCGCCCACGCCGTCGTCAACGGGAGGACGGCGAGCAGGGTCCGGCGTGTGCCCGTCGCCTCGGTCTCAGTCGTGGTCGTGGTCGTGGGACCGGGGGCCTCGGCGGGGGAAGACACCCGATCACCCTAGGGTGCGACCCGTCGTGCCGGGCCAGCCTCGTCGCAGGGGACGGCGTCCAGTACGATCGTGCGATCCTGCTCGGACCGTCCGCGCCGGAGCGGTTCGAGGGTGGGGTGCTGTGGGGCTCGGGAGACGCGATCCGGATGCGAGGACGACGGCAGCCTCGGGGTCGCGCGTGAAGCGCAGCATCGCCGTCGGCCTGGTGGTCGCGATGTCGGCGGCGGTCGTGATCGGAGCGGACGCGATCGGCGGATCGGCGGGTACTGCTGATGCGTCCGGAGCTCCGCGGCTGGTGGTCACCAAGGTCACCGCGAGCAGCACCACCACGTCGACACGCACCACGGTGCGCATGACGCTGACGGTCAAGAACACCTCGGTGGCGCGCAAGCCGGCGGCCGACGCGTGGCTCTCCCTGACGGCCGGGAGCAAGCGGTACACGCTCGGACACGTCTCGGTGCAGTCACTCGCTGCCGGTGCGAGCGCGACGATCCACGCGACGCACACCGCGCCTCCTCGTGCGCCGGCCGGGAAGTACGCGGTCCTCGCGTGCACGGGAGCGTTCTCCCTGTCGAAGTGCGGCACCTCGGCCACGAGCGTCACCACTGCCCGCGCGACGCGGGCACGTCCCGACACCGGCGTGATGCTCGACGTGGCTCGTGCCTACTACCCGGTGGCGCTGATCGAGCAGTACATCGCGCTCCTCGCTGATCACGGTGGTCGCTTCCTGCACCTCCACCTCACCGACGACCAGAACGTCGGCATCGAGAGCGAGGTCCTCGGCCAGACCCTCGCGAACGCCGATCTCCGGGACGGCGTCTACACGAGTCGGATCACCGGTCGGCCGTTCCTCAGCGCGGCGCAAGCACGGGAGATCTCCCGGTACGCCGCGCAACGAGGCATCGCGATCGTTCCCGAGATCGACACCCCCGGCCACATGGCTGCGGCGTTCGACCTCCTCGAGGCCGGACACGGCAAGCAGTGGGTGGACCGGATCCGTTCGGGCGAGAGCGAACTCGACACGTCGGCGCCCGGGAGCTCCGCGCTGGCGGCACGACTCCTGCAGGAGGTCACGCGGACCTTCCCGTCGAGCCGCACCGTCCACATCGGCGGCGACGAGTGGGGCGACGACGTCACCGCCGACGAACGCGTCCAGTGGTTGAACACGATGGCGGCCGCCGTCGGCAACCGTGCGGTGTGGGCGTGGAACGACGGGATCGACCGGGCTGCGCTCGGGCGACTGGATCCGCGCATCCACGTCACCTACTGGAGCTTCGACGGCGACACCGAGGACGCGACGGAACGCCGCGAGCGCCGCGAGCGACGGGCGGGTGCGAACGACCTGTACGCCGCGGGGATCGACCTGCTGAACTACAACTCGTACTACCTGTACGAGGTGCCGACGGACCTCGATGCGGCCGACAGCGAGTACACCGTCGCCGATCTCCGCGAGCACTGGTCGCTCCGGGCCTGGGACGGGGACTCGGGCGCACGTCTGGCGGGTCCGATGTCGGGGGCGGCCGTCGCGATCTGGGGCGAGGACCTCGAAGCACCGCCCTCCGACGCGCTCCTGCGCTGGAGCGCCCCACACGTGCTCGCGATGATCGAGACCGCCGGCTCGTAGGCCCGCGACGACGTCGCACACGATGCCCCCGCCGGGATCCCCGCTCCTCCGGGCCGCTGCGCGGGCGGACAGGCATTCAGGTTGGATGGAGCCATGCTCGAAGTGAGGACGCGCGCCGCACGCTCCACAGCTCGGTGGACAGCCCCGGCACCCGTCGACGCGGTGCGTGCGCGGTTGCTCGAGGAGATCGCGCAGTCGTCTCGTGCCCGCTTGATGTCGGCTCCCGGCGACACGATCGAGGCGTCGGTGCAGGGCAACGCGTTCTCGTGGGGTGAACGGATCTCGATCGTCCTGACGCCGACCGGGGGTGGCACGGACGTGATCGTGCGGACGCGTCCCGTGATGCCGTTGACGCTCTTCGACTGGGGTGAAGGAGAACGGGACATCCGCCTCCTGCACCACGCCGTACCGGGCAACGGTCGGGTTCCGGACCGGCAGCCGACCACCGACGTCCCACCCGTTCGCCTCGGGAGGACCTCGAGGCTCTCCGCGCCCTTCGGGTGGTCCCTCGTGGTCGTGGCCGGCCTCATGATCGCGCTCGCGCTCGTCAACCTCGTGGTGAACACCGAGCGGGTGGGGTCGTGGCTCCCGCTCCTCGTCGTGATGTCGCTCGCGCTGGTCGTGGTCCTTCGCGACCTCCGGCGGCGCTGAGCACGGCGTCCCGACCTCGCCGCGACAGCGCGCGCACCTCAGCCTCGGCGCACCCCGAGCCCCACCACCGCCACGAGGTTCACCGCGCTCCCCACGAGGAACCCGGTCGTCCCCCCGGCCACCCCCGCGACCGGCCCGAGCACCGCCATTAGCACCGCCCCGACGACGAACCCGGCCACCGACGCCAGCGCCACCTGCCGCGACCGCCCCGCCGCCAGCAACAACGCCGCCGGCACGAGCCCGACGGTGAACACCCACACCCCGACCATCAGGTACCGCAGGTCCGCCACGGCCGCAGCGCCCTCGGCCGGGTAGACGATCGGCAGGAACCACCCTGCGAGCAGCGCCACGAGGCCGAACACCACGGCGGTGCCGGCAGCGAAGCCGACCACCAACAGGACGGCCCCGCGGGACCGGAGCGACCCGCCGTCCGTCCGGTGGGCGAACGCCGGCACGAGCACCTGCCCCAGCGCCTGCCCGAGCATCGACGCCGGGGTCGCCAGGGTGAACGCGGCCGCGTAGACGCCGGCGTCGTGGGCGGAGACGGTGACCTGCGCCGAGATCATCGTCAGCTGGAGCAACCCGTTCGAGGTCACCACCGCGAGCACGTTCCACCCCGCGAACCCGAGCACCCCGCGGACGGGTTCGCGAGCAGCAGGCCCGAACCCGTTCCCCCGCGGCCAGCAGGCGACGGCGAAGACGGTGTACCCGATCGCGAGCGGCAGCAGCACGAACGGCTCGAGCCGGGCGACGCAGGCGAGCACGAGCAGCCCGAGCGCGAGCACGCTCGTCACGCCGTCCCACAGCGCGACCTTCGGAGCACGGCCGTAGCCGAGCTGCGCTCCGCGGGCGTAGCAGTACAGTCCGTACCCGACGACGACCGCGACACCGCCGAGCACCGTGCCCGGGCCGTTGCCCCACGCGAGGGCGATCGGCACGGTGGCGGCGGCGAGCACCAGGGTCGAGACGAGCATGGACAGCCCGAGCAGCCGGTTCACCGCGGCGTCGGAGTGCCGTCCGCGCAGCGCGATCGCCAGGTACCGCGATGCCGTGTTGCCCGCGGCGTTCGGCCAGAGCAGCGCGACGAAGACGGAGAGCGACAGGAGTGCGGTGGACTGCCCGAGGGTCTCCGTGCCGAAGACCCGGCCGACGACGACGGTCACGAGCAGCTTCGCGATGCCCTGCACCCCGATGCCGACGGTGGCGAGCACGGCCGACGACGCGACGGACGAGGCCGCGGCCGGAGCGGGAGCCGGACGCACGCTCACCGCGCCAACGCCTGTTCGACCCATCCACGCCGGTGCGCCCGCACCCCGAGCGTCACCGCCCGCACCCCGATGTACCCGAGCGCGAACGCGGCCCACAGCCCCGCGAGGGTCCCACCCGCCCACCAGAGCAGGGGCAGGTACACGACGAGGTTCACCCCACCCGCGATCGCCAGGTACCGCGCGTCCCCGGCGCCGATCAGCACCCCGTCGAGCACGAACACGTACCCCGCGACCGGCATCCCCACGGCGATGAGGACGAGGACGACGGGCAGCGCGCCACGCACGGCGGACGAGTCGGAGAAGACCGGCCCGAGCACCCCGCTCACGGCGAGGGTCAGCACCCCGAGCAGCACACCGCCGGCGATCCCGAGCAGGACCAGCCGCCGCGTCACCAGCCGCACCCGCGCCGGGTCCCGCGCCCCGAGCCCGTGTCCGACGAGCGCCTGCCCGGCGATCGCCAGGGCGTCGAGCGCGAACGCCAGGGTGGAGAACACGGTCAACCCGACCTGGGTGGTCGCGAGCCCGGTCGTCCCGAGCCCCGCGGCGGTGCCGACCGTCGCGAGCATCGCCACGCGCAGCGAGGCCGTCCGCAGGAACAGCCATGCCCCGGAGCGGAGCGCCCGCGCGACGCCCGAGGCGCCCGGGCGCAGTGGAGCCCCCGACGCACGCGCCGCACGGACCGCGATCCGGACGTAGACGATCGCCATCGCCCACTGCACGATGACGGTGCCGGCGGCCGACCCCTCGACACCCCAGCCGGCGCCGTAGATGAGGACGGCGTTGAGCAGCCCGTTCGCGACGAACCCGACGGTGGCGACGACGAGCGGCGTCCTCGTGTCCTGCAGTCCGCGGAGCAACCCGGTCGAGGCGGTGACGACCAGGATCCCGGGCAGCCCGACGAGCGACACCGTCAGGTACGCGGTCGCCGCCGCCGACACGTCGGCCGACGCACCGAACAGGTCGACCAGCGGTCCGGCGAGCGGCCATCCCACGAGCGCGAGGACCACGCCCAGCACGAGCGCGAGCCACATCCCGTCGATGCCCGCGTGCACGGCCCCGCGTCGGTCCCCGCCGCCGAGCGCGCGGGCCACGGCCGGGGTCGTCGAGTACGCGAGGAAGACGAGCAGCCCCGTGACGGTCTGCAGGACGGCGCCGGCGAGGCCGACGGCAGCGAGGGCCGTCGCACCGAGGTGCCCGACGAGCGCGGTGTCGGTCAGCAGGAACAGCGGTTCGACGACGAGCGCACCGAGCGCCGGCACCGCGAGGCGGACGATGTCGCGGTCGACCGCGCGCCGCTCGGTGGTCACTGCGGGTCGCGTCGGTCCGGGCACCGACCCATTCTGGCGGCGATGTGGACCACGCGTGGTGCGCGCACGCCCGGGCCGGTGACGGGTCGGACGGGAGGCGCGGG
>NZ_MJGR01000001.1:234859-258724 GCF_001865105.1 Curtobacterium sp. MCBA15_016
CGACCCGCGCCTCCCGTCCGGCGGGTGCTCGCGTCAGTCAGCGCGCGGTTCGGCGGGGACCCCGCCGGTGGCGGCGTGGGCCGCTTCCGGCGCCTCGGGCGTCGCCTCGTCGGTCCCGCGGGCACGGCCCACGAGGTCCATCACGTGGTAGACCACGATCGCCGCGACCGTGCCGAGGATGATCCCGCCGAAGCTCGCCTGACCGAACGAGAACGTGAAGTCGGCGATGCCGATGATGAGCGCGATGCCCGCGGTCAGCTGGTTCTTCGGCTTCGCGAAGTCGACGCGGTTCTCGACCCAGATCCGGATGCCGATGACGCCGATGAGCCCGTAGAGCGCGGTGGTCGCTCCGCCGAGGACCCCCGGCGGGACGGACGAGATGACGGCGCCCACCTTCGGGGAGAGGCCGAGCAGGACGGCCACGATCGCGGCCACCCAGTACGCCGCGGTCGAGAAGACCCGGGTGGCGGCCATCACGCCGATGTTCTCGCCGTAGGTGGTCGTCGCCGAGCCGCCGCCGACGCCCGCGAGGACGGTGGAGATGCCGTCGGCGAAGAGTGCTCGCCCGGTGAGCGGGGTGAGGTCACGACCGGTGAGCTGTCCGACGCCCTTCACGTGGCCGACGTTCTCGGCGATGAGCGCGAGGACGACCGGCACGAACGCCAGGTAGATCGCGAGCTGCGACGGGTCGAACGCGGGCGCGGTGAACTCGGGCAGACCGATCCAGGCGGCCTTGCCGACGGCGTCGAACGAGACCTCGCCGGCGATCAGTGCCGCCACGTAGCCGACGACCACGCCGATGACGATCGACAGGCGTCCGATGAGGCCCTTGAAGAGCACGGTCACGAGGATGATCGCGGCGAGGGTGATCACCGCGACGACCGGGGCCTTCGTGAAGTTGTCGCGGGCGGCCGGGGCGAGGTTGAAGCCGATGAGGGCCACGATCGCGCCGGAGACCACCGGCGGCATGAGGCGGTCGATCCACCCGGCGCCGGCCAGGTGCACCACGGCGCCGACGGCCGCGAGGAGCACCCCGACGACGATGATCCCCGACAGCGCCAGCGGGATGCCGCCGATCTTCGTCGCGGCGGCGATCGGGGCGATGAACGCGAAGGACGACCCGAGGTAGCTCGGCAGCCGGTTGCCGGTGATGAGCAGGAACAGGATCGTGCCGATGCCGCTGAAGAGCAGCGTCGTCGCCGGCGGGAAGCCGGTGAGCAGCGGCACGAGGAAGGTCGCGCCGAACATCGCCACGACGTGCTGCACGCCGAGGCCGATCGTCCGGCCCCAGGTGAGGCGCTCGTCCGGCGCGACGATCGTCGTCGCGGAGACGGTTGCGCCGTCCCCGTGCAGCTTCCACGGAAGTCCCATGGGGTCGACGCTAGCGGCAGTCCACCGCTCGTGACGATCCCGCCGAGGATGTCCGCCGCTCCGTATATGGTGTGTGACGTACCACACGAGGAGCGTTGCCCATGTCGAAGTCCGTCCGATCCACCCCGCACCGGCGGATCACCGCCTGGTGCGCCGCGCTCGCCGTGGCGTTCTCGCCCGTCGTCGGCCTGAGCGGTGCCGTCGCCGCGCCGGCCCACGAGCGGACGACCCCCGCGGCGGACTTCACCGCGCAGGTCCGCTCGATCGAGCACGCCACCGGACGCGTCGAGCTGGCCGGGACCGGACCCACGGGCGGCAGCGTCGCGATCGAGGTCGACGGCGCCGACACCGTCTGGACCGAGGTCCGCGACGGCGTGTGGAGCGCCGGACTCCGGGTCGGCCCCGGGCCCCACGTGCTGCACGTGACGTCGCAGGTGACCGGCGAGACGGTCGACCTGCCCGTCGAGGTGCTCGGGCTGCTCCCGCCGACGTGGGTCCCGACGATCGATCCGTTCACCCGCACCATCACGCTCGAGGGCAGCGGGGTGAGCCGTCCGGCACGCTACGTCGTCACCGACGACGGCGAACCCGTCGCGGACGTCGTCGCCGAAGCCGGTGCGCCCTGGCGCGCGGTCCTGCGCGACCGCGCCCCCGGCCGACACGACATCGTGGTGGAGCGCGTGTTCGACGGCACGGTCAACGGCATCGGGCGGGACTCGTACGAGCTCTCCGGAGCGGCCGAGGTCGGCACCGCCTCGGCCTCCCGCGAGACCCGGCGCACCACCCTCGCCGGACGGGCGCCCGTCGGCACGACGCTCCGGTTCGCGGACGTGTCCGGGCCGGTCCTCGGTGCCGACGGCGAACCGGTCGTCGCCACCACCTCGAGCGACACCACCTGGCGCGCGGAGCTGCCCTTCCCCGAGACCGTGCGGTTCCACCGGATCATGGTGACGACGTTCGACGACCGGACACCGATCGGGACGACGGACGCCCTGGTCACCGTGCCGATCGCGATCACCGGCTCGGTCGAGGAGCTCGCCGACGGCTCCGTGCGACTCTCCGGCACCGGCGAGCCCGGCGGCGTGGTGGCGCTCGAGACCGCGAGCGGGACGCCGGTGGACGGAGCCGACGGCCGACCGATCACCGCCGCGATCGGTCGCGGCTGGGAACTCGTCGTCCCGCGCGCGACGCTGCCCGGGGACGTCGTGGTCGCCCGGCAGCGGGTGCAGGGGGTCGAGCAGGGTGCGCTCCGACTCGTGCTGCCGAGGCTCCCGGTCCGCCCCGCACCCGAGCACGGTCACGGTCCCTGCGCGGGTCCCGGCGTCTCCACCGGCAACCACCAGGCCGCCCCGCAGGCCACCGCGGGCCGGATCACCGCCGTGCCCGGCGGGCGGCTCGCGTACACGGGTGAGGACCCCTCGGTGCCACTCGGCGTCGCCGGGGTGCTCCTCGCAGCGGGGCTCGGCGGGCTCGCGGGAGCGCGGGCACTCGGGCGCCGGGGTACCCACCGTGGCTGACACCGCTCGATCAGGGCGACGGTGGCTATCGTTGACCGCATGACCGACGTCGCAAGCACCTCCGGGATCCACACCGACGAGCTGGACGCCACGGTCCGCCCGCAGGACGACCTGTACCGCCACGTGAACGGCTCGTGGATCGCATCGACGCCGATTCCCGACGACAAGGCACGGTACGGCTCGTTCACGGTGTTGGCCGAGGCTGCCGAGATCGCCGTGCGGGACATCATCGAGCGCTCCCAGCAGGCCGCGCCCGGCACCGAGGACCGCAAGGTCGGCGACCTCTTCACCTCCTTCACCGACGAGGACCGGCTCGAGGCCCTGGGCACCGCGCCGATCGAGCCCCTGCTCGCCGAGATCGCCGCCGTGGACTCGGTCGACGACGTCATCCGCATGGTCGGACGCTTCGAGCGCCTCGGCCTGCCGAGTTTCCTGCAGCTCTTCGTCGACAACGACCCGGGCGACCCGGAGTCCTACGTGGTCTTCCTCGAGCAGTCCGGCCTCGGGCTGCCCGACGAGTCGTACTACCGCGAGGACCGCTTCGCCGACATCCGCACGAAGTACCGCGAGTTCGTCGCCGCGATGTTCCCGCTCGCCGGCTTCGAGGACGGCGGCGACCGTACCGAGCACGTCATCGCCCTCGAGACCGCACTGGCGTCGAAGCACTGGGACAACGTCACCACCCGCGACAGCCAGAAGACCTACAACAAGCTGCCGTGGGCCGAGGTCGCGGCGCTCGCCGACGGCATCGACCTCCGCCTCTGGTGGGAAGCGATCGACGCACCGGCCGGCGCCTTCGAGACCGTCGTCGTCCGCGAACCGTCGTTCGTGACCGGTCTGGCGGAGCTGCTCCGCGACCAGCCGTTGGACGTCTGGAAGGACTGGCTGCGCTGGCAGGTGATCCGCGCCTCCGCGGCCTACCTGACGAGTGCCTTCTCGGCGACGAACTTCTCGTTCTACGGCACCGCGCTCACCGGTGCGCCCAAGCAGCGCGAGCGCTGGAAGCGCGGGGTCTCGCTGGTCGAGGGGGCCATGGGCGAGGCCGTCGGACGCATCTACGTGCAGGAGCACTTCGACGAGACCTCGAAGGTGACGATGGACGACCTCGTCGCGAACCTGGTCGAGGCCTACCGGCAGAGCATCACCGCCCTCGACTGGATGACCGACGAGACGCGTGCTCGGGCCCTCGACAAGCTCGACAAGTTCACGCCGAAGATCGGGTACCCGGTCAAGTGGCGGGACTACTCTGCGCTGCCGGTGTCCGCCGACGACCTCATCGGCAACGTCCGCGCCGTCGCGAGCTTCCAGGTCGACCGCGAGCTCGGCAAGATCGGCAAGCCGATCGACCGTGACGAGTGGTTCATGACCCCGCAGACGATCAACGCGTACTACAACCCCGGGTTCAACGAGATCGTGTTCCCGGCGGCGATCCTGCAGTTCCCGTTCTTCGAGGCCGGGCGTGACGCCGCCGCGAACTACGGCGCGATCGGTGCCGTCATCGGGCACGAGATCGGCCACGGCTTCGACGACCAGGGCTCCCAGTACGACGGCGACGGCCGACTCGAGAACTGGTGGACCGAGGCGGACCGCACCGCGTTCGAGGAGCGCACGAAGGCGCTCATCGCGCAGTACGACGCGCTCGTCCCGACCGAGGTCCCGGACGGCCACGTCAACGGTGCCCTGACGATCGGCGAGAACATCGGCGACCTCGGCGGGCTCTCGATCGCGTGGAAGGCGTACCTGCTGTCCCTCGACGGGCAGGAGCCGCCGGTGGTCGACGGCCTCACCGGTGCCGAGCGCTTCTTCCTCAGCTGGGCGCAGGCCTGGCGGATGGCGATCCGTCCGGAGGAAGCCGCCCGTCTGCTGAGCATCGACCCGCACTCGCCGACCGAGTTCCGCTGCAACCAGGTGGTCCGCAACATCGACGTCTACTACGACACCTTCGGCGTGACCGAGCGGGACGCGATGTACCTCGACCCGGCCGAGCGCGTCTCGATCTGGTGATGGCCGAGCCGGACGCGGCTCCGTCGTCGGAGCCGGGAGCGGCTCGCCGGTCGCGGCGACGGCAGCATGCCGGCGGGGCCGACGGACGTGCGCGCGGGCGGCACCGCGGTGGTGCCGACGACCGGTTCGCCGCGACGCTGCAGGCGCTCGGCGCCATCGCCCGGGACGGCGCGTCCGTCAGCGCCTCGGTGATCGACACCTCGACGGGCAAGGCCCTGCTGGCCGTGGACGACACGCTCGTCCAACCGGTGGCGAGCCTCGGCCGCGTACTGCTCCTCGTCGAGGTCGCGGCACGGCTCGAGGACGGCGGGCTGCACGGCGACCGGCTGCAGCGGATGGCGCGCGACACCGCGACCGGTGCCGGGCTCTGGCAGTTCCTGCAGGAGCCGACCATGCAGGTGTCCGACCTGGCGACCCTCGTCGGTGCAGGTGCGGACGCCTGGGCGATGAACGCGCTGCTCTCGACCGTCGGGATCGACGCCGTCCGCGAGCGCGCCGAGTCGCTCGGGATCGAACGGACCGCCCTCATCGACCGGGTGCGGGACCGTCGCGGGCCGGACGACGCTCCGGACGCCTCGGTCGCGCCGACGGGCGAGCTCGCCTGGCTCATGCGGGGCCTGGCACTCGGCGAGGTCGTCGACGAGGCGGTGTCGAACCGGGTGCTCGGATGGCTGTCCCTCGCGTCCGACCTCAGCCTCGTCGCGGGGTCGTTCGGGCTGGACCCGCTCGCGCACCGGGCACTGGACCACGGGTTGCAGGTCGTCTCGGCGACCGGGTCGAGCACGGGCGTGCGGGCCGAGGCCGGGATCCTGCGCGGGCCCGGGTCGTCGGTGAGCTACGCCGTCACGGTGACGTTCGACGACGACTCGCTGCAGCGGCGGCTGGCGGTCATCGACGCCCTGCGGACGATGGGCACCGAGGTGCTCGAGACCGTGCACGAGCCCGCGGCCCGCTGAGCGTACCCTCACGCTCGTGACCGAGTACCTGATCTCCTTCGACGAGGGCACGATGGTGTTCCCCGTGGCCGACTCCGGTCAGCGGAGCAGGACGAACGAGCGGAGCGGAGTCGGCACGACGTCGTGCACCTCGACGAAGCCCCGCGACTCGTAGAACGCCCGCTGCCCCGGTTCGGCATCGGTCGTCAGCACGGTCTGGCGCACGTGTGCGTACCGCTCGAGGACGCCGTCGAGCAGGGCCCCGCCGATGCCGGCCCGGTGGTGCTCGGGTGCGACGAGGACGTCCTGCACGTACACGATCGTCACGCCGTCGGACACGGTCCGGACCAGCCCGATGAGCGAGCCCGTCGTGTCCCGGGCGGTCAGCACGAGGTGGGACCCGAGGACCGCGGCGACGAGGGTCTCGGGGTCCCGCGTGTACGCCGTCCACCCGACGTCGCGGTACAGCGCCAGGAGCTCGTCCCCACCCGGTCGTTCCTCCGCGATCACCACCACGGACCCATCGTGGCAGACGTCAGTCGGCGGCCTGCCCCGCGGGGACGAAGGCCTGCACGTCGAGCTCCGTCACGTCCTCCGACCGGCACGCGGCGAACGCGGTGTACGGGACGAACAGGGACTCCTTCGACCCGGGCGGGTACACCCGGAAGCCGTCGGGCGAGGTGGGGTCGCACGTCGACTCCGGGTAGTTCTCCGAGTTCGTGACCTTGAGCGGTGCCACTGCCTCCTGCCCGGATGCCAGCGTGACGGTCGGGTGGGGTGCCGCCCGGTCGAGCGTCGCCGCGTTGCCGATCTGCGTGCCGTTCGTGTCGCCGACGAAGGACACCCCCGGCCACCCCTGCAGCGTGCAGGTCGACGACCCGGTGTTCCGCAGGACGAGGTGGACGTATGTGCTCCCGGCAGCGCCACCGCTGCCGGCCTCGATGCTCCCGGCGAGCGAGGACGTCGCGCACGCCGAGGACCCAGCGCCCGAGGATCCTGCACCCGAGGAGCCGCCGGACGATCCGCCCGACGATCCGCCCGACGCGCTCGGCGACGACGCCGAGCCGGACGCCGCGGACGAGGGCGTCGGTGCCGACGTCGGTGTCGCCGTGACGGTCTCCGTCGTCGTGGCCGACGGGGTCGTGGTGCCGCCCGACGAGCAGCCGGCGAGCAGACCGACGGCGACGATGCCGACGGCGACGAGCAGTGGGGAACCAGCGCGACGTTGCATGAGCCAACGCAACCACCGCCCCGGGGTACACGACTCGGGTGGCGCCCAGCCGCCCCGAGGACACTCCAGGGCACGCGCCAGCGCACGAGCAACGGAGGTCGACATGGCAGGCAAGCACGAACAGGCACGCGGCGACGAGGGTCGGTCGGACGGCGTCGAGCCCCGTGCCGGGTCCTTCACGGACAGCGAGATCCCGGGCGAGCCCCCCGTGGCGTCGAACGAGCCCGCGGGCGAGTTCGTCTCGAGCGACATCCCCGGCGAGACCCGTCCCGAGGGCGGCGACGGCGAGGGCGAGTACGTCGAGTCGGACATCCCCGGCGAGGCCGAACCCACCCCGGACGGCGAGGTCGGGCACTACACCGACCGCGACCAGGTCTGACCTAGTCGATCAGCTCCGCCGCCACGAGGCGGCGGAGCGTCTCCACGCCCGCCGGCGGGCACCGGTCCGCGTCCGCGGAGGTGACCCACTCGACCTCGTCCACCTCTGCCGAGGCGACCGGCGTGGCGGAGTCGAGCGCGCCTCCTGGACGGACCAGGAACAGCGCCATCGCGACCATCGTGCCCGGGGCCTGCCCGTGCGCCGGTTCGGTGACCGTGCCGAACGGCTCGACGTCGTCCGCGGTCAGCCGCAGGCCGGTCTCCTCGAAGGCTTCGCGGACGACGGCCTCGACGTCGCTCTCGTGCGGCTCCGCCTTGCCCCCGGGCAGGTACAGGACGTCGCGCATCCGCGCGCGCACCATGAGCACGCGGCGGTCGCGCACCAGCAGCAGCGCACTGACACGCAGGGTCGCGGGGTGGCCCTGGAGGCTCAGCTCGCGTCCGCCTCGTCGGTGCGGTCGCGGTCGATCCGCTCGGGCGCGGTGCGCTCCGCGAGCGGCACCACCGGCGACGGCAGCTCCGCCTCGGGCTCGGGACGGACACCGAAGAGGGCGTCGAGCGCCCCGACGAACTCCTCGCCGCGACCGGCGCGACCGAGTTCGCGAGCGCGCACCGAGGGACGGTGGAGCAGGACGCCGACGAGGTGCCGCAGGGCGCGCTCGGTCTGCTCGGCCGAGGCGTCGTCGCCGTCCGCACGACGCTTCGCGCGGTCGATCTCGTCGTCGAGGATGTCGAAGACGTGCTTGCGGAAGGCCACGAGCGCGGGCGTCGTCGACTGCTCGAGGGCCTGGGCGCGGAAGCGGGACACGGCGTCCTCGACCATCGCGCGGGCCTCGGACTCGGCGTTCAGCTCGGCGATCGGGGCGTGGATGCTGATGGTCTCGAGGTCGAGCAGTTCGACGCCGTCGACGTCGGCCGCGTCGGGGTCCACGTTGCGGGGGAGTCCGAGGTCGATGACGATGCGCCGGACGCCGTCGTCGAGGTCGGCCGGTTCGACGACCGGGACCTCGCTCGAGGTGCAGGTGATCACGACGTCGCTCGAACCGATGGCCTGGCGGAGGTCGTGCGCGGCGACGAGGTCGTGCTTCGCGGCGAACCACGGCGCCCGGCCGGAGGGGGAGAAGACCTGGATGGTGTCCGCGCCGCGGTCGCGCAGGGCGGCGATGGTCGTCGCGGCGTAGCTGCCGGTGCCGATCAGGAGCACCCGGGTCCGGCCCCAGTCGGTCACGCGGGAGGACGCGAGCTCGAGGCCGAGCCGCACGAGCGACCGGCCGGCGGCGCCGATGCGGGTGCGGGTCTTGACGCCGCGGGAGGTGTGCGCGGCTTCCTGGAAGAGTCGCTCGAGGTCCGAGGTGGTGGTGCCGTTCGAGCGGGCGTCCTCGAGCGAGCGGCGGACCTGCCCGGAGATCTCGGTCTCACCGACGACGACGGACTCGAGGCCGCTCGAGACGGCGAAGAGGTGCTGCACGACGTCCTTGCCGCCGAGCACGTTGACGGACCGCAGGACCTCGGCGGGATCGAGGTCGCTCGCGGTGGCGACGGCGTCGACGGTGGCCGAGACGGCGGAGTCGCGGTCGTCGCCGGCGATGTCGAGGTAGGCCTCGAAGCGGTTGCACGTGGCGAGGACGACGGCCCCGTCCAGCACGTCGGAGTCCGTCACGAGACGGCTCGCGGCGGTCGGTGCGCCGATGCTCAGTCGCTCCAGGAGATCGAAGCTGGCGTTGCGATGCGACGCCGTGAGACAGATGAGCACGTCTTCCATGGTAACTCGCGTTGCGCCCGGCTCCCGCTCCCGTCGTGCGTGCTCGGGATACGTTCCGTTCGCCGATGGGAGAATCGTGCGGTGACCGACGCATCCACGACCGCCCTCCCCGCCTCGCACCCGCTCGTCTCCGGGCGGACGTCGGGCTCGCCCCTCGTCCGGGCACTCCGCGGCGACCGGCCGGAGACCCTGCCGGTGTGGTTCATGCGTCAGGCCGGCCGGTCCCTGCCGGAGTACCGCGAACTGCGCGTCGGCACGGCCATGCTCGACGCCTGCCTCGACCCGGCGATGGCGTCGGAGATCACGCTGCAGCCGGTCCGTCGGCACGGGGTCGACGCCGGCATCTTCTTCAGCGACATCGTCGTGCCGATCAAGCTCGCGGGCGTCGACGTCGAGATCGTCCCCGGACGCGGGCCGGTGCTGGCGTCCCCGATCCGCACCCCGGCCGACGTCGACGCGCTGGGCCAGCTCGACGCGACTGCCCTCGCCCCGATCACGGACGCCGTGGCGCGCACGGTCGAGCAGCTCGGCGACACCCCGCTCATCGGGTTCGCCGGGGCGCCCTTCACGCTCGCGGCCTACCTGGTCGAGGGCGGACCGTCGAAGGACCACATCCGCGCCCGGACGCTCATGCACTCGGACCCGGAGACCTGGTCGCGCCTGCTCGCCTGGGCCGCCGGGGTGTCGGGGGCGTTCCTCCGGGCCCAGGTGCTCGCCGGGGCCTCCGCCGCACAGCTGTTCGACTCGTGGGTGGGCTCGCTCTCCCGCGAGGACTACGTCACCCGCGTCGCACCGCACTCGGCCGACGCCCTGGCCCACGTCGCCGACCTCGGCGTCCCGCGCATCCACTTCGGCGTCGGCAGCGGCGAGGTCCTGCGCGACATGACGACCTTCGGCACGGACCGGGTCGGCGTCGACGCGGTCGGCGTCGACTGGCGGCTGCCGCTCGACGAGGCCGTGCGCCGGGTCGGCACCGGGGTCACCGTGCAGGGCAACATCGACCCGGCGATGCTCTCCGCCCCGTGGGAGGTGCTCGAGGCCCACGTGCGCGACGTCGTCCGCCGCGGTGGTGCGGCCCGGGCGCACGTCGTCAACCTCGGGCACGGTGTGCCGCCGGAGACCGACCCGACCGTGCTCACCCGCATCGTGTCCCTCGTCCACGAGCTCGGGGACGGGACGGCCGCGGCGACCGGAGTGCGGGCGTGACCGACGTCGTCGTGGTCGGCGGCGGGGTCGCCGGACTCGTCGCGGCGCGGGACCTGGCGAAGGGCGGCGCGCACGTCGTCCTCGTCGAGGGCTCCGGCGTGCTCGGCGGCATGGTCCGTCGGCACACCGTCGCGGGACTCGACCTCGACATGGCGGCGGACTCGTTCGCGACCCGCAACGACGCCGTCGGCCGGCTGGCGATCGAACTCGGCCTCGGCAACGAGGTCACCACGCCGGACCCGCGCGGTGCGTGGCTGATGACCCGCGACGGCCGGACGTCCCCGATCCCGCAGACCGGACTGCTCGGGATCCCGGGGAGCCCGATGGCGGCCGACGTCCTCGCGGTGGTCGGGCAGAAGGCGGCGCTCCGGGCGCAGATGGACTCCTTGCTGCCGTCCCTCGTCGGGTCGAAGGCGCCGTCGCTCGGCGAGCTGGTCCGGAAGCGCATGGGCGAGCAGGTCCTCGACGACCTGGTGGTGCCGATCGTCGCCGGCGTGCACTCGACGCACCCGGACGACCTCGACCCGGACCGGGTGGCTCCCGGGCTCCGGGCGGCGCTGCTGCGCGAGGGCTCCCTCGCCCGCGCGGTCCTCGCCCTCCGTGCCCGTGCGACGGCCGGGTCCGCCGTGCAGGGCATCCGGGGCGGCACCGTGCGGCTCGTCGACGAGCTCGTGGCCGACATGGAGACCTACCGGGTCGACGTCCGCCTGCACACCCGGGCCACCGCGATCGAGGAGCACGCCGTCGAGGTCCGCACCGACGACGGCGAGACCGAGCGACTGGTGGCCGAGCACGTCCTCGCCTCGACGGCGGACCCCGCCCGCACGGCCGGACCCGTGCGCACGGGCATCGAGCTCGTGACGCTCGTGGTCGACCAGCACGAGCTCGACGCGGCGCCGCGGGGGACCGGGATGCTCGTGCACCCGGACGCACCCGGGGTCCGGGCGAAGGCGATCACGCACGCGACGGTGAAGTGGCCGTGGCTGGCCGAGGCGGCCGGGGGCCGGCACGTCCTGCGGCTGAGCTACGCGACGACGGACGCGGCTGTCGCCGCGACCACCCCTGGAGCCGCGGCCGACGCGGTCGAGACCGGGAGGAGCCTCCAGGTCGACCCGTACGACGCGATCGGGACCCGCGCCGCCCAGGACGCCTCCGCCCTGCTCGGCGTGCCGATCGCGCCGTCCGCCGTCGTCGGTGCCGCACGTGTCCGGTGGCACGGTCCGGACACGACCGCCGCGGGGCTCGCCGACGGGGTCGTCGGGATCGGCGAGGCGTCGACGGGCCGGGGGCTGGCCGGCATCGTCGCGGCGGCACGGAGCGCCGCTGAGCAGATCCTGGATTCCTGAGCGGACCGCACACTGGGAGAGGGCTACTGTTGCAGGAACGCCGGACGTATTCCGTTCGGCGCATGACCACGCACACTGACCCAACGGAGGAATCGCACATGCGAGGCAAGCTCCTGTTCGTCGCCGGCGCCGCTCTCGGGTACGTCCTGGGATCGCGAGCCGGACGGGCGCGGTACGAGCAGATCAAGACCGTCAGCGGCAAGATCTGGAACAGCAACGGCGTCCAGAAGGGCGTCCACGTCGCCGAGGAATTCATCGCCGACAAGACCCCCGACGTCGCCGAGTTCGTCGGTGAGCAGACGAAGAAGGTCGTCCGCAAGGTCGGGCAGAAGAAGGACAGCCAGGCCTCATGACAGACACCCGCGACCGCAAGCCGCGTTCGCTGTTCGGCCTGGTCGGCGACGTCCCCAAGCTCGTCAAGGAGCTGGTGACGGGTGAGCTGAACCTGCTCAAGGCCGAGATGCTGACGAAGGCGAAGATCTTCGGCCTCGCCGCGGGTCTGCTCGTGGGCGCGCTCGTCATCGTCCTCTACGCGATCGGCGTGCTGCTGACCGCCGCCGTCATGGGGCTCGCGACCGTGATGCCCGCGTGGCTCGCAGCACTCGTGATCGCCGTCGTGATGCTCATCGTCGCCGGCATCCTCGGCCTGCTCGGCTGGAAGCGCCTGAAGAAGGGGCTCCCGATCACGCCGAAGCGCACCATCGACAGCGTGAAGAACGACGTCAACGCGGTGAAGGGCCTCGGCAAGAAGCCGACCCCGCCGACCCAGTACGGCACCCGCAAGCCCGACGTCGGCGGCCGCTTCTAGCGACGACCGCCCCGTCCACCACCCCACACCCCGGAGGACCCACGTGACCGATCAGCACGACGACCTGGCCGACCGCGTCGCGTCGACCCGCGCCCAGCTGTTCGACACCCTCGACGCGATCGAGGACAAGCTCAACGTCCCGAAGCAGATCGGCATCGCCGCGTCGAAGGTCAAGCGCGGGATCGACGAGAAGCCGGTGCCGTACCTGGCCGGGCTCGCAGCGGGCGTGGCAGTGGTCGGGGGTATCGTCGTAGCGGTGCTCCGACGGCGGTAGCGCTCGCCGTCGAAAGGGGAGCGGCGTCACCTTTGTGACCGATAGGACAATGGACACATGAGTTCCACCGTGCCCACGCACGACGCACACGAGACCTCCCCCGACGGCATCGACCCCAACATGCTGACGGCCTACGCCCTGTGGGCCGTCTTCCGCCGTCCGCTCGGCCCGATCCACACGGTCGGCGACGACGCGGTGGCCGAGCTCGACGCCGTCATCGCCGCCGCTGCCGAGCGCGGCGTGACGATCCGCGGCTTCTACGACGTGTCCGGCTTCCGCGCCGACGCCGACGTGATGGTCTGGCTGCACGGCGACGACGCGCAGGCGATCCAGGCGGTGCTCCGCGAGATCCGCCGCACCGCGCTCTTCCAGGACGCCGAACCGGTGTGGCACGCCATGGCGATGCACCGCGAAGCCGAGTTCAACAAGCGGCACACGCCCGCCTTCCTGCGCGGCAAGGAGCCAGAGGCCTGGATCACGGTCTACCCGTTCGTCCGGTCCTACGAGTGGTACCTCCTGCCGGAAGAAGAGCGCTCGAAGATGCTCCGCGACCACGGCATCGCCGGCGCGAAGTACCGCCGCGTGCTGACGAACACGATCGCCACCTTCGCGCTGAGCGACTACGAGTGGATCCTGCCGCTCGAGAGCCCGGACCTCGTCGACCTCGTCGACCTCATGCGCGACCTGCGCTACACCGAAGCCCGCATGCACGTGCGGGAAGAGGTGCCCTTCTTCACCGGTCGTCGCGTGACGACCACCGAGCTGCCGGAGGTGCTCTCGTGACCGACACCAGCATGATCACGAACGGTCAGGCCGTCCTCGCCGCGACCCCCGCGGCCGCCGACGGTCCCGAGCACGTCGAGGTCCCGGTCGCGTACGACGCGATCCTGCTCGCCGGCTTCGGCGGACCCGAGGGCCAGGACGACGTCATCCCGTTCCTGCGCAACGTCACCCGGGGCCGCGGCATCCCGGACGAGCGCCTCGAAGAGGTGGCCCACCACTACCGGCACTTCGGCGGCGTCAGCCCGATCAACGCGCAGAACCGTGCGCTCAAGGCCGCGCTCGAGGCCGAGCTGGCCTCGCGCGGCATCGACATGCCGGTCCTCTGGGGCAACCGCAACTGGGAGCCCTACCTCGAAGAGGCCTTCACCGAGGCGGCCGACAAGGGCTACAACAAGCTCATCGCGATCGCCACGAGCGCCTACTCGTCGTTCTCGAGCTGTCGCCAGTACCGTGAGGACTACGCCCGCGTGCTGTCCGAGACCGGTCTGATCGACACCATCCAGATCGACAAGGTCCGGCAGTTCTTCGACCACCCGGGCTTCGTCCGCCCGTTCGTGGACGGCGTCCGTGACGGCATGGCGCGTGCGATCGCCGAGAACGACGGCCTCGACGTCGCGACCGAGCTGCACGTGCTGTTCTCGACGCACTCGATCCCGTCGACCGACGCCGCCAAGTCCGGCCCCGACTACCGGGGCTTCGACGAGCACGGCGCGTACGAGGCCCAGCACCTCGCCGTCGCGCAGGTCGTCCTCGACCAGGCGTGGGCGGAGCTGCTCGAGCAGCCCGAGCACGCGTCGCTCCGCGGCACCAGCACGCCGCCGTGGAAGCTCGTCTACCAGTCGCGCTCGGGCCCCCCGACGCAGCCGTGGCTCGAGCCCGACATCAACGACTACATGAACGAGGAGCTCCAGGGCGGCTCGACCCGTGCCGTGCTCATCGTCCCGCTCGGCTTCGTGAGCGACCACATGGAGGTCATGTGGGACCTCGACGAAGAGGCAACCGAGACCGCTCAGGAGCTCGGCTTCTGGTCGGTGCGCACGCAGACCCCGGGTGTCGACCCGGCCTACGTCTCCGGTCTGGTGGACCTCGTCCTCGAGCGTGTCAACGGCACCCCGACGAGCGAGCGCCCGCACCTGACCGACCTCGGTCCCTGGTACGACGTCTGCCGTCCGGGGTGCTGCGAGAACGTGCGCGCCGGGTTCAAGCCCGCCGCGGCCGGACTCGCCCCGTGACCGACGCGTCCGAGCCGACCGGCAGCCCCGACGGCCCTGTCCCGATCCGGCTCGGCACCCGTGCCAGCCGGCTCGCGGTCGCCCAGTCGCAGGACGTCGCCAACCGCTTGGCGACGGCGTCCGGTCGACCGGTCGAGCTCGTCACGGTCACGAGCGAGGGCGACACGAACCGCGCCTCGCTCGCGAGCCTCGGCGGCACGGGCGTGTTCGCCAGCGCGCTCCGCGAAGCACTCGTCGCGGGCGAGGTCGACGTCCTCGTGCACTCCCTCAAGGACCTCCCGACCGCGCCGTACCCGGGGCTGACGATCGCCGCGGTGCCGAAGCGTGCCGACGCCCGAGACGTCCTCGTCGCCCGGAACGCCGCGACCATCGAGACCCTGCCCGAGGGCGCGAAGGTCGGCACGGGTTCGCCCCGCCGCGTCGCGCAGCTCAGGGCCAAGCGGCCCGACCTCGACGTGGTGGACATCCGCGGCAACATCGACACCCGCCTCGGACGCGTGGACGACGACCTCGACGCGGTGGTCCTCGCGGCCGCCGGCCTGACGCGCATCGACCGGCTCGACGCGGCGACCGAGCTGCTCGACCTCGGCTTCTGGCCGAGCGCCCCCGGGCAGGGAGCGCTCGCGATCGAGACCCGCGCGGATGAGACGGACCGGAACCTCCTCGCGGCCCTGCGGAAGATCGAGCACGCGCCGACCCGCCTGACCGTGTCCGCCGAGCGCGAGGTGCTCGCGAAGCTCGAGGCCGGGTGCTCCGCCCCGATCGGTGCCACCGCGATCGTCGACGCCGAGATGCTCCTCGTCTCCGCGACGGTCTACCGGCCCGACGGCTCCGAGTACCGGACCGCATCACACGCCGCCGTGCTCGACGGCTCCGCACAGGACCGCCTGACCGAGGCACTCGAGCTCGGTGGCCGGGTCGCCGCCGAACTGCTCGAGAACGGTGCGGCCGACCTGGCGGACCTCGCGACCTCGGCGGAGTAGGCGGTCGCCACGCACCCCGACGTCAGCACCGCGGACGCGGCACGACAGCCGGTCGTCTTGGTCCCGCGCGGCGGGGCGTGGGGTGACCGGGTCGCCGCGGCCGCCCGCGAGCGCGGGCTCGACCCGCTCGTCGTCCCGCTGATCGCGGACGCGGCACCCACGGATCGGTCCGCCCTCGAGGCTGCGGTCGACCGGTTGATCGCGTCCGGCGGGTCCAGGAGGCACGACGCACCACCGCCGGCCGGGTCCGGTCCGCAGTCGGCGAGCGGGCAGGACGCGCAGTCGGCCGGTCGGCGAGCGGGCGGAACCGGCCGCCTGGCCGCGCCGACCGGGCCGGATCGTGCCCGCTCGGGACCCGCGACCGACGGCACCGCCCGCACCGGCGGCACCGGCGGCACCGGCGGCACCGACGGCGCCGGGTACGCGTGGATGGTGGTGACCAGTGCGACGGCCGTGCGCGTGGTCGCGGAACGGGTGGCGCGCCTCCCGTCCGACCTGCGGGTGGCGGCGGTCGGTGAGCCGACCGCCCGTGCCGCGCGTGCTGCGGGCTGGGTCGTCGACCTGGTGCCGTCCGAGGCCTCGGGCGCCGCGCTCGCCCACGCGCTGCCGGACACCTCCGGCACTGTCCTCTTCCCACGCTCGGACCTCGCTGCCCCGACCGTCGTCGACACCCTGCGCGCCCGCGGGATCGACGTGGACGACGTGGTCGCGTACCGTACCGTGGGGACCGGCGACGAGCCGGTCGTCCTCGACTCCCCGCCCGCTGCCGTGCTCGTGACGAGCGGCAGCATCGCTCGCGAGATCGCCCGGCGGATGACCCCGCTCGACCCCCGCACCGTGGTCGCGTGCATCGGACCCGGGACCGCTGCCGAAGCCCGCGCCGCCGGCCTGCCCGTGCACGTGGTCGCCCGGACCCGATCCGCAGAAGCCCTGCTCGACGCCGTCGTCGAGTCCCTGAACCCCACCGCCCCGAACAGGAAGGCACCGAAGTGACCGGCCGTTTCCCCCAGGTCCGCCCCCGACGACTCCGCGCGACCGGCGCGATGCGTCGACTCGTCGCCGAGACCCGGCTCCACCCCGCCGAGCTCGTGCTGCCGATGTTCATCCGCGAGGGGGCGACCGAGGCGATCGACATCACGAGCATGCCCGGGGTCCAGCAGCACTCGCTCGACTCGTTCCGCCGTGCCCTGCACGAGGCGGCGTCGGTCGGGATCGGCGGCGTGAACCTGTTCGGCGTGCCGACGTCGAAGGACGCGCAGGGGTCCGGCGCGACCGACCCGGACGGCATCCTCAACGTCGCGATCCGTGTCGCGCGCGAAGAGGTCGGTGACGCGCTCGTCGTGCAGTCCGACCTGTGCCTCGACGAGTTCACCGACCACGGGCACTGCGGCGTCCTGGCCGCGGACGGCTCGGTCGACAACGACGCCACGCTCGAGCGGTACCGCGACATGGCGGTCGTGCAGGCCGAGGCCGGTGCCGAGCTCGTCTGCATGAGCGGCATGATGGACGGCCAGATCGCCGCCGCACGGGACGCGCTGGACGCGGCCGGGCACAGCGGCACGGCGCTGCTGGCGTACGCGGCCAAGTACGCGAGCGCGTTCTACGGTCCCTTCCGCGAGGCCGTCGACTCCTCGCTCGTGGGCGACCGTCGCACGTACCAGATCGACGCCGCGAACGGTCGGCAGGGCCTCCGCGAGGTCGAGCAGGACATCGCCGAGGGTGCCGACATCGTCATGGTGAAGCCGGCGATGAGCTACCTCGACGTGCTGGCCGAGACCGCACGGACCTCGCCGGTGCCGGTCTGGGCGTACCAGATCTCTGGCGAGTACGCGATGATCACCGCAGCCGCGCAGAACGGCTGGATCGACCGCGACGCCGCGGCGATGGAGGCGCTCGTCGGCATCAAGCGCGCCGGCGCCGACGCGATCCTGACCTACTTCGCGGTCGACATCGCTCGCAAGCTCAACGAGGAGGCGGGACTCCGCACCTCCGGCAGCACCAGTGCCGTGGACGGCATCGCCTCGACCGGGAAGGCCCCAGAATGACCACGAACGACCAGCTCTTCGGCCGCGCGAAGAACAGCATCCCCGGCGGGGTCAACTCGCCGGTCCGGGCGTACGGCTCCGTCGGCGGGACGCCCCGCTTCCTGACGAGCGCGAAGGGTGCCTACGTCACCGACGCCGAGGGGCGGGAGTACGTCGACCTCGTCGCCTCGTGGGGGCCCGCGATCCTCGGGCACGCCCACCCCGCGACGGTCGAGGCCGTGCAGCAGGCGGCGGCGCGCGGGCTGAGCTTCGGGGCGTCGACCCCGGGGGAGACCGAACTCGCCGAGCTCGTGAAGCAGCGGGTGTCGGTGGACGGCGACGGCCCGATCGAGAAGCTCCGCATGGTGTCCACGGGCACCGAGGCGACGATGACCGCGATCCGGCTCGCCCGCGGGTACACCGGTCGCGACCTGCTCGTGAAGTTCGCCGGGCACTACCACGGCCACTCGGACTCCCTGCTGGCCGAGGCCGGTTCGGGTGTGGCCACGCTCGCGCTCCCCGGCAGTGCCGGCATCACCGCCGAGACCGCCGCGCAGACCCTGGTGCTGCCCTACAACGACCTCGATGCCGTCCGTCGCGCGTTCGACGAGCACTCCGAGCGCATCGCGGGCGTGATCGTCGAGGCAGCGGCCGCGAACATGGGCGTCCTCGCCCCCGAGCGTGGGTTCAACCGGGCCCTGGCGCAGATCGTGCAGGCGCACGGTGCGCTGCTCATCGTCGACGAGGTCCTGACCGGCTTCCGGGTGGGCTCTGCCGGGTGGTGGGGCCTCGAGGCGTCGAAGGTCGTGCCGGACGGCGCCGGGTGGAAGCCCGACCTCGTCACGTTCGGCAAGGTCATCGGCGGCGGCATGCCCCTCGCCGCACTCGGTGGTCGGCGCGAGGTCATGGACTACCTCGCCCCGCTCGGCCCCGTCTACCAGGCGGGCACGCTCTCGGGGAACCCGCTCGCCGTCGCCGCGGGCATCGCCACGCTGCGGGCCGCGACGCCCGAGGTCTACGCCCACCTCGACCGGACGGCGGCGACCATCGCGACGGCGACGAGCGACGCCCTGTCCGCCGAGGGCGTCGCCCACACCGTCCAGCACGCCGGCAACCTCTTCTCGTTCGCGTTCACCGAGACCGCCCCGCGGAACTACGACGACGTCCGAGCGCAGGAGGCGTTCCGGTACGCGCCGTTCTTCCACGCCATGCTCGACGCGGGGGTGACCCTGCCCCCGAGCGTCTTCGAGGCGTGGTTCGTCACGGCGGCACACGACGACCGGGCCGTCGGACGGGTGCTCGACGCACTGCCGGCCGCGGCGAAGGCGGCCGCGCGCGCCACGGCGTGACGCCACCACCTACCTGACGTCAGGCGCGGGTCGGGCCGGACCCGCGCCTCCCGTCCGCCGCACCCGGCGGTGTGCCGCGTGCGCTGGTTGGATGGCGACATGCAACTCGCCGAGGCCCTCATCGAGCGCGCCGACCTGCAGAAGCGCATCGAGCAGCTGCGCTCGCGGATCGCCGCCAACGCCCGCTACCAGGAGGGCGAGGAGCCCGACGAGGACGCGGCGTCCCTGCTCGCCGAGGCCGAGCGGGCCGTCGACGACCTCGAGGTGCTGCTCGCCAGGATCAACGCGACGAACGCGTCTACTCGGCTGGCCTCGGGCGAGACCATCACGACGCTCCTCGCACGCCGGGACGCCCTGCGCCTCCGGCACGCGCTCGTGACCGGCGCCGCGGACGCGACCGCGGGAGGAGGTGGCGGGTACCGACAGCTCCGCAGCGAACTCCGCACGTTCGCCGCCCTGCCGACCGCGACGCTGCGGTCCCGGGCGGACGACCTCGCCAAGGAGCTCCGCGAGCTCGACGCGACCATCCAGCGCAGCAACTGGGAGGTGGCGCTCCTGGAGACGACGGACTGATCGGACGGGCGGTGCGTCGGTAGGCGGACCGGGGCGGGTACGGACCCGACGGACCGGCGGGCAAACCGGTCCTCATGTGGCGCAGTGGGCAGCGCCGTGGCGCGAGCCGGCACAACGCAGCCCAGCACCGCGCACCGGCGACGGGGCACGAGGCACCACGCATCACCGCGTACCGACCGGATCGCCGAGGGTGGGACAGGGGACAGCACCGCCCCGGAGTCCGGTGTGCAGCGACTCAGGACGCGCGGCGGGCGGCCCAGCGTCCCTCGGCCCGGAGGATCGCGAGCGGGAAGTCGAAGGCGTGCGAGACCGCCGACGACGTGATGACCTCGTCCGAGGTGCCCTGGGCGACCGCGACCCCGTCGCGCAGCAGCATCGCGTGCGAGGTCGACGCGGGCAGGTCCTCGAGGTGGTGCGTCACCATCACGCTCCCGAGCTCGGGGTGCCGGTGGCGCAGGGCGTCGACGGTCTCGAGCAGGTGTTCGCGCGCGGCGACGTCGAGCCCGGTGGCCGGTTCGTCGAGCAAGAGCAGCTGCGGCTCGGACATGAGCGCCCGGGCGATGAGCGTCCGTCCGCGTTCGCCCTGCGACAGGACCGGCCAGCGGGCGTCCCGACGCGCCGTCAGCCCGACGTCGGCGATGTGCTGCTCGGCGGTGGCCACCTGCGCGGGCGTCGGCTCCCACCGCATCATGAGGTCGGTCGTGCCGGTGAGCCCGGTGAGCACGGTCTCGACGACGGTCAGCGGCGAGAGCATCCGGTGGCGGGGGTCGACGTGCCCGATGTGTTCGCGGAGCTCCCGGACGTCGACGCGTCCGAGTCGTCGGCCGAGCAGTTCGACGGTGCCGGCCGTCGGGTGCCCGGTGGCGCCGAGGACCGCGAGCAGCGTCGACTTCCCGGCACCGTTCGGCCCGAGGAGCGCCCAGTGCTCCCCGCGCCGGACGGTCAGGTCGATGTCGTGCAGGAGGTCCCGGCCGGACCGGGTCACCCGGACCCCGGCCGCTCGGATGAGGACGTCGTCGTTGCTGCTCACGGGTCCATCGTGGCCCAGGCGGCCGGGGAACGCTGGACGGGTCAGCCGGCGGCGGCGGTCCCGGCAGCGCGGAGCTCGTCCGCCTGCTGCTCGGCGGTCGCGGTCAGCGCCCGGATCGCGGCCGCGGCGGCGTCACCGTCACGCTTCGCGATGGCCGCACGCAGCGGGTCGACCGAGTGCTTGTAGTCCCAGAACTGCCACGCCCCCTGGGCGAGCGAGAGGAACCGCGCACGGGGCAGGAGCGACTCGGCGAACTTGTCGAGCAGCTCGTTGTCGGCGGCGTCGACGAGCAGCGAGATGACCGTCTCGAGCTCGGCGTCCATGCGCTTGTCCTGCTGCTCGGAGTACGAGCGCACGGCTTCGAGGTGCTCGGTCAGCGCCTTGGCTGCGGAGGCGTCGAGCTTCGGTACGCCCCAGCGCGCAGCGAGTTCGACGAACCCGCCGAGGACCTGGGTGGTGTCGGCGGCCTGCTTGCCGGTCGGGGTGGCGACGCGGGTGTACCGGTTCGCCTCCATCTCGACCAGGCCGTAGTCGACGAGCTTGGCGATCGCCTCACGGATGGGGGTGCGACTGACCCCGAGCCACTGCACGAGCTCGTCGTCGTTGAGGCGCTCGCCCGCCTGGAGCGTGCCGTCCTGGATCGCGGCGAGCATCTTCTCGAGCACGACGTCGCGCAGGAGCTTCCGCGGCGAGTTCTCGACGGTGGACTTGGGTACCGGCATGCCGGACTCCTCACAGGCTCAGGTGTTCTGTACTCAAATCCTAACGTGTCAATATGCAAACGCTTGTGAAATCTTAGTATTCAGCGATCGACCGCGACGACCGTGCGCCCGTGCACGTTGCCGGCGACGACCTCGGGTCCGACGGCGATGGCCTCCTCGAGCCCGGCGACCCGCGTCACGCCCGCCAGGAGCGCCGGGTCGAGATCGGTCGCGAGCCGCTGCCACGCCTGCTGCCGGAGGGGCAGCGGGGCGTCGACGGAGTTGATGCCGAGCAGCGACACCGCCCGCAGGATGAAGGGCATCACCGAGGTCGGGAGCGCGGAGTCCTGCGCCAGGCCGCACGCCGTCACCGCCCCGCCCCACCGGGTCGCCGCGAGGACGTTCGCGAGGGTCGCACCGCCGACGCTGTCCACCGCGCCCGCCCAGTGCGCCCGCTGCATCGGCCGGCCGAGCTCGGCGAGGGTCGCGCGGTCGATGACGTCGGTCGCGCCGAGTGCCCGGAGCGAGGCGTCGTTCGCGGCGCGTCCGGTCGAGGCCGTGACCTCGTACCCGCGGGCGGCGAGCAGCGCGATCGCGACCGTGCCGACGCCGCCGGACGCACCCGTCACGAGGACGGGACCGCTGCCCGGCTCGACGAACCGTTCGAGTGCGAGCACGCTGAGCATCGCGGTGAACCCGGCGGTCCCGATCGCGGCCGCGAACGAGTCGTCGATCGAACCGGGCAGCACGACGAGCGACCCCGACGGCACCACCGCGTGCTCCGCCCAGCCGCCGTGCCGGCTCTCGCCGAGCCCGGCGCCGTTCACGACGACCCGGTCGCCGATCGCGACGTCGTGCACGCCCGGGCCGAGGGCCGAGACGGTGCCGACGACGTCGATGCCGGGCACGAGCGGGTCGACCCGCGCGACGCCGGGGTTCCGGGCGAGCGCCAGGCCGTCCTTGTAGTTGACGCTCGAGTACGTGACGTCGACGAGCACCTCGCCCTCGGTCGGGTCGGCGACGTCGACCTCGGTGACGGTGGGCGGGGTGGAACTGGAGACGAGGACTGCGCGGGTCACGCGTCGGACGCTACCCGCGCCTCCAGGACCACGACCGGCCGACCTGCGGACGCGTGTCAGCCGAACATGATGGCGGCCTCGTCGTACCGGGCCTGCGGCACGGTCTTCAGCTCGCCGAGCGCCTCCTCGAAGGAGACGTGCTCGATGTCGGTGCCCCGGAGCGCCACCATGCGGCCCCAGCGCTCCTCGACCACCGAGTCGATGGCCGCCAGGCCGAGCCGCGTCGAGAGGACCCGGTCGTACGCCGTCGGCGTGCCGCCGCGCTGGATGTGGCCGAGCGTGGTGGCGCGCGTCTCGATGCCCGTCATCTCCTCGATGAGCGGTGCGAGGCGCTCGCCGATCCCGCCCAGGCGCGGACGCCCGAACGCGTCGAGGCCGCGCTCGGTGTGTGCGTTGTCCTCGTGGTCGGGGACGAAGCCCTCGGCGACGACGACCAGCGGCGCCCGACCACGGTCGTAGGCCGCCCGGACCCACGCGGCGATCTGCTCCATGCTCGTCTTCTGCTCCGGGATGAGGATCGCGTGCGCACCCGCGGCCATGCCGGAGTGCAGGGCGATCCAGCCGACGTGCCGGCCCATGACCTCGGCGACCATGCAGCGCGAGTGCGACTCGCCCGTGGTGCGAAGACGGTCCATGGCCTCGGTCGCGATCGCGACGGCGGTGTCGAAGCCGAACGTGTAGTCGGTCGCGCCGAGGTCGTTGTCGACGGTCTTCGGGACACCGACGATCTTCAGTCCGGCGTCCGTGAGGCGCTTCGCGGCGGCCAGCGTGCCCTCGCCGCCGATCGCGACGATGGCGTCGATGCCGTGCCGCTCGAGGGTGCGCTCGATGTTCTCGACGCCGCCGTTCGGGCCCTCGAAGGGATTCGTCCGGCTCGTGCCGAGGATCGTGCCGCCCTGCTTGGCGATGCCCTGGATGTCCTTGCGGCCGAGCGGGACGATGTCGCCGTCGACCACGCCGCGCCACCCGTCGCGGAAGCCGACGAAGTCGTGTCCGTAGATCGCGATGCCCTTCAGCACGATGGCGCGGATGACCGCGTTCAGGCCGGGGCAGTCGCCTCCGGAGGTGAGGATGCCGATGCGCATGGGGAACTCCGTCGTCGGGGTGCAGTGGGACACGCCCATCATGACTGACGGTGGTTCCGCATTACCATCCTGCGTGTGTCCCTCACCGTTCCGTCCTCCGCCGCCGGTGGCGTCGAGGGCGCCGCGGCGCGGGTCGGTGGGTCTGCGGCGCGGGTCGGCGAGGCTGCGGCGCGGGTCGGCGAGGCCGTGTCGCG
>NZ_MJGR01000001.1:259426-264656 GCF_001865105.1 Curtobacterium sp. MCBA15_016
CGAGGCCGTGTCGCGCGTCGACACCGTCTACCGGCCAGGAGGCGCGGTGGACGTCCGCGCGACGCTCCGGCCCCTGCAGCGCGGCTCCGGCGACCCCGCCTTCCGCGTGGTCGGCTCCGACACGTGGCTCGCGCTCCGCACACCGGACGGCCCGGCCTCGGTGCTCGTGCGCCGTGCCGGTCCCGACGCCATCGCGGTCTCGGCGTGGGGCGACGGTGCCGAGTGGGCGGTGTCGCACGCTCCCGAACTGCTCGGCCGGGGTGACGACTGGTCGGACCTCGACGTGTCCCGGCACCCGTTCCTCGTCGACGCCCGGCACCGGCAACCGGGCCTCCGCCTGCTCCGCACCAACACCGTGATGGCGTCCCTGGTGCCCGCGATCATGGAGCAGAAGGTCACCTCGCGGCAGGCCTGGCGTGCCTGGCGGTACCTGCTGCGGCGGTACGGCACACCGGCGCCCGGACCGGCCCCGGCGGACATGTTCGTCCCGCCGACCGCTGCCGGGTGGGGTGCGATCCCGAGCTGGGAGTGGCACCGCGCCGGCATCGAGCCCGGTCGTTCGGCGACGGTGATGCGGGCGGTCCGGGTGGCTCCGGCGCTCGAACGGACGCTGGCGCTCGGTCGCGGTGGGGCCCTCGTGTCCGCGCGGCTGCAGTCGGTCCCCGGCGTCGGGAAGTGGACGGCGGCGGAGACCGCGCAGCGCGCCCACGGCGATCCGGACTCCCCGAGCGTGGGGGACTTCCACGTGGCGGCGCTCGTCGGGTGGGCGCTGACCGGGGGACCGGTGGACGACGACGGGATGCTCGAGCTGCTGGAGCCGTGGCGGGGGCACCGGGAGCGGGTCGTGCGGCTCATCGGGGGGTCGGGCTTCCGGAAGCCGTCGTTCGGGCCGCGCCTGACGATCCAGGACCACCGGTACCACTGAGCCGCGCTGGCGCCGTGCCGCGCGCCGCGGGCGCCGTGCCGCTGCGCGGCGTCGCCGCGCGCTGGCGCGCCGCCGGGCCGCTGGCGCCGGAGGCGTTCGCACAACCAAAGTGCGCCCGAGCCGTGCATCCGCGTGGCGCAACGTGCCTTTGGTTGTGCGGAGCGCCGCGCGCCGCGCCGCCGCGCGCGCCGCGCCGGGCGCCGCGCCGGCCGCGCCGCGGGTCAGGCCACCGCCGAGAACGGTCCGCCGAACCACAGCGCGATCGGCGCGAGCCCCGACAGCACAGCGCTCGCGACGACCACGGCGGTCGACCCGCGAGCCTCCGCACGCCGGCGCGCGACGACACCGAGCACCAGCGCCACGACGACCCCGCCCCACGGGAGGAGCGACAACGCCAGCACGAGGGGCCACAGGAAGAGCGAAGCCCCCGTCCCCGTGACGAGCACCGGCACCCACATGACCGACCAGAGCAACGCCAACGCCGTCCCGGACATGGACAGGATCGCCCCGGCGACGACGAGCGTGGGGGTGGAGTGGGGGCGGACGGCGGGTTCGTGCACGTCCGGATCGTACCGAGCGCGGCGGCTCAGGGGTGCCGGGTGCCGACGCCGGCGAGCACGGCGCGGTAGCCCTCGCGGAACGTCGGGTACCGCGGTGCCCAGCCCGTCGAGCGGAGCAGGGCGTTCGACAGGCGCTTGTCACCGGCACCCTGCCGGCCGGCAGTGCCGGCGCCGGCCTCGGCCCTCGGCGGCACCGCGACCCCGAGCTCGGCGGCGAGGAACGCGTACACGTCGTCGAGCCGAGCCGGTTCGTCGTCGGTCACGAGGTACGTCGGTGCGGGGTCGTCCAGCGTCGCGAGGTGCACCAGGGCCGCAGCCGCGTCGTCCCGGTGGATCCGGTTCGTGTGCGGGGACGACCCGTCGGCCGGAGCCGACCGAGCCCCTCCGCCCCGGACCTGGTCGAGGAGGCGCTCCCGCCCGGGACCGTACACACCGGACAGTCGAGCGAGCACCGCCCCCGGGGCTCGCTCGCGGAGCAGCGCCTCGGCCTCCAGCAGGACGTCCGCGGTGGGGGAACCGCCGTCCGCGGGGGTGTCCTCGGTGACCGTGCCACCGTCGTCGACGTCGTAGACCGCGGTCGAGGACACGACGACCAGGCGCGGGCTCGCTCCGGACGCGTCGATGCCGTCCAGGACGTTCCGCAGCCCGTCGACGTACGTCGCGCGGTACTCGTCCACGTCGCGGCTCCCCGCGGCGACGGCCACGACCACCACCGCCGTGCTCGCCGGGATCTCCGGGACCGACCGGCGCAGGTCGACGCTCCGCCCGGTGAGCGGGGCCGGGACCAGCTCGCCCCGCCGCCGGAGTCCGACCACGCGGTGCCCGGCGGCGGCGAAGCGCAGGCCGGTCTCGATCCCGAGGTCGCCGCAGCCGGCGATGACGATGTCCACCGCCCCATCATGCCGAACGCCGGTGGACGATCCGCCGTCCATGCCGAACGCCGGTGAACGATCCGGCCCGCTGTCTCGTCGTCAGGGCATGGGACTCCGCACACGAACCAAGGTCATCATCGGCATCGCCTCCGGCGTCGTGGTCGTCGGCGCGGCCGCAGCCATCGCCGGACCGGTCATCTACGCGAACACCGTCAACGGGCAGGCCGCCGCCGCCCCCTCCGTCAGCGCCGCGCCGTCCGGCGGCTCCGGCACCCTCACCGCCGCCGAGGCCGACGGCAGCTGGACCAGCACCGGCGACTCGTTCGCGGGCTACCGCGTGCACGAGAAGCTCCAGGGGCAGGATGTGAACGTGGTCGGACGCACGAAGGACGTCGAGGGCAGCGCCGAGGTCAGCGGCGGCTCCCTCACGAAGGCGACGGTCACGGTCGAGGTCGCGAAGATCAGCACGCCCGAGTCCGCCCGTGACGCCTACTTCCGCGACACCGCGCTCCAGACGGACCAGCACCCCACGGCGACGTTCACGTTGACGAAGCCCGTCGACGTGTCCGGCGCGCTCGACGGCTCGACGCAGGACGTCACGCTCACCGGCACGATGGACCTGCACGGCGTCGAGCAGCCCGTCACCGCCGACGCCCAGGTCGCCGTCGCGAAGGACGGCACCGTGCAGGTCGCCGGCAGCATCCCGATCACCTTCGAGGACTACGGGGTCGAAGCACCGTCCCTCGGCTTCGTCACGGTGGACCCGAAGGGGTCCGTCGAGTTCTCACTCGACCTGGCGAAGTGATGGCCACGGGCCGATCCGCCGACGAGCTGCTCGCGACGCTCTACCGGGAGCACGGCGACGCGCTCACCCGGTACGTCCGGCACCTGACGCGGGACGGCCACACGGTCGAGGACGTCGTGCAGGAGACGATGGTGCGCGCGTGGCAGCGCCCGGCCGTGCTCGAACGCGCCCCGGACAGCGCTCGGGCGTGGCTCTTCACCGTCGCCCGGAACCTCGTCGTCGACGATGCCCGGTCCGCGCGGAACCGCCGTGAGCACGGCACCGAGTCCCCCGTCGACCGGGTCGAGGCGGACCGCACCGACGCCGTCCTCGACCGCATCGTCGTCGCGGACGCCCTCGCCTCCCTCAGCCCCGACCACCGTCGGGTGGTGGTGGACGCGTACTGGCTCGGACACACGGTCCCCGAGATCGCCCGACGACACGACATCCCCGAGGGCACCGCGAAGTCGCGGCTGCACTACGGGCTGCGGGCCCTCCGGCTCGCACTGCAGGAACGAGGAGTGACGCGATGAGCGACGACCGCTACGCCGAGTGGGACGCCGCCTACGTGCTCGGTTCCCTGCCGCCGGACGAGCGGCTCGAGTACGAGCGGCACCTCGAGACGTGCGACCGCTGTGCGGCCGCCGTCGCGGAGCTGGTCGGTCTCCCGGGCCTGCTGTCCAAGCTGCCGGCAGACCAGGCGGTCGAGATCGCAGACCCGGACGGGAGGCGCGACACCGGCTCCGAGAGCACCCTCGCCTCCGTCGCGCACCGCGTTCGACACCGTCGCCGTCGCCGCCGGATCTGGGTCGCGGCCACGGCCGCCGCCGCGGTGGTCGCCGCGGTCCTCGGCGGACTCGCGGTCGGCACCGCACGGGTGGACCCGTCCGTCCAGGCCGGCCCCGCCACGGCGTCGGCCGACCGGTACGCGCTCGTGGGGGAGCGCGGCCTCGACGTCGACCTGTCCGTCAGCGGCGAACCGTGGGGCACCCGCTTCGACTGGGGCTGCTCCTACGGCGGGAAGTCCTGGGCCGCCGACGGGTCCGTGATGTACGACCTCGTGGTCGTGCGCGACGACGGGTCCGTGCAGACCGTGGCGTCGTGGTCGGCCGCTGGCGAGGACGCCCGGGGACTGTCCGCCTCGACCGACGTGCAGCGCGACGACATCGCCAGCGTGCAGGTACGGCTCCGCGGCGACGACCGGGTGCTCGCGGACGTCGATCTCTGACGGATCCCGATCCGGACCAATCCGGCTGGGCGAGGGTGCCGAATCACTGACATCGACCGGGGAACACCCCGGAAGCGCTCACCAGCCGCACATCGCTGGTTCTCCACCCTGCACCAGGGTGTGTTCGGCGCGCACACAGCAGCCGCGCCGAGCGCGACAACAGCAAAGGATTGATCACCATGCGCAAGAGCCTCAAGACCTCCATCACGCTCGCCACGACGGGTGCGCTCGTGCTGGGTGGTGCCGCGTTCGGCATCACCTCGGCGCAGGCCTCGACCCCGTCGGTGCACACCGTGTCGTCGTCCTCGTCGAAGATCCCCGGCCCCGTCGCGTCGGTGCCCGAGGTCCTCGGTGGCGACACCGCGGTGAAGCTCGACTCCGGCTTCACCGACGCCCTGACCGCGCTGAAGCTGACCCCGGGTGTCTCCGGTGACGCCAAGCTCGCCGACGGGTCCGTGTCGTTCCCGATCACGTCCGGTTCGGTGACGTACTGGTCGCCGGATGGTGACTACCGTCCGTACGTGCAGGGTCTGCTGAACCACGACGACTCGGGTCTGACCCTCACCGCCGGTGAGACGACGGTCACGCTGGAGAACTTCGTCGTGAACCCGGGCTCGTCCAAGCTCTACGGTGACGTGCTGGTCAACGGCAAGGTCGCGGTGAACAACGCGTACCTGTTCTCGCTGCACGGTGGCACGCTCAAGCCGCTGCAGCTCGAGGGTGACAACGCGATCCTGACCGGCACCACGGTGCACGTCTCGGGTGACGCCGCGAAGCTGCTCAACAGCACCTTCAAGACCGACGCCGTGAAGTCCGGCCTCCTCGTCGGCACCGCCACCATCACCGCCAAGATCAAGTAAC
>NZ_MJGR01000002.1:0-32725 GCF_001865105.1 Curtobacterium sp. MCBA15_016
GGACGGGCCGGGTGGTCCGGGTGGTCCGGGTGGTCCGGCCCGCTCGGACGGCAGCGGCGGTTCCGACGGCCGGACGGCCGGGGCGAGGGATGCCGTGCGTCACCTGCACGAACCCGCCATCGGCCGGCGTCGGTGACCGTTCTGGTTCGCGAGACCCGGGATTCGTGCACCAGAACGGTCACGGCCGAGACCGAACACGGACACCCACCCGCGGCGTGATCGGCCGCCGCGGGGTCAGGGGCTGGTGAGCGAGGCGAGGAAGAGCGCCTCGGCCAGGGCCATGTGCTCGATCTCGGACGGGTCGACGCTCTCGTCCGGGCCGTGCACGTTCGCCGCCGGCTCGGACACCCCGGCCAGGATCACCTCGACGTCCGGGATCGCCCGCTCGAGCGTCGCGCACAGCGGGATCGAGCCGCCGCCGCCGAGCGACCCGACCGGGGCCCCGTCGTACGCTTCCGAGAGCGCCGCGCGGAACGCCGCCGACGACGGACCGCCCTCGGCACGGAACCCGGCGCCCACCCCGGTGACCCGAGCCGCCACCTCGACGCCGGCCGGTGCGCGACGCAGCAGGTGCGCGACGAGCAGCTCGCCGGCCGCCGCGGGGTCGACACCCGGCGGCACGCGGAGGTTCAGCGCGGCACCGGCGGTCGCCTGCACGGCCGGCGAGGACCCCGCGACCGCCGGGGCGTCGATGCCCACGACCGTGAGGGCCGGGCGTGCCCAGACCTGGGACGCCGGGTCCGCCGAGCCGATCGGCACCGCGCCGTCGAGCAGCCCGGCGTCGGCGGCGAACCGGTCGGCGTCGTACGGCAGGCCGTCCCAGGTCTGCGAGGCGTCGAGGCCGTCGACCGTGGTGTCCCCGACCTCGTCCCGGAGCGTGGCGAGGAGCGTGACCAGCACCGCGATCGCGTCCGGCGCCGCCCCGCCGAACATCCCGGAGTGCACGGTGCCCCGCAGCGCGCGGACCCGGAGCTCGACGAACGCCGTGCCCCGGAGCGTCGTCACGAGCGCCGGCACCCCGACCGCGGCGTTCCCGGCGTCCATCACGACGGCGGTGTCCACGTGCCGGAAGTCGGCGGCGTGCGACGACACGTACTGCTCGAGGCCGTCGGTGCCCTGCTCCTCCGAACCCTCGACGACCACGACGAGCCCGACCGGGAACGCCCCGTGCACGTCGAGCAGCGCCCGGAGTGCCACGAGGTGCGTGACGATCCCGCCCTTGCAGTCCGCCGCGCCGCGACCGTAGAGCCGCCCGTCCCGCGGTGTCAGGGTCCACGGATCGCTCGTCCAGGCCGCGAGGTCGCCCGCGGGCTGCACGTCGTGGTGCGCGTAGAGCAGCACCGTCGGCGCCTCGGCCGGCGCGGGGTGGGTCGCGATGACCGCCTGCGAGCCGTCCGCGGTGGTGGCGAGTCGCGCCTCCAGGCCGAGGTCGCCGAACGCGACCCGCACCGCCTCCGCGACCCGGTGACAGTCGTCGAGCGACTGCACGGCGGGGTCGTGGACCGACGGGATCGCGACGAGCGCGGCGAGGTCGTCGAGCCCGGCGGGCATGCGGGCGCGGACGGCGGCGCGCAGCGGTGAGCTGCTCACGAGCGCCCGATCTCCCAGATCCGGAACTCGCCGGACGCGTCGACCGACTTCGACAGCCCGGTCAGCGACCCCTGCCCGATGACGTTCTCCTGTCCGGCGAGCAGCGGGATGAGCGGCACCGACTCGGCGGTGTCCTGCTGGATCTGCTCGATCTGCTGCTTCCGCTTCGCCGCGTCCGGCTCGACGGCCTGCGACGCGACGAGGCCGTTCACCGTGGCGTCGTCGAAGTGGTTCGCGAGCAGGTTCACGTCGGTCGCGCCGTACGCCGGGGTCAGGTACGACGAGGCGTCCGGGTAGTCCTGGAAGAAGCCGAGCTGGAACACGGGGTACTCGCCCTTGCCGACGTTCCCGACGTAGGTGTCCCAGCTGGCCGATTGCAGGTCGACCGTGAACAGGCCGGTGTCCTCGAGCTGCTGCTGGATGAGCGCGTACTCGTCGTCGGAGCCCGAGCCGTAGTGGTCGGTCGTGTACTCGATCGGCAGCCGCACCGGAGTGGTCACGCCGGCATCACGCAGGATCGACTTCGCGTCGGCGCCGTCGTACGCGTCCTCGAACGCCTCTGTGGCGCCCTGGAACCCGTTCGGCACGATCGAGTACGCCGGGGTGTAGGTGCCCTGGTAGACGTCCTTCGCGATCGCTTCGCGGTCGATCGTCGCCGCGACGGCCTGCCGGATCGCCTGCTTCTGCGCGGCGTCCTTCCCGGGCATCGTCTGCAGGTTGAACGCCAGGAACCGGACCTCGCCGGAGTCGCCGTGCACGGTCTGCAGCGAGTCGTCCGAGGACAGCGACGTCACCTCGGTCGGGGTGAGCTGGCGGTAGGCGACGTCGGCGTCGCCCTTCTGCACGGCGAGCTTGAGGTCCGCGGACTTCGTGTACTGCTTGATCGTCACGCTCTTCGTGGCCGGCGCGTCGCCGTCGTACCGAGTGTTCGCGGTGAGGGCGATCGTCGCCCCGCCGTCCGCGGCGTCCTGCAGCGCGTAGGGCCCGGAGCCCACCACCCCGTCGTTCGCGTGCACCTTCGTCGCGGAGAACACCTTCGAGTCCACGATCGCCCCCGCCATGCTCGCGAGCACGTACGGGAACGTCTGGTCGTCCGCCTGCTTCAGGGTGAACGTCACGGTGCTGCCCGACGCCGACACCGACGCCATGTTGGCCAGCAGCGAGCCCGGGCCGTTCGTCGACCCGAGGGACACCTGGCGCTCGAACGAGAACACCACGTCCTTCGCGGTCAGGTCGTCGCCGTTCGAGAACGTGAGGCCGTCCCGGATCTCGCACACGTAGTGCGTGCCGTCGGTGAAGTCGCAGGACTTCGCGACCTCGGGGCTGGTCGTGGTCTTCCCGGCGGGGTAGGTGAGCAGGTGCTGGTAGAGCTGCGTCTGCACCGTGTAGCTCCCGCGGTCCCAGGCGCCGGCCGGGTCGAGGGACGTCACGACGTCGGTGGTGCCGACGACGAGCCCGTCGACGGCGTCCGTGCCGGACGAGCCGGTGGACGCGCAACCGGTGAGCACGGCGGCGGCGGTGGCGGTGAGCGCGATGGCGCTGAGGAGTCGGGTCGTCATGGTCCTGAGGGAGTGGGGTGGTGCTTCGAGAGGGAGAAGCGGGCCGGGGGTGGTGGCCCGTCGGTCGCGAGGTCGGCGATCATGTCGCCGAGCAACGGAGCGAACTTGAAGCCGTGGCCGGAGAACCCGGTCGCGACCGTGACCGGACCTCGACGGTCGATCACGAAGTCCTCGTCGGGGGAGTTGTCGTACAGGCAGCTGATGAACGTCGGCTTCGTCGCGTCGACCCCCGGCACGTACCGGGCGACGTACGCCTGCAGGCGCTCGGCCTCGGCGGGCACGGGGGTGAAGTCGCGGTGGTCGGGGTCGACCACGGGGCCGGTGCCGTGGAACCCGACCTTGACGCCCTCGCCCGGGGTCAGCAGGCCGTACACGTCGTCCCCGTCGGCCCAGTGAACAAAGCTCGGCCAGGCCTCGTCCGGCAGGTGGCTGGGGAAGTGGGCGGGCTGCTCCTGCGTGACACGGAGGGCCGGGAGGCGCGCCCCGCGTTCCGCGAGCAGGTCGCCCACCAGCGTGGGTGCCCACGACCCCACGGCCGCGATCACCGAGGACGTGCGGTGGGTGGACCCGTCGGACAGCGCCACGGTCACCTCGTCGCCGTGGTCCTCGAGCCCGGTGACCCGGGTGTCGAAGCGGAGGTCGGCGAGCCCCGTGCGGTCGGCCAGCGTGAGGAACACCTCGATCGCGCGGTCGGACCGGATCCGCCCCGCGGTCGCGTGCGTCAGGACGTGCCCCTCGAACGCGATGCCCGGCCAGCGCGCGGCGGCGGCGTCCGGGCTGAGGGTCTCGTGGGGGATGCCGGCGTCCGCGAGCGCCGTGGCGATGGCGTCGACGACCTCGGGCCGCCCGTGGTCGACGGCGCCCGTCCGGACGATCAGCTCCTCGTCCGCCGCGGCCTCGAGCGCCTCCCACAGTGCGAGCGCCCGGGTGGTCAGTGCGACGTACTCGGCATCGGCGTAGCCCTGCCGGAAGATCCGGGTGGCGCCGTGCGACGACCCCCGGTGGTGCCCCCGCTCGTGCTGCTCGACGAGCACGACGCGCTCGCCGCGGAGCGTGAGGGCGTACGCGGTGGCGGCGCCGACGACCCCGCCGCCGATCACGACGTGCGTCGTCGTCCGGTCGCTCATGCCGTCGCTCCGGCGCGTCGGGCATCGGCCTCGCGTCGGGCCGGCATCATCGCCACGACGTCGGCCTCGCTCGGCGCACGGGCCGGGAAGCGTGCGGGGTCGTACCGGCTCGCGTCGCCGAGGGTGGTCGTCCCCGCGACGCTCAGCTCGGCGGCGATCCGGCCGAGACCGGGGCCGTGGGTGACGCCGGACTCGTTGTCCCCGCCCGCAACCACGAGCCCGGCGAGCTCGGGGACCGGGCCGACGATGAAGTTCCGGTCGGCGGTCATCGACACCACGCCCTGCGTCGGGGTCTCGTCCGCTCCGAGCACGCCCGCCGCCGCTGGGAGGAGCCGCGCGACGATCGGGTGCACGGAGGTCCGCATGGCGTCGAGCAGGTCCGTCCGGACCGGGCGGCGCGCGGGTTCGGTGCCCCGGTCCGCGCCACCGACGTGCAGCGCCTCGTACCCGCTCCCGGCGCCGTAGGTCAGGCCGCCGCGGTGCTCCCGGATCCAGAGCCCCTCGAGCTCGGGGAGCATCAGGGTCGGCAGCGTGCCCGGCAGGCCGAACGGCTTCGTGACGAGGCGACTCGCGACCACGCGCACCGTCGGGAGCTCGCGACCGAGGGGCGCGAGCAGGGCGTTCGTCCAGCTGCCGGCGGCGAGGACGACCCGCGCGGCGTCGATGACCTCGCCACCCGCGGTCCGGACGCCCGTGACGGAGCCGTCCCGTGCCTCCAGGCCCGCGACCGCGGTGTGCTCACGGATCTCGACGCCCTTCGCACGCAGCGCACTGACCAGCGCGGCGGCCGTGTCGGGCGCGCTGATCTGGATGCCGTCCGGGTGGAGGAATCCGGCGGTCACGGCGGACGGGTCGAGTCCGGGGACGAGCTCGGCCGCCTCCGCCGGGGTGAGCGTCCGCGCACCGGCCGGGCGCAGCGGGTGGTCCTCGAACGGCGGGATGTGGTCCGTGCGGCCCTGTTCGGTGACCGTCAGCCAGACGTTCCCGTTGCGGCGGTAGCCCGTCGGACCGTGACCGGACTCGGCCAGCCGCCGGTGGAAGTCGATGCCGTACTGCTCGACGTCGCGTTCGGACTCGTTCCAGTACCAGGCGTACCCGGCTGCCCACTGGCCCACGAACCCGGCGCCGGCGGTCGTCGTGCCACCGGCGGCGGGGCCGCTGTCGACGAGGACGACGCGCTGCCCGAGGTCGGCGAGGTGCCACGCGGTGCTCAGACCGATGATGCCGGCGCCGACGACGACCGTGGGGGAGTCGGGGGAGGACATGACCAGATCGTAGTTGCCCGGCGTCCCCGACAGGTGTCGTGCATGACGCCGTGTGACGCCGGGCGGCCGTCAGCCGTCGAACGCGTCGAGCACCGCCGCGGCGGACCGTGCGACGAGGGCGTCGTCGTAGGCGGTGTCGGGGGCGTTGCGGGTCGTGAGGACGGCGATGACGATCGGGCCGCCGTCCGGCCGGGTCACGCGCGCGACGTCGTTCCGGATGCCGCCCGCGCCGCCGGACTTGTCGACCACCGTCCAGCCGTCGGGAGCGCCGGCACGGACGAGGGTGTCGCCGGTGGTGTTGCCGCTCATCCAGTGCTCGAGCAGCGCGGTGTCGGAGCGCCCGAGGGTCTGGCCGTCGAGCACGGTGGCGAGGGTCGCCGCGAACGCCGCCGGGGTCGTGGTGTCCTCGGTGCTGCCGGGCTCGATCGTGTTGAGGGCCGGTTCGTCGTGCACGACCTCGGTGGTGCGGTCCCCGAGCTCCGCCAGTGCTCGGTCGAGCCCCGCGGGGCCTCCGATGCGGTCGAGGACGAGGTTCAGGGCCAGGTTGTCGCTCTGCCGGACCGCGGCCTCGGCGAGCTGGGCGACCGTCAGGCCGTCGGCGACGTGCTCGCTCGTGACGGGGGAGTGGCCAGCGGCGGTGGCGTCCGCCGCACTCCAGCGCACCCGCTCGTCCCGGTCGGCACCGTGCACCGCGCGGAGGAACTGCGCCGCCGCGAACGCCTTGAGGGTCGACGCGTAGCCGAAGCGGCGGTCGCCGTTGTACGCGACGGTCTCGCCGGTGGTGGTGTCGGTCGCGACGACGCCGACCGTGGCGTCGTACTCCCGCTCGAGGTCGGCGAGGGTGCGGGCGACGGCGGCCCGGTCGGCGGCGGTGATGGTCAGGGTCGGCGAGGGCGTCGGCGTCGGTGAGGACGGGGGTGTGCGCGTCGGTGACGGTGCCGTCGGGGTGGTGCCCGGGCTCCCGCCGCTGCAGCCGGTCAGGGCGAGTGCGGCGACGATGCCGGCGATGACCAGGGGGAGAGCACGGCGCATGGCAGCACCCTGCCGCCCGACCCTGGTCACCTGCCGGGAACCGGTACCCCGACCCGCGCGACCGCGACCTCCGTCCCGACGCGCCGTTCCCGGGCGAGCTCGATCACGCGGGCGGCGACGGCGAGGTCCTGCGCGCCGAGCCCGACCGAGTCGAACACGGTGACCTCGTCGTCCGTGGTCCGGCCCGGGGCACGCCCGGCGACGACCTCGCCGAGCTCAGCGGGGTGGAGGTCCTGCGGGACCGTCCCCTCGACGACGGCCTCGAGCAGGTCGCCGGACTTCGTCCAGGCCGTCGCACGGCTGTCGACGAACAGGGTGCCACGCGCCATCGCGGCGCCGTCGAGCTCCCGGTGGGTCGGGCGCGGACGTGCTCCGACCGCGTTCACGTGCTGGCCCGCGTGCAACCAGGCTCCTCGGACGACGGGATCGACCGAGGGCGTGAGGGTGCAGAGCACGTCGGACCCCTCGACCACCCGACGGGCCTCGTGCACCACCTCGCACCGCCCGGCGACATCCGGGCCGACGGCGTCGAGGAAGCGGGCGACCGTTCCCGACGAGCGCGACCAGAGGACGATCCGCTCGAACGGTCGCGCGGCCTCGAACGCGCGGACGTGCTCGACGGCGAGGTTGCCCGCGCCGAGGATCCCGAGGGTCCGGCTGCCCGAGCGGGCGAGGTGCTTCGTCGCGACCACGGTGGTCGCCGCGGTCCGGGCCCGGGTGATGGCCATGCCGTCGAGGACCGCCACGCACTCACCCGTCACCGATGAGGACACCAGGATCGTCGACCGCTGCGAGGGCAGCCCCCGTGCGCTGTTCTCGGGGATGTCGGCCATCAGCTTGACGGCCACGAGCCCGAGTCGGTCGGACCGCACGGCCATCGGCAGGAAGAGCGCGTCGTCGGCGCCGGTCAGGGCGACCGGAGCCGGCTGCTGCATCGCGCCGGTCCCGAGGTCGGCGTGGACGGCCTCCACGGCCCCGACGACGTCGACGGCGTCGATGAGACCGGCGACGTCGGCGGCGCCGAGGACGACGGTCACGACGCGGCGACGGCGGTCGAGGCGCCGAGCAGTTCCTCGAGCGACGGGGTGTGGGTCGTGAGCCCGCCGTCGAACAGGATGCGCATCCAGCGGTCGGAGGCCTCGCGGTCGACGACCGCGGTGTCCCAGACGCCCCCGGCGGCCATCTCGTCGGCGGCCCGCCGCAGCAGGGCAGCGTCCTTCTCCGGCCACCGGGCGGCGAGCACGGCCGCGATCTCGGCGTCGGCGTCGCCCGCGGTGATCTTGGCCATCGCGGCGGCGATGCCGTCGACGAACCGGTCGACCCGGTCGCCGAGCTCGTCGATGCGGTCCGTGCGCGTGTAGTAGACGCTGTTCGGCATCACGCCACCGGCGTCGAGGTGCCGGAAGACGATGGTGCCCCCACCGGCGGCGACGAGTTCCTGGGCGGAGACGAGGTCGAGGATGATCGCGTCGCCGAGGCCGCCCTGGTAGAGCTCGATGAGCATCGCGGTGGAGAGGTCACGGACGAAGCGGGTCGCGGCGACGTCGAACCCGGCCTCGCGGACGAGTCCGGCGGTGAACTCGTACGGTGCGCTGCCGCCGGCCCCGGGCGCCAGGACGACCTTGCCGGCGAGCCAGTCCAGGGTGATCGGGGCGGTCTCGTCGCGGGCGACGATGGTCATCGGGAACCCGTGGTTGAGCTGTCCCACGACGGAGAGCTTCCTCGAGGTGCCGGCGTACATCGCGGGGACCCACAGGCCGCCGAGCGCGAGGTCGGCCTCGTGCGAGTCGATGTCGTCGAGCACGCCGGTCCACGGGTCGCACGCCTTCGCGGTGACGGCCAGGCCGCGCTCGGCGAACAGTCCGCCGACGTCGGCGACGTACTCGGGCAGGTAGTTCAGGCCGTTCGCGGTCGCCGAGATCTTCAGGGTGTCCATGGTGTTCTCCGATCGTGGGGTGGTGGGCCGGGATGTCCGGCCCACCGGGGTGGTGCGGTGGTGCAGTCGGTCAGGCGGTGGGGGTCGAGAGGGCGTTCTCGTTGACGTCCTCGAGGGAACGCCCGCGGGTCTCGGGGGCGAAGCGCGACGCGACCACGAGCACCGCGTACATGACGGCGGCGAGTCCGAAGACGCCGGCGAAGGCCCACGAGCCGTACAGGGCGATGGCCGCGAAGGGCATGACCGCTCCGGCGATGTTGCCGATGCCGTTGACGATCGAGGCGCCGGATGCGCGGATCGCGGTCGGGTAGACCTCGGCGGTCCAGGCGGCGAGCGTGGTGTTCGTCAGCATCGTGAAGAACTGGAAGAGGGCGCCGAGCACGAGGATCGCGGCGGTGTCGTTGCCGAACGCCGCGAACGCCAGGGCGGTGAGGCAGCCGAGGATGCCCGCGACGGCGATGAGGGGCCGGCGTCCGACGCGGTTGGCGAGGAGTGCCGCTGCCGTGCACCCGAGGAGCGAACCGATGTTCATGATCATCGTGTACAGCAGGCTCTGCGACACCGTGTAGCCGCGCTCGACGAGCAGGGTCGGCATCAGGAAGTTCAGCGTGACCTGGACGCCGAAGGCCATCCACGACGCGACGCCGATCGCGATCGTCCGGCGGAGCACCAGCTTGTGGAAGACCGCGGCGGGCGAGGAGTGCAGTGCGACCGGGGGCAGGTCCGCCGGCGTCAGACGCACCGGCGGCGCGGTCTCGGCGGGCGGCGTGAGCGTGTTCGAAGCGAGGATCGCGAGCGATCGGTTCGCCTCGTCGACACGGCCCTTCGAGAGCAACCAGCGCGGCGTCTCGGGCAGCTTGCGGCGGTACAGGACGACGAACAGTGCGGGGATCGCGAGGATCACGAAGGTCCAGCGCCAGACGTGGTCGTCACCACCGAGCGGGACGGCCAGCGGCCCGAGCAGCAGCAGGAAGAGGCCGTAGGAGATGAAGTTGCCGATGCCGCCGGCACCGACGTTGATGGTCGCGATGAGACCACCGCGGTACTTCGTGGCCACCATCTCGGACAGCATCGCGATGCCGATCATGAACTCGCCGCCGACGCCGATGCCGACGATGAAGCGACTGACGAGCAGCATGTCGAAGTTGAACGACACCGCGCTGAGCAGGCCGCCGAGCGTGTAGACGAGCAGGTTGAGACCGAGCGAGAACCGTCGGCCGTACTTGTCGGCGAGCCAGCCGGCCAGGAACCGTCCGACCAGGCCACCCAGGACGGTGGCGGTGTTGATCGTCGAGAGCTGCACGTCGCCGATGGCGAGCGAGGCCTTGATGTTGGTGGCCATCGCGCCGACGGAGTTCTGCTCGAGCGTGTCGAAGAACTCCCCGGCGAGGATGAGCATGAGGACCCAGAACTGGGCCCGGGTGAAGCCGATCGAGTCGAGGGCGGATCCGATGCCGCCCTCGGGTCGGGCGGCGTACGCGGTTCGGGTTGGTGCGGTGGAGCGGGTGACAGCGGACATTCGTGACTCCAGCGGGGGAAGAGTGAGGGCGGTGCACCGTGCGGTCACTCTTTTGTATACGAAAAGCTGTTTCAGGCTGGTTTCGAACACGAGACGGTTCGTTACGGCTGCCTGTGTCACGCGGACATTCAAGCATCACGGCTGGCGCCGACCAAACCCCTCGTGGGTTTTCGTATACGTTCTTACGGGTTCAGCGCCCGGTAGATCGCTTCGTCGCGGCGCAGGTGCTCGTCCATCAGCAGGCCCGCTTGCACCGAGGCGCCGCGCAGGATCGCGCCGGCGACGGCGGTGTGGTCATCGCTGCTCGACGCCACCTCGTCCTGCGTCACGCGCTCGAAGGCCCAGGCAGTCTGGTGGATCAGGTGGTCGATCATCGTCTCGAGTCGGCTGTTCCCCGCGGCGCGCGCCACCAGCCCGTGGAACGCGAACCGCGGCGACTGCGCGGCCTCGATCTCTTGGTCGGACCGTTCCTCGTGACCGACGGCGCGCAGCAGGTCGGCGCACTCGCCGCCCTGGCGACGAGCGGCGAGCTCGGCAGCCAGCACCTCGAGTCCGCGGCGGATCTGCATGAGCTCGATGACGACCTCGGTCGAGGAGTCGGCGACGCGGACGCCCTTGAACTTCTCGGACTCGACGAACCCCTCGGTCTCCAGCTGACGGAGTGCTTCACGCACGGGGACCCGTGAGACCCCGAAGCGTTCGGCCAGGGCGTCTTCCTTCAGGCGGGAGCCGCGTGGCAGCGTACCGGCGATGATCTCGGCCCTGATCGCCTTGAGGACAGATGCCGGCTTGGACTCCACAGCACGATGCTAGTTGGAGCGAGTGACGGGAATCGAACCCGCGCTACCAGCTTGGGAAGCTGGAGTTCTACCATTGAACTACACTCGCGCACCCCGCTCAGCGGGACGTCGCAAGCCTAGCGGATTCTGCGCTGGACGCCAGCCGAGTGCCCGCCGAGCGTGGCGCTGCCGACCCGCACCGCGCCTCCTGGCCGGACCCGTGTCTCCGCTGTGAGCCGGTCCGTCTGACGGACAGGTGTCGCCCCCGTGTGTACCGTCCAGGTGGATCGAGCGACCCGCGAACCCGAGGAGGACCCGGATGGTCAGACATCCCCTCATCGACGACGTGGTCGGCCCCGCGATCGTGGTCGACTCGGCCTCGCCGGTGGTGTGGCTGACCGAGGCGCTCGCCTCCCTGCTCCGTCGGGCATCCGAGTCCGGACGCTTCGTCGTCCTCCGCACCGGGCCCGGCTCCGCGCTCACACCGGCGCTCCGGCACGCCCTCGGCGCGTACGGGGCCGCGTGGGCCGTCACCGATCCCGACGGCACGCTCCGCGACGGACGGACCGGCGTCGCAGCCTCCCGCATCGAGGACTTCGTGCACCGCGGCCCCGAGCTCGTCGGCACCCCCTCGCCGGAACACCCCGTCGCGCGCGACTCGGTGCGGCAGATCAGCATCGACCTCACGCTGCGCCACCACGCCGAACGCGCGATCGACATCGGGTCCGCGATCGAGGCCCTCTGCGAGACGGTCGGCACCTGCCCGACCCGCTGGGGCACCGCCGAACCGCTCACCGTGCCGTGGGACCGCTGGGTCGTCACGCAGTACGCCAAGCACGAGGCTCCGGCGGTGTCGACGTCGTACGCCGTGGGCGAGGGCTTCTCGGCGACGATGACCGCGCACCTGCTCGACGGCGTGGTCGTCGAGACGATGTCCGCCGTGCTCACGATCCCCGAGGACGGCGCCGACCAGACGCTCGCGCCGCGGCTCCTCGACGCCGTGCACCGCGTCGCCGAGGACGTCGAACCCGTCTTCGGTGTGGTGATGCAGCGTCGTGGTGACGCCGACCACCTCGTCCGTGCCGTCTCGCACGGCGAACCCGCGCCGCTGGCGGTCGTGGTCGGACCCGAGGCGACCGAGTTCCTCGACCGGGACGGCGTGTGGCCCCCGCCGCGCACGACCACCTCGACGTTCGGCGGTGGCGGTCTCGTCGTGCGCTTCGACGACGGCTGGGAAGCGCTCGAGGCGTTCCTCGACCGCATCGACGAGGACCGGTTCCTGCAGCTCGTCGGTGGTGCCCCGCTCGACCCGGCGCACGACGAGGGCACGCTGGACGGCCACGTCGGGGACGGTTCGCACGTGTTCGGCGGTCACCGTGCCCCGTGACGTCACCCTGCTCTGCCGCGGGCCGGTGGAGACGCGCGACGTCGCCGAGGCACTGCTCCTGCACGATGAGTCCTGGGGTGTCCGGGCGCTCGACGACGGCCCGATGATGCAGGTCTGCCGGGACGCCACGCACCCCGTGATCACCGTGCTCGCGGTGCGGCGCGTGGACGCCCTCGACGAGGTCGAGCGGATCCTGCCGGACGCCCCGACGCTGTCGACGCCGCTGTGGTGGGTGGACACCGTGACGCCCGAGGGGGCGGACGGCGAGTCCGGGATCTCCGCCGCGCTCGAGGCCGCGATGGACCTCGACGCGGTCTGCATCGTCCACGGCGACTGAGCACCGACCGCCTCTGCGGCCACCCGGAGTGGGGCCAGCGCGAGCGCTCGACGCGACTCGCGGGCCCGGGCGTGTCCCCAGTTGTGGTGCGAACGGTCGTTTCGAGACCCGCGGGTACCCGATCCGGCCCTACGGTGTGAGGACCCGAGCCGACGAGCCGGGCGCGCACGCTCCTCGTCGGCACCGCTCTTCTCACTGAACAGGGCTCCAGTGCGTACACAACCCCAGAAGCGTGCCGTCGCGCGCGCTCGCAGCATCCTCTCCGGCGTCGTCGTCGCCGGCCTCGCCGGTCTCGCGCTCGTGGGGGCGGGTGCGTCCACCGCGTCCGCCGCCGCTCCCGCGCAGACCACCTTCGTGAACGAGGGGTTCACGACCGGTTCGGTCGGCGACGGCTACCTCCTGCCGTCCACGCAGTCCGGCGCGGCGAACGAGGCGTGCCTCACCGCGGCCCCGGCCGCCGGCACCAGCAACGACGGCAGCATCCCGACCTGCACCACGGACGGCAAGGGCATCGCCTCCGGTTCGGTCCGTGACGCCAGCGGCAACGGGGCGCTCCGCCTGACGACCGCGCAGGGCGACAAGGCCGGCGGCGTCGGCTCCCGCCAGTCGGTCCCGATCACCAAGGGCATCGACGCCGTCTTCGACAGCTACCAGTACAACGGCAACGGCGCGGACGGGATCGTCTTCTACCTCGCCGCGACCGACCCGTACAACCCCGAGGTCCCCGAGAAGATCGGGTACCTCGGCGGCTCGCTGGGCTACAGCGCGAGCATCACCGACAGCCAGAACGCGTCCATCGGCACGAAGGCGTCGGGGCTCTCCCACGCCTACCTCGGCGTCGGCCTCGACCGGTTCGGCAACTTCTCGAACAAGGCGTTCGGCGGCTCGGGCTGCACCGCGGACGCGTCCGCTGCCGCCTACGCGAACAACGTCACGGTCCGGGGCCCCGGCAACGGCCTGAACGGCTACTGCATCGTCTCGACGACCGCGGGCACCCCGCTCGCGGGCAACGGCACGCTCAGCCGGACCGGGGTGACCGACCGCACCACCGCGAAGGTCCCCGTCGAGATCGTCATCAACCCGACGACCTCGACCCTGCGCGCGCAGGGCACCGGGAACACGGACGTGTCGGTCGATCCGGGCACGTTCAAGGTCGTCTTCACGTCGAGCGGTGGGACCCGGCAGGTCCTGGCCGGCGCGCTCCCCACGCTGAAGGGCGGCAGCAACGTCGCGGGCGTGCCGTCCTCGTGGGTCGACCAGACCACCGGGTACCCGTACAAGCTCACCTACGGATGGGTCGCGGGCACCGGTGGATCGAACGACGTGCACGAGGTCAACGCACTCAAGACCACGACCGTCGCCGGTCCGGTGCCGGTGCTGACCGCCCAGACGGGAGGCACGGCGAAGGTCGCGCACGCCGGCTCGGGCACGTACACCCTCACCCCCACCGTGTCGGCCGACGGTGGCTCGGAGGCGCAGCTCGTGCGCACCACCACCACCTTCCCGACGGGTGTCACGCCCGACGTCGCCACGGCGAGCGGCGACGGCTGGAGCTGCACCGCCGCCGGTCAGGTCGTCACGTGCGACCAGGCCGCGGCGGACCGCACGCCGGGTACCGTCCTGCCGACGCTGACGATCCCGTACACGGTGTCCGGCGCCGCCCGCACCGCCACCGTCTCGACCGTCGTCGCCTCCACCGACGCCGAGGCCGTGACCGTCACCCGTGCCGTCGAGGTCCAGCCGCAGTCGAGCACCGTCTCGGTCGGTGCGGCCGCAGCGGTCGTCGGCGACCGCGCCACCCTGACGGCGAGCGTCGCCTCCGGGGAGTCCGACGGGGCGACCACGCCGACCGGGTCCGTCGTGTTCACGGACACCGAGTCCGGCGCCGTGCTCTGCACCGCGACGCTCGCCTCCGGAGCCGCGTCCTGCGACGTCCCGACCTCGACGGTCGGCACCCGCGGGATCACCGCGACCTACCAGGGTGACGCCGACCACGCCTCGGCCACGGGTGACGGCTCGCTCGTCGTCTCGAAGGTCCCGACCGCGATCACCGTGACGTCGACGCCGGCGTCCACGACGTACGGCGCGACCGTGACCCTCGCGGTCGACGGCCTGGACGCCGTCGACGGCGACCGGCCCGCACCGACCGGGACCGTCGAGTTCCGCGCCGGCGGGAAGGTCCTCTGCACGGCGACCCTGCCGGCCACGAGCTGCGACGTCTCCGGGCTCGCCGCCGGGACGCACTCGGTCACCGCGGTCTACTCGGGCGACGGTCGGTACGAGGGCTCCACGGCCGTGGCGGTCGACCTCACCGTCCGGAAGGCCGCGACCACCATCACGCCGGGCACGTCCGACCCGACGGACCCGAGTGGACCGTCCGACCCGTCCGGCCCCGGCACCGACACGACGGTGACCGTGACGCACGGCGAGACCACCACGCTCGGGAGCCCGAACGTGCCGAAGGACGCCACCGGGACGATCGACTACGTCACCGAGAACGGCACCGTGCTCTGCACCGCGACCCTGCCCGACACGACCTGCGACGTCCCCGCCGACCTCGCCGGCGGCACCTACCGCGTGCACGCCCGGTACAGCGGTGACGACAACTACGAGCCGGCCGAGGGCGACCCCTTCGACCTGGTCGTGACCGCGCAGCCGACCGAGCTGGTCGGCTCGACCGACACGACCCGCGCGGTCGTCGGCACCACGGTCCGCCTCAGTGCGTCCGGCCTGCCGACCGGCGCGACCGGCACGGTGACCTTCACCGCGGCGGACGGGACCGTCCTGTGCACGGCGACGCTCCCCGAGACGAGCTGCGAGACCGATGCGCTGCCCGTCGGGACGAACACCGTGACGGTGTCCTACAGCGGGGACGCGTCCTTCGCGGCGTCGACCACCACGATCGAGGTCGTCGTCGTGGCCGCACCCGCCACGGTCACCCCGGCAGCGGACCCGACCGCCGACCCGACCGCAGCGGCGACCCCGTCACACGCGCCGGTCGGGTCGGGCACCGGTGCGCTCGCGTTCACCGGGTCGCCGCTCGCGATGGGCGCGGGCATCGGCCTCGCGGCCGCACTGCTCCTCGGCGGCCTGGTGCTGCTGATGGTCCGCCGGACCCGCGCTGCCCGGGACGCCTCGGAGTAGCAAGCAGATCGGGCAGACCCACCGGACCGCGCACCGTGCGACCTCGCACGGTGCGCGGTCCTGTTCCCGTCAGTCGCGGTCGTGCATCGCGGCGAGACGCTCGTTGTACGCCTTGAGATCCGCGTCCCCGTCCCGTTCCGCCTTGCGGTCGAGGCGTTTCGCGTCACGGGTGTCCGACTTCACCCAGTTGCGCACGACGAGCAGCGCGACGAACACCATCGGCAGCTCGGACGCACCCCACGCGATCCCGCCGCCGGTGTGCTGGTCGGCGAGGAGTGCGGCGTCGTTCGTCTGCCCGAGCGCATGGAACCAGTCGATCGCGAAGACCGACTCCGACGTCATGACCGCGACGCCGAAGAACGCGTGGAACGCCAGGGTCGCGAGCAGGGCGATGATGAGGATCGGGTACTGCGGTCGCTTCGGGCCCGGGTCGACGCCGACGAACACCCAGAAGAACAGGTACCCGCTGAAGACGAAGTGCACGATCATCGCCACGTGCCACTCGTGCGACTGCATGGCGTACTCGTACGCGGGCGTGAAGTAGAACACGACGAGGGACCCGGCGAAGATCACCCCGGCGACGGCCGGCTTCGCGAGGAACTGCATGTACCGCGAGTGCGTGAAGAGCATGAGCCACTCACGGGCCCCGCGTGAGCCGTCGTTCCGCACCGGCAGGGTCCGCAGCGCGAGCAGCACCGGACCGCCGAGCACGAGCGGCAGCGGCACGAACATCATGAGCAGCATGTGCTGGAGCATGTGCGACGAGAAGTGGATCATCCCGTAGACCGCCGGCCCCGCCGAGGTCGTCCAGATGAACAGCGCGCACCCGAGCAGCCACGCGATCGTGCGTCCGACGGGCCACTTGTCGCCGCGCTTCCGGAGCTTCCGGACGGCGAGCAGGTACCAGCCGGCCCCGACCACCGCGAGCGCTAGCCACACCCAGTCGATGTGCCACTGGGTCAGGTAGGTCTGCACGGTCTGCGCGGGCGGGTACGCGAACCCGATGAGTCCGGAGCGGGTGTCGTCTCCGGTCTCCGGCGTCTGCGGGATCGGCGGCTGCGAGCGGGAGACGGCGACGGAGACCCCGATGGCGATCGCCATGAACACGATCTCGGCGAGGGCGAACCGCACGAACACCCGGCGGTCGAGGGGCGCGCGGAGGAGCCCCGGCACGAGCCGCCGCCGCTGGACGACCCCGGCGAGCCCGAGCAGCACGAGGATGGCGGCCTTGACGGTGATGAGCCACCCGTAGGTCGTCGTGAACAGGTCGAGCGGGCCGGTCAGTCGGAGCGACGCGTTCACGATGCCCGAGAACGCGACCGCGGCGAACGCCCACCCCGCGAGCGTCGAGTACCGCGACACGACCCGCCCGGTGGCGCCCTTCGTCCGGGTGCGCAGGACGAGCACGGCGACGAGGCCACCGGCCCAGACGCACACGGCGACGAGGTGGACCGCGAGCGAGTTCACCGCGTTGGCGTGCTCGAGCGACCCGGCCGCGTGCCCGGACAGGGCGAGCGGCAGCAGCGCGAACAGCCCGGCGACGGTCGCCACCGCGAGCGTCGTCACCCGGGTGGCGAACGCGGCGACCACGGTCGCGACGAGGATCGCCACGGCCGACACCACGAGCGCCTGCCCGATCTCGACCTGGAACGCGAAGAGGGTGAAGTTCCGCGCGAACACCGGGTTCGTCAGCGGGACGCCGAGGGTGTTCGCGCCCGTCAGCACGATGCTCACCACGGCCGCGAGGAACCACACCGAACCCGTCGCGGCCGCCCAGCGCGCGGCGCGGTGCTGCACGCTCGACATCGCTCGGTGGTCCTTCTTCTGCGCCGGGAGTGCGAACGCCGCGACGACGAGCAGGCCGATCGTCAGTGCCGCCATGGTGTCGTGCACCACGCGCGCGACGGGCAGCCCGTACTCGACGAGGTCGCCGGCGGACACCAGTTGCTGGTTCGCGGTGAAGGCGCCCGTGAGCGTCATCCCGAGGATCGAGCACGCCACCGCGAGCGGGACGGCGACGACGAGGACCGTCGCGACGGTGGACGTGCGCGCGGTGACGGGCGCCGATTCCGGCGCCGCGCCTCCTGGCTGGGTTTCGGGTGACGTGACGGTCATGACCGTCCAATCGTAGGCGTGTGGGCCTGGAGGCGCGGCGTGCGTCGCGCGCACCGGCTGCGGCCCGCCTCAGGTCACGACGTCAGACGCGGCGCTCCCAGATGCCCTCGCTCCCGACACCGACGAACCCGACCGCCTCGTTGACGTCGAGCATCGGGCGGTTCTCCTCGGCGTTGAACGTGATGATCGAGGGTCGCCCCGGGAAGTCCTGCTCGACGCGTTCGATCCCGGCCACCTTGAGCAGCCAGCCGAGCCGGTGCCCGCGGTGCTCCCGCAGCACGAGGGTGTCGCCCTGCATGACCGGCTGGTGCTCCGCGTCCGGCACCGCCAGCTGCGTGAAACCGGCCAAGGTGGTGGTCGGGAGGTGTTCGACCGCGACCGTGACCATCGTGCGCGGCGAGCGGTGCAGCTGCGCCTCGTGCTCCTGCAGGCGCTCGCGCGTCCAGACGTCCTCCGGCTCCTCCATGTCGCCCTCCGGAGCGTCGGTGCTCATCCGGGTTTCGAGCAGCGCGATGCCGTCGAGCCACTGCTCCGGCGTCGGCCCGGCCCACGCGTGTACCCGGTAGTCGGGTCCGGCGGCGGCCGCTGCCCGGTCGTGGAGCTCGCGCACCACGGAGTGGTCGGCGGGCAGCGCCAGGCGGCTGATCCGGTTGACCTGTCCGAATCGCCAGCCGCGCCCGGTGAGGAACCGTGCGCCGGCTTCGTCCTCGGGCACGGCGCCGTGGCCGGTGGGCGGGACGAGGTACCCCGGTCCGGACGCCGGTCCGACCTGCCGTGACACCGCGTACGTCTTCCACTGGGTGCGACCGTCGTCGCGGGCGATGCCCTCGAGGTGCTCGGCCAGCAGCGTGCCGATGCCTCGCCGCTGGTGGTCCGGCGCGACGGCGACCGCGATCCAGCAGTTCGGGGTCCCCGGTGCCTGCTTGGTGTCGTAGGAGCCGGCCGCCACGACGTCGCCGTCGGGATCGCGCACGACGAAGAGGCGGCTCGGTGCCTCGGGGTCGAGCAGGTACGGCAGCTGTTCCTCGGGCGTCCAGAGGATCTCGGGCAACCGGGTGACGGCGACCTCGGCCGCGTTCTGCACGCGGACCCAGTCGCGGAAGGCCTGCACCGTCGCGGCGTCGTCGTCCATGGTGGCGGGCACGTCGAGTTCGTGCACGGTGAACGCGGTCATGTCGGTTCCTCCTGGCCGTGTGACGCCGCCCGACGCTGGGCAGCCTCGCAGCTTACCGGTGCCGTTCCGCTGCCGCTAGGCTCGTCGCGTGCTGCTCTCCGACCGCGACATCACCGCCCAGCTGGCCGAGGGCCGGATCGGCCTCGACCCGTACGACGCCTCGCTCGTCCAGCCGTCGAGCATCGACGTCCGGCTCGACAAGTTCTTCCGGTTGTTCGACAACCACAAGTACCCGCACATCGACCCGGCGGTCGACCAGCCCGATCTCACCCGGCTGGTCGAGACCGACCCGGACGAGGCGTTCGTCCTGCACCCGGGGGAGTTCGTGCTCGGCTCGACGTACGAGGTCGTCACGCTGCCCGACGACATCGCGGCACGGCTCGAGGGCAAGAGCTCGCTCGGGCGCCTCGGCCTCCTGACCCACTCCACGGCGGGCTTCATCGACCCGGGCTTCTCCGGGCACGTGACCCTCGAGCTCTCGAACGTGGCGACCCTGCCGATCAAGCTCTGGCCGGGCATGAAGATCGGCCAGCTCTGCTTCTTCCAGCTGTCGAGCCCGGCCGACAAGCCGTACGGGTCCGCCGAGTACCAGTCGCGGTACCAGGGGCAGCGCGGTCCGACGCCGTCCCGCTCGGCGCAGAACTTCCTGCGGACGGACGTCTCCCGCCGCTCCTGACCGGCACCCGGGTGGACGTCGGACGTCAGACCACCGCGATGTACTCCCTGATCAGCGCGACGAAGCGTGGCCCGGCGATCCCGGAGTCCGCGAATCGTGCATCGGCCGGCCTGATGCTCCGGAGGGTTCGTGCGGTGTCCAGCCGGCGCCCGCTCACCGGTTCGGTGTCGAGGGCCCACCCGCCGACGGCGTCGGCACCGTGTGCATGACGGATCTCCAGCAGGTGCCCGAGGTCTGCGAGGTCCTTCGTGGAGCGGCGCGAAGCCCAGGCGTACGTCTTGAGGATCGTCGCCATCTCGACAGTCGGGACCCGGACCACGGAGCGCTCTTCGCGACCGTGGGTGTCGACCACGGTCGTGTCGACCTCGATCGGGTCCTGTGCGAGGACGACGTCGAGGCCGGGACTCGCGTCGAAGTGCCGCCCGCCGAGGTGCCGTGGGCGAAAGCGTCCGTCGAGCGACTCCACGAGCAGGTCGATCGTTCGGCCGTCCCGCTCGAACCGGTTTCCGGCGGTTGCCCGGTACCCGTCGGCGAGCAGCCTGTCGACCACGTCACCGCGGGCCGCGATCTCAGTGCTCACGCCCGCGTCAGCGTCGACGGTCCGCCGCGCCGCGAGTCCGTCGACCGGGAACGCTGTCAGGAGCAGTCCGACCATGTGGCCTCCGACGATGCGCGCGGCGCTGCGATCGGCGATCGCGCGTACTGCGTCACCGAGCGAGGCGAAAGCGAGTTCGTCGGCGACCGAGGTGCACGGGACCACCACGCTCACACGGATCACCGTTCGTCCCGCCCGTCGAGCGTGACGCGGCGCAGTGCCAAGACCGCGTCGTCGCGGTCGGGACCCCGGGAGTTGGCGACCTCCCATGCCGTGACCAGCGGATCCGTGAGCGTCGGTGCGCCGTGCGGGTCCCAGGCTCGAGCGGTCGCGAAGACGGTGGGATCTGCGGGGACGACCACCGCGAGCGTCTCGTCACCGGGTGGTGCCGTGGTGAAGCGTGTCGCGAGGTCGAGGTCGGCCTCGCTGTAGAGGACCGCGACGACCGGGCGACGAACCGGCGCGAGGGTGTCGGCGGCCGAGTCGCCGGAGACGAGCACCGGACGTGACTCGGAGCGCGCTGCCTCGACTGCCCGCTGCCGCTGGAGGTCGAGCGCGGCCACGCTCGTCCAGCGTCTGCGTACCCCCGACGGGCCCGGGTACGCCGACAGGAACTCGTCCCACAGCGCTGAGGCATCACGACCGACCCATCCTCCGGCCGTTCGCTCCACGCCGAGGCTGTGCAACGCGGGCAGGGCGAGCGCGATCGCCTGCTGGGTGACGCCCGTCTCGCTCGCGAGTTCGGACTGTGTTCGCGGAGCGCCGGTGCGCACGAGCGCTCGCATCAGCGCGAACCGTCCCCAGGGCGTGCGGCCGCGTGAGCCACGCACCGGGGCCGGAACGGGCGTCCGCGACCACTCGGTGCCGTCGATCAGTACGGCACCTTGGTCGACGGCCGCGACGATCACCCGCGGGTCAGCGAGCGCGATCGCGCGGAGGGAGGCGGTCGATCGTGGAACGACGTACAGCAGCGCTTCAGCCGCCATCGCGCCTCGGCCGAGAGTGCCCAGCTCACGCATCACGCGCGCCGGGGTCGGAGGGGTGTCGAGCGCCCGGATGAGCACGTGGCGGAGTCCCTGCCGAGACGTCAGAGTGGCGGTCCGTGACGAGGTCGCACGGACGGAGAGGTCCAGGTCGGGCACAACTGTCTCGAGCAACTCGAGGCCTCGCACGACGTCCATGGCGTGATCGTACAAGCAAAGCGGACGTCGAATGGAAAAACTTGTATTCGGCATAACGCGGCCCGCGATATCGCCCGTCGCAATCTCCTGGACGCGGCACTCCGAACCGCAGGATGTGCGTAAAGAAATGTCGCATTCTGTGTATCGTGGCCGCATGTCCGCAGTACTCCCACGACCCGCGCCGCCAGTGTCGGCAGCCGGGCTCATCCGGGACGCCCGCCTCCGCGCCGAACTCACCCAGGTGCAGCTCGCCGACCGCGCCGGCGTCACGCAGAGCGTCATCAGCACCTACGAGAACGGACGCCGCGAGCCGTCCCTCGCCGCACTGCAGCGGCTCCTGCTCGCAGCGGGGTTCACGGCCGCGATCGACCTGCACCCCGTCGAGGAACCGCCGCCCCTCCGCGAACGGGTGATGGCCGCACGGCGGGAACTCGTCGCGATCGTGCAGCGCCTCGGTGGCCGCAACCCCCGGCTCTTCGGCAGCGTGGCCCGGGGCGAGGACGGCCCGGCGAGCGACGTCGACCTGATGGTGGACCTCGATCCCGGACTCGGCATCTTCGCGCTCATGCGGATCCAGGACGAGGCGGAGCAGCTCCTCGGCGTGCGGGTGGACGTGGTGGACGCCGCCGGCATGGGCGCCGACGCCGTCCGGGACGCGGTGCCGCTGTGAGCCGCGACGTCGGGGACCGGCTCGACGACGTGATCCGTGCCTGCGGGGTGATCCGTGCCTACGTCGACGACGACGCACTGCCGGAGGGACTCGTGTACGACGCGGTCCGGATGCGACTGGTCGAGATCGGCGAGGCGGTCCGGATGCTCCCGAGCGCGGTGACGTCGACCGAGCCGAGCATCCCGTGGTCGCGGGTGTCGCTCCTCGGCGAACGCCTCACCCGGCGGTACTTCGACACGACGCCGGCGGTGGTGTTCGGGACGGCCCGGGTGGACGTGCCGTCGCTCTGCGAGGCGGTCCACCGCCTGCGCGCCGCGCACGCAGCGCGCGGTGACCGTCGGGGCGCGGCAGGGGCAGTGGACCCGACGCAGTGACGGACGGGAGGCGCGGGTCGGCCCCGGACCGCGCCTCCCGTCCGACCGTGCCCCCGCCGCGAACGCGGGACGGCCCCGTCTCGCCGGAGCGAGACGGGGCCGTCGTCGTGTGATCGGGGAGATCAGCCCTTCTTGGCGAGTGCCTCGAGGGTGTCGTTGCCCTTGTAGGCCTCGACCGCGTTCTCCTTGGTCACGAGGACCGGGGTGAGCTCGATCGCCGGAACCGTCTTGACGCCGTTGTAGTTGTTCGTCTTGTCGATCTTGGTGTCGGGCTTGTTGCCCTTCGAGAGGTCGGACACCAGGTCGATGGCGGCCTGCGCCTCCTCGGTGGTGTTCTTGTAGATCGTCGAGTACTGCGTGCCCTGCATGATGAGCGGGATCGACGCGGTCTCCGAGTCCTGGCCGGTGACGACCGGGTTCGGCTTGCCGGCGGCCTTCGTCGCGGTCAGGATCGCACGGGCGAGGGTGTCGTTCGGCGACAGGACGCCGTCGAGCTTGGTGTCACCCGAGTAGTACTGCGACAGCAGGTCGGTCATGCGGGACTGGGCGTTCTGCGCGAGCCAGCCCTTGGTCTGGACCTTCTGGAAGGTCTCCTGGCCGGACGTGACCTTGACGGTGCCGTCCTTGATCTTCGGCTCGAGGACGTTCATCGCACCGTTGAAGAACACGGTGGCGTTCGCGTCGTCCGCCGAACCGGCGAAGAGCTCGATGTTGTAGGGGCCGTCACCCTTCTCGGCCTTGAGGCCGTCGAGGAGTGCCTGCGCCTGCAGCTGGCCGACCTTGTAGTTGTTGAACGCCACGTAGTAGTCGACGTTCTTGGTGTTCAGGATGTTGCGGTCCCAGGCAATGACGGTGACGCCCTTCGCCTTGGCGGCCTTGACCTGCGAGCCGAGCTGCGAACCGTCGGCGGCACCGATGATGACGACCTTGGCGCCCTTGGTGACCATGCCCGAGATCTGCGACTGCTGGTCCGGGACGGGGTTGCCGGCGTTGGCGTACTGGATGTCGGCCTTGAAGCCGGCGTCCTCGATCGACTTCTCGAACGCGGCGCCCGCGAGCACCCAGTTCTGCGAGGTCTTGGCCGGCAGGGCGACACCGATGAGGTCGCCCTTCTTGATCTCGGTGCTCGAGCCCGAGTCCGAGCCGGAGGTGCCGCGAGCCGAGCAGCCGCTGAGGGCGAGGCCCGCGACGAGCGCCAGGCCGATGCCGGCGATGAGCTTCTTGCGCATGTGAGTGCTTTCTCTTCGTTGAGGGGTGGTGCTGTGGTGAGGGGTTCGAGCGCCCCGGGAGCCCGGGGCGCCACGTCTTTACTGGGTGTTGACCTTGTCCGGCTGGTCCTGGATGGACTGCGGCTGCTGGGCTGCCACCGTGTTCTGCTCGGTGTCCTTCTTCTGGAACTGCCGCATCATGCCGCCGATGAGCGACGGGCGGCCCTGGGACTTCGAGTAGACGTCGAAGGCGACCGCGACGAGGAGGACGAGACCACGGATGATCTGCACCTTGTTCGACTCGATGCCCATGAGCTGGAGGCCGTTCGACAGGAGCGCCATCACGAGGCCACCGATGATCGACCCGGAGATCGTGCCGATGCCACCCGCGACCGCGGCGCCACCGACGAACACGGCGGCGATCGCGTCGAGCTCCCAGCCGGTGCCGTCAGCCGGACCCGAGGCGTTCGAGTAGCCGACGAACACCATGCCGGCGACCGCGGCGAGCACGGACATGTTCGCCATGACGAAGAAGTTGACCTTGCGGGCGCTGACACCGGAGAGCACCGCGGCGCTCGCGTTGCCGCCGACCGCGTAGACCTGGCGACCGAAGATCGTGTTCTTCGTGATGAAGCCGTAGATGATCGTGAGGACACCGAGGATGATCGCGACGATCGGGATCGAGGTACCGACGGGGCCGGCGCCGAACAGGTAGGTCGCGACGAGCGTGACGGCGACGAGGACGCCCGTGCGGACGATCGACACCCACAGCGGCGGGACCTCGGCCTGCATCTTCTTGCGGCGGGAGCGGCCGCGGGCCTCGATGACGATCAGGGCGATGATCGTGGCCAGACCGATGAGCAGCGTGCCGTTCGAGTACCCGAAGTCCGGGCCGAAGTCACCGAGGTAGCCGGCGCCGATGGCGTTGTACGAGTCCGGGGTCGGCACCGAGGTCGACTGGCCGATGATCTGGTTCGCACCGCGGAAGATGAGCTGACCGGCCAGCGTCACGATGAACGCGGGGACCCGGACGAACGCCACCCAGAAGCCCTGCCAGGCGCCGACGAGGGCGCCGACGGCCAGGCCGAGGATGATCGCGGCCCATGCCGGCCAGTGCCACACGGACATCGACTGCGCGACGATGATGCCGACGAACGCCGCGACCGAACCGACCGACAGGTCGATGTGGCCGGCGATGATCACCATCACCATCCCCAGCGCGAGGATCAGGATGTAGGAGTACTGCAGGAACAGGTTGATGACGTTCGTCGGCTCGAGGATCAGGCCCTTGGTCGTGATCGAGAAGAAGATCACGATCGCGATCAACGCGATGATCATGCCGTACTGGCCGATGCTGTTGCCCTTGCCGAACAGCAGTTTCAGGTTCTTCATGAGACGAGAGCGCCCTTCCGCGCGGAGGTCATGCTGCGCATGAGCGTTTCTGGATCGGCCTGTTCCGAGGGGATGTCGGCCGTGATCTGGCCCTCGAAGATCGTGTAGATCCGGTCGGAGAGGCCGAGGAGTTCGGGGAGCTCGGAGGAGATGAGGATGATGCCCTTCCCCTCGGCTGCGAGCTGCTGGATGATGCCGTAGATCTCGAACTTGGCGCCCACGTCGATGCCGCGGGTCGGTTCGTCGAGGATGAGGATGTCCGGGTCGGTGAACATCCACTTCGACAGGACGACCTTCTGCTGGTTGCCGCCGGAGAGCTTGCCGACGTTCTCCTCGACGGTCGGCACCTTCGTGCGGAGCAGCTTCCGGTACTTCTCGGCGACGTTGTACTCCTCGAGGGAGTCCACGACGCCGGCCTTCGAGATCTTCTGCAGGTCGGCCGCGACGGTCGATCGCTTGACCGTGTCGAGCAGGTTGAGGCCGAGCGCCTTGCGGTCCTCGGAGACGTAGCCGATGCCGTGCTCGATCGCCTGCTGGACGTTGGTGACCTTGATCTCCTCGCCGTCCTTGATGATCTGCCCGCCGAGCCACGTGCCGTAGGAGCGGCCGAAGATGCTCATCGCGAGCTCGGTGCGGCCGGCGCCCATCAGACCCGCGAAGCCGACGATCTCGCCGCGCTTCACGTGGAAGTTCGAGCCCTTGCAGACCAGGCGCGACGAGTCGAGCGGGTGCTGGACGGTCCAGTCGCGGACCTCGAAGAACGTCTCACCGATCTTCGGGGTGCGGTCGGGGAAGCGGCTCTCGAGCGAGCGGCCGACCATGCCGCGGATGATGCGGTCCTCGTTGACGCCGTCGCCCTTGACGTTCAGCGTCTCGATGGTCTTGCCGTCGCGGATGATCGTGATCTCGTCGGCGATCTGCTCGATCTCGTTCAGCTTGTGGCTGATGATGATGCTCGAGATGCCCTTGGCCTTCAGCCCGACGATGAGGTCGAGGAGATGCTGCGAGTCGTTCTCGTTGAGCGCCGCGGTCGGCTCGTCGAGGATGAGGAGCTTGACGTCCTTGTGCAGGGCTTTGGCGATCTCGACGAGCTGCTGCTTGCCGACGCCGATGTTCTTGATCTGCGTGTCCGGGTCGTCGGCGAGGCCGACGCGGGCGAGCAGGTCCTGTGCACGGAGCTGGGCGCTCGTCCAGTCGATGACGCCGAACTTGCCCGGCTCGTTGCCGAGGAACAGGTTCTCGGTGATCGAGAGCTCCGGGATCAGCGCGAGCTCCTGGTGGATGATCACGATGCCGGACTGCTCGGACTGCTTGATGTCCTTGAACCGGACCTCTTCGCCCTCGAAGACGATCTCGCCGTCGTAGGTGCCGTACGGGTAGACGCCGGACAGGACCTTCATGAGGGTCGACTTGCCGGCGCCGTTCTCGCCGCAGATCGCGTGGATCTCGCCGGCACGGACGCTGAGCGAGACGTCGGACAGCGCCTTCACACCAGGGAACTCCTTGGTGATCGAGCGCATCTCGAGGATCGTCTCGGGTGCGGTGATCGACCGGGTCTCGAGGCCGGTGTCGATCGGGGTTGACGCCACGGTGCATCTCCTTCTGCCGCTGCGATGCGGCAGTCCTTCGGGTGGTTCTGCGAGCGGCGACGAAGGGCACAGGAGGCCTGTGTGGACTTCGTTGTCGCGTCCGGAGTCCCGCGTCGTGACGGTCATGTGACCGTTCACATCGGCGGAACGGAGGTAATACTACGCACGCGATCGGCGCGCCTGTCAATTCGGTTTGGTCGCGTTTGTGTAACGGGCCGCGTGATCTGGCGGAACCGGGCACCGCACGTCCCCCGCGTTGGGGTACCCGGGTGGGTCGATGACGGCCTGGAGGCGCGGGTCGGCGCCGCCCCGCGCCTCCCGTCCGCGCACGGGCGCGCCCCGCCCCGCATCGTGAGCACAAATGGTCGGGTCGCGTTGCCCGACCCGACCATTTCTGCTCACGAAGCGCGGCGCGACGCGCGCCCGCGCGGCGCTCAGCGCTTGCGCGGAGCGCCCGTGGAGCCGCGCACCACGAGCTGGGGCACGATGTCGATCGGCCGGAGGACGGCGTCGTCGTCGCCGGGCAGGAGCAGGTCCACGCACCGTCGGCCGAGTTCGGCGAAGTCCACCTGCACGGTCGTGAGTGGCGGCCAGAAGTGCTTCGCCTCGGGGATGTCGTCGTAACCGACCACCGACAGGTCCCCGGGGACGTCGAGGCCGTACGAGCGCGCGGCGTGCACCACCCCGAGCGCCATCGCGTCGTTCGAGCAGAAGATCGCGGTGCAGTCCCGCCAGCGCAGGAGCTCCCGGCCGGCGTGGTACCCGAAGTCGGCGGACCAGTCGCCCAGGATCGGCGGGACGACGGGCATGTCGCGGTCGGACATCTCGCGCAGGAAGCCCTGCATCCGGGCGTCTGCCTCGATCCAGTCCTGCGGTCCGGCGATGTGCCGGACGTACTCGTGCCCGAGGTCGAGCAGGTGCGCCGTCGCGAGCCGGGCGCCCTCCATCTGGTCGACCCAGAGCGCGGTCGGGTCCTCGCCGACGCTCGAGCGCATCGTGACGTACGGCGTCCGGATCCCGAGCTCCTCGATGAGGTCGAACACCCGCTGCTGCGGCGCGATGACCACGATCCCCTCGACGTCCTGGTCGAGCAGGTGCCCGAGGCCGTCGCGGACGGCGGTGTCGGTCGGCTCGGCGATGTTCGCCGTCGTCACGGAGTACCCGCGGCTGACCGCGGCGTCCTCGATCGCCTGCATCGTCACCGCCGGCCCGTAGTGCGAGCGCTGCGCGGTGAGCACACCGATCGTCCGCGTCCGGCTGGTGACCAGTGCCCGTGCGGCACGGTTCGGCCGGTACTGCAGCTGCTCCATCGCCGCGAGGACACGGTCGCGGGTCTCGGCCCGGATCGCGTCCGAGTTGTTGAGCACCCGAGACACCGTCTGGTGGGACACACCGGCAACCCGCGCGACGTCGCGGATGCTGGGCGACCGCGGTTGCTGTGCCCGCGTCGACGCCATTGCTACTCGTTTCCTGCCCGGGGCCGTGGCACGCCCATGTGCACGTTCACATTCCGAGCCAGATCATTATGCACGCCTCCGGCATCCACGCCACCTGAGTTGTCGTTTCCCGATCCGGTGGGGTACGGTTCACGTCGTATCCGGCATATCGCCCGTACCGGAACGCACAACTGCAGATCGGCCGTCCGCTCGAGGACGGCAGTCGCTCCAGACCTCAGAGAACAGCGACACCCGCAGCGCACCAGCGCTGGGGTGTCGCTGTTCTCTTTTTTGCGTCCACCGAACCCCATCCACCACGAAGGAGTGGTCTTGACCAAGGCCCGCAGACTGACGAGCTTCATCGTCCTGTCGATGACCGGCGGCGTGATCTTCCAGGTCGCGTACATCCGGTTCGTGTTCCTCGCGGACACCGCGCACGCGCTCGACCTCACCATCCAGCGCTACGGCGAGATCACGTCGGTCTTCGGCGCCGTCGCCGTGCTCATGTACTTCTGCGGCGGCTGGTTCGCCGACCGTTTCTCGCCGAAGGCGCTCATCGTGATCGCGCTCGCGGGGATGGGGATCGTCGACCTCTGGCTGTCGACGGTGCCCGGTGAGACCGGCGTCGTGGTCGCCCACGTGCTCATGGCCGTCCTCGGCATGGGGCTGTACTGGTCGTCGCTCGTGAAGCTCGTCTCGATGCTCGGGACCGCCGACGAGCAGGGCAAGCTCTTCGGCTGGCTCGAGGGCGTCCGCGGCATCACGTCGACCGTCGTGGGCTTCGTCGGCGCCGCCATCGTCGCCGCCGCGATCGCCGAGACGGGCGGGGTCCTCTGGGTGATGCGCATCTACGGCGTGCTCTGCCTCGTGTTCGCCGTGCTCGTCCTGGTCGTCGTCCGCACCGACCGGGACGCCCTCGGCCAGGTCGGACGGCAGGCCGTGTCGCTCCGGGAGCTCGGGGCCGCCGCCCGCAACAAGTACACCTGGCTGATCGGCTTCTCGATCATGGCGATGTACTGCTTCTACACGCTGCTCGGCTACCTCACGCCGCTGCTGCAGGACGGCTTTGCGGTGCCCGTCGTGCTCCTCGGGGCGATCGGCGTCGTCCGCACGTACGTGTTCCAGATCGTCGGCGGCCCGGTCGGCGGCGTGCTCGTCGACCGGTGGACGAAGTCGTCGCCGGCGTTCCTCCGGTGGGCGTTCGTCGTCGCGGCGATCAGCGCCGTGGGCTTCCTGCTCCTGCCGCACGACCCCGCCCTCGTGTGGATCGCCGTCGTGCTCATGATCGTGATGTGCCTCGCGGTGTTCACCTCGCGCGGCATCTACTGGGCGCAGGTCGGCGAGGTCGAGGTCCCGCTCGCCCAGCGCGGCGGTGTGATCGGGCTCGCCTCGGGCATCGCCTACCTGCCGGACGCCTTCCTCCCCGCCCTCGGCGCGTGGTGGGTCGGCGACCCGGCGAACGGCGTGCCCTCGCAGGGCGGCGGCTACACGACCATGTTCGCTGTCCTCCTCGGCGCCGCCGTCCTCGGCTTCCTGCTCACCACCCTCACCATGCGCGTCCGTGCACGCGAACTGCGGAACCGCCCGGCGCCCGACGTCGTCGTCGCCGCCTGACCCACCTCGAAAGGACCCCTCACCCCATGGACATCCGCGACTTCTCGATGGACCTGTTCTCGCTCGCCGGCAAGCGTGCGATCGTCACCGGCGGCAACTCGGGCCTCGGTCGGGCGTTCTCGCTCGCCCTCGCCACGGCCGGCGCCGACGTGTTCGTGCCGAGCGTGGTCGACGACGACGGCACGACCCGGGCGCTCGTCGAGGGCGAGGGACGCCGGTACGAGTTCCTCGAGGTCGACCTCACCGCCGCCGACGCCCCGACGCGCATCGTCGACGCGTGCACGGAGCGGCTCGGCGGGGTCGACGTGCTCGTCAACTCGGCGGGCATCTGCCTGCTCGACGACGTCGAGGCGTTCGACCGCGCGAAGTGGGACCCGATGATCGCCGTGAACCTCACCGCGCCGTTCGCCCTCGGGCACGCCGTCGCGAAGCACTTCGTCGCGCAGGGCTCGGGCAAGATCATCAACATCGCGTCGCTGTTCGCGTTCCTCGGTGGACAGTGGTCGCCCGCGTACGCCGCCACCAAGCACGGGATCGTCGGCTTCACGAAGGCGTACTGCGACGAGCTGGCGCAGCACAACGTGCAGGTGAACGCGATCGCGCCCGGGTACTTCGCCACGAAGATCACCGAGCAGACCCGGTCGGACCCGGAGACGAACCAGCGCGTGCTCGACCACATCCCGGCCGGGCGCTGGGGCGACGTCGCCGACCTCATGGGCGCGACGGTCTTCCTCGCCTCGCGCGCATCCGACTACGTGAACGGCCACACCCTCACCGTCGACGGCGGGTACCTCGTCCGCTGACGACGGACAGGAGGCGCGTGACGGCGCCGCCACGCGCCTCCTGGGCACAGACCACCAGACCAGAGCAACGAAACACACCAACGAAGGGCTCACCACCATGATCGACTCGATCGCCACCCTCGACCGGGCCGAGATCCTGCAGCGTCTCGCCGGCATCGTCCGCCCCGAACAGATCGACACGGACGAGCAGCACCTCAAGGACGCCAGCGTCGACCGGTTCAAGAAGTACCAGTCCGTGCACGGCATCCACGACGCCCCGACCCCCGTCGCGATCGTCAACGCCGAGTCGACCGAGGACGTCGCCGCGATCCTGGCGTTCGCGGACGACAACCTCGTCAACATCGTCCCGCGCACCGGTCGCACCGGTACCGAGGGCGGCCTCGAGACGAGCGTCGTCGACACGATCGTGCTCGACTGCTCGCGGATGGACGCCGTCCTGAAGATCGACCCGGAGAACATGCAGGTCACGGTGCAGGCCGGTGTGCCGCTCCAGCGCCTCGAGGACGAGCTCCGCCTACAGGGCCTCACCACCGGCCACTCGCCGCAGTCGAAGCCGCTCGCCCAGTACGGCGGCCTCGTCGCGACCCGCTCGATCGGGCAGTTCTCCACCCTGTACGGCGCGATCGAGGACATGGTCGTCGGGCTCGAGGCCGTGTTCCCCGGCGGGAAGGTCCGTCGCATCAAGGCCGTCCCGCGCCGCTCGGCCGGCCCGGACATCCGCCACGTGGTCATCGGCAACGAGGGTGCGCTCTGCGTCATCACCGAGGTCACGGTCAAGCTCTTCACGTACCAGCCCGAGAACAACGAGTTCCACGGTGCGCTCGTCGACGACATGCGGACGGGCATCGCGATCCTGCGCGAGGTCATCACGAACGGCTTCCACCCCTCGGTCGTGCGGCTGTACTCGCCGGAGGACGCCAACCAGCACTTCTCGCACTTCTCGAAGGACAAGTGCGTCGTGGTCTTCGTCGCCGAGGGTCCCGCCGGCATCGTCCGTGCGACCTCGGAGGAGATCCAGCGCGTCCTCGCCCAGCACCCGCACGAGCAGGTCGACCCCGCGCTCATCGAGGCGTGGTTCGACAACCTCAACTGGGGCCAGGACAAGATCGACGCCGAGAAGGCCGTCATGCTGCGCGACAAGCAGCTCGGCTACACGACCGAGGTCTCGGCGGACTGGTCGGCCGTCGGCGACGTGTACGACGCGGTCATGCGCCGCATCCGCGAGGAGTACCCGTACGCCGGCGACCTGACGATGCTCGGCGGCCACTCGTCGCACAGCTACCAGACCGGCACGAACATGTACTTCGTGTACGACTACCGCATCGACTGCTCGCCCGAGGAGGAGATCGAGAAGTACCACATCCCCCTCAATGCGATCATCGTCGAGGAGGCGCTGCGCCACGGTGGCTCGATGGTCCACCACCACGGTGTCGGCAAGTACCGCACCCCCTGGGTCGAGGAGGAGCACGGCTCGGCGTTCGCGATCATGCAGGGACTCAAGGCGCAGTTCGACCCGAAGGGCATCATGAACAAGGGCACGATCTTCCCGGAGCCGGGCGCGATCCAGCCGGCCGCGGCCGACCCCGACACCACGTTCGGTCGCGCGACGAGCGGGCGCACCGGCGCATGACCAGGTACCTCGTCGGCATCGACAACGGCTCGCAGTCGTCGAAGGTCACGGTCTTCGACGAGCGGGGCGGGGTCGTCGCCGAGGGGCGTGTGCCGCTGCGGCCGAACCACACGCCGGCCCCTGGAGTGGTCGAGCACCCGGACGACGACCTCTGGGACTCGATCGCGGCGGCGTGCCGGATCGCGATGGAGGCGTTCCCGGGCGACCCGTCCGAGATCGTCGGCGTCGGTCTCTGCACGATCCGGTTCTGCCGGGCGGTGCTCCGCGCCGACGGGTCGCTCGCCCAGCCGGTCCTGAGCTGGATGGACGCCCGCGTCGGCGCGCCCTTCGTCGCCGAGCAGGACGACGTGGCGTACGTCACGACGTCCTCCGGGTACGTCACGCACCGGCTCACCGGTGCCTTCCGGGACACCGCGGCCAACTACCAAGGTGTCTGGCCGATCGACACCGACACCTGGCGGTGGAGCGAGGACGAAGCGGCGTATGCCGCGACCGGCATGCGACGCGACCAGCTGGTCGAGCTCGTCGCGCCGGGCGAGGTCCTCGGCACCGTCACGGCCGAGGCCGCGGCGGCCACGGGCCTCCCGGTCGGC